>NZ_JANIKJ010000040.1:0-1467 GCF_024580965.1 Corynebacterium kozikiae
CACCAAAAGGCGTCACTCCTGGTGTGGATACCTGTCACCAAAAGAGTTTGAAGCCAAGACCGCGTGAGCTAACATAATCCCATCATATTGACCACCCGATGTGTCTACTTTCCGGGGGTCGGCCCCCAATACCTCGGCTCTTTTGCTCGATGAACGTCATCGCGTCAGGCACCTTGGCATCAATGAAGCCGTGATAGTTCGTCTGCTCCTCAAAGAAGATGGTCTGAGTGGGGCGCTTGATACCAAGAACGTCACTTGCAAGCTCGAGCCAGAATGGTGCAGCTTGTTGCTTTTCTTTGCCCGGTTCCTTCGCCCACCGCTTAGAGAATTCAATTGCGGCTTTCTTTTGCTGAGCGTTCGTTAGGGTCACGAGTGTCTCCTGAAGGAAGAGGTCCAGATAGTTGAGTACCAGTTTATCGGTTGGTACCGACAGAGATTGCCATCCCCATTCACGCCTTTGTTGCGCTCAGTCTCAGATCAGACAATGTCCACCCCATCCGGTAGCCTGCGATGATCCTTTCGGTTTAGGAGGTATTCCTTGTTCCTATCCGATATCGCCCTCACCGCGGGAACTGACCTTGTGGGATGGGATTGGCTGTTTCGGCTCCGATGATCCAGAAACGGGACTCGGGGAACCGGGGTCAGACATGACGCTCCATAGCTCGAGGGACAGGAATCCGTATGCCGGATGAGGTTTCGAAGATGGAATTTTCAGAAGGATTGACGTGAGCCGCGTTACATGTATGGCCTAGTGACGGGAAGCCGTTCGAGGCAAATCACCTGATCGAGATCTATTTTCGAACAGGGGGCGAGGTCGCTTCATTCATAGATCTGTTTAGGACCAGCTAAAAAGGTGTAAATCTCTTTAGACTGACTTAAAAATCACCGGCAAAATTCAAGGTGTTCGCATTCCTGTTCCCTAAAGAAATAGAAACAGATGACTTGAAAGGTTTAACACTTTGAAGAGTAATTCAATGTGCCTCCATGTAGCGCGCAAGTCAGTTTCAGCGTTGGCCGTACTAGGTATTGGCTTGTCGGAAGTTGTTATGGCTCCGAGTGCGGGGGCTATCGGAGGTTATTTGAGTGACGGGTGAGCTCTGGATAATGCGAAACTAGCCCAGTGGGTGCTTAACCATCCGAATGCAACAGGCGAAGAGGTTGTCGTCTACCAGAATTCGTTACCAATGGTGCCAAATCCCAACCCCTATCGCCCTCTGTGGGGACGACAGGGCGGCTATTATGAAACCATTCCTGATTCTGGCACGGATTTCACTTCTGGAGTAGGCCTTCTTCCCCCGAGTGGTAATGGTGCCACAACAAGTGAAGGCCACTACACAGAGTGAAGCGGCCTGGGTTGGTCGGAGACTAGGTTTTACCCTAGGAGGACGATCAGCATGGCACGACCCAGTCAGTACGACGCAGCCACGCAGGAGCGCGCGGTGCGCATGTACTTCGAGCGCCTCGAGG
>NZ_JANIKJ010000041.1:0-1448 GCF_024580965.1 Corynebacterium kozikiae
TTTTTCTTGTTTTTTGTGGAGAGTTTGATCCTGGCTCAGGACGAACGCTGGCGGCGTGCTTAACACATGCAAGTCGAACGGAAAGGCCTAAAGCTTGCTTTGGGTACTCGAGTGGCGAACGGGTGAGTAACACGTGGGTGATCTGCCCCTGACTTCGGGATAAGCTTGGGAAACTGGGTCTAATACCGGATAGGACAATCGTTTAGTGTCGGTTGTGGAAAGTTTTTTCGGTTAGGGATGAGCCCGCGGCCTATCAGCTTGTTGGTGGGGTAATGGCCTACCAAGGCGTCGACGGGTAGCCGGCCTGAGAGGGTGGACGGCCACATTGGGACTGAGATACGGCCCAGACTCCTACGGGAGGCAGCAGTGGGGAATATTGCACAATGGGCGCAAGCCTGATGCAGCGACGCCGCGTGGGGGATGAAGGCCTTCGGGTTGTAAACCTCTTTCGCTAGGGACGAAGCTTTTTGTGACGGTACCTAGAGAAGAAGCACCGGCTAACTACGTGCCAGCAGCCGCGGTAATACGTAGGGTGCGAGCGTTGTCCGGATTTACTGGGCGTAAAGAGCTCGTAGGTGGTTTGTCGCGTCGTCTGTGAAAGCCCGGTGCTTAACACCGGGTCTGCAGGCGATACGGGCATAACTTGAGTGCTGTAGGGGAGACTGGAATTCCTGGTGTAGCGGTGGAATGCGCAGATATCAGGAGGAACACCGATGGCGAAGGCAGGTCTCTGGGCAGTAACTGACGCTGAGGAGCGAAAGCATGGGGAGCGAACAGGATTAGATACCCTGGTAGTCCATGCCGTAAACGGTGGGCGCTAGGTGTAGGGGTCTTCCACGACTTCTGTGCCGTAGCTAACGCATTAAGCGCCCCGCCTGGGGAGTACGGCCGCAAGGCTAAAACTCAAAGGAATTGACGGGGGCCCGCACAAGCGGCGGAGCATGTGGATTAATTCGATGCAACGCGAAGAACCTTACCTGGGCTTGACATATACAGGACCGGGCCAGAGATGGTCTTTCCCTTTGTGGCTTGTATACAGGTGGTGCATGGTTGTCGTCAGCTCGTGTCGTGAGATGTTGGGTTAAGTCCCGCAACGAGCGCAACCCTTGTCTTATGTTGCCAGCGGTTCGGCCGGGGACTCATGAGAGACTGCCGGGGTTAACTCGGAGGAAGGTGGGGATGACGTCAAATCATCATGCCCCTTATGTCCAGGGCTTCACACATGCTACAATGGTCGGTACAACGCGCTGCGAGCCTGTGAGGGTGAGCGAATCGCTGAAAGCCGGCCTCAGTTCGGATTGGGGTCTGCAACTCGACCCCATGAAGTCGGAGTCGCTAGTAATCGCAGATCAGCAACGCTGCGGTGAATACGTTCCCGGGCCTTGTACACACCGCCCGTCACGTCATGAAAGTTGGTAACACCCGAAGCCCATGGCCTAACCCCTTTT
>NZ_JANIKJ010000042.1:0-1345 GCF_024580965.1 Corynebacterium kozikiae
CCTCGAGGCGCTCGAAGTACATGCGCACCGCGCGCTCCTGCGTGGCTGCGTCGTACTGACTGGGTCGTGCCATGCTGATCGTCCTCCTAGGGTAAAACCTAGTCTCCGACCAACCCAGGCCGCTTCATTCCAACTCCCCCACCTCCATAATCTCTCTTCGGCAAAAATTATACGGGAACCCGGTCCAAATTCTTTCCAACCGACCGGCCCGGATAGCTCCTAGTATTCACAGTAATTCTACATTCCAGAACCCGATGTGGGAGTGTGTGTGATCAACTGGGCCCGACCCCTGGAAAGTGGACACAGGGAATTGAACTTATGCGGTCAAGGTGAGTTTACCGCAGGTGCGGTTTTCGAACTCGAGGGGCGACAGATAATCGCACCATGAGTGTCTGCGCTTCTGGTTGTAGCGCACACACCACGCGAAGACGTCCCGTCTGGCGTGCAGCAGTGAGTCGAAGCATTTCCGGTTTTGCAGCACCTCGCGTTTCAATGTCGAGTTGAACGACTCCACTAGCGCGTTGTCTGCGCTGGTTCCCACCGCTGCCATCGATTGGGTCACCCCTAGCATCGTGAGCTAAATGCCTTCGAGGTATAGACACTGTCGTGATCTGAATGAAAAATCGCTCCTTTCAGACTGCCTCGGGCGCGCTGTGCTGAGTCCAGCGCATCGATAACCAGATCGACGCGCATGTGGTCAGCAATAGAAAATCCCACCAGCCTGCGGGAATAACAATCGATCACGGTGGCAAGATACATATTGCCGCCACCGGATACCGGCAGGTAGGTAATGTCGCCGACGAGCACGCGATTCGGCGCCGGGGCATGAAACTGCCTGCAAACAAGATCTGGAAAGACACCACGGCCAGTATCTGCCACGGTGGTGCGCACGCGGGGTTTCTTCGTGAACCCCTGGATGCCCATAGTCTTCATGTTGCGTGCGACGCGTTTGTGATTGACCACCGCATGCGCCCCCGAATCAGGATCGTTCAACGCCGCGGCGATGCGCTTAGCTCCGTAGAGTCCGTGTTCCTCACGGAACTGAAGTGCGGATACGAGCACCGAGAACAGCATCGTCAAGAACCTTCTGGCGGCGCGCGGCCTGTGTGTTTTTCCACTTGTAATAGGAAGATCGCCGCACCTTCAGCACGTGGCACATCCGCTTGACCGAATACTCGGTGCGATGGTCCCGGATGAACTTGAAGCGGATCATAAGCCGGCTCTGTTGCAAAGATTGGCGGCAGTCAGAGGTAGGCTGTCGCTCTGCGCCGATCAGGCGGCTGCTGCGAAATGGTGGTTGAGCATGCCCATGGCCTCCGTCAGCGCCGAGGGCCCAATGCCAAAA
>NZ_JANIKJ010000043.1:0-1343 GCF_024580965.1 Corynebacterium kozikiae
CGGCTACACCAAAGCCTTGGCTACCGAACACCAGCCGAGGTTGAAGCAGCCTTTTGGGCATACAACCCACCCAAAGCCATAATGGAAACCAAGGCAAATGCCTAGGAACAAAACCCAGGGCAGCTCATTTGCGTTTGGATCGTTAGGTGTTCCCGCGGCGCAGGCGGATGTGTTCCATGGTTTTTGGATCGGCGGGAAGATCGAAGAGACTTACCATCGTCTCGGGGGGTGGGGTAGGTTTGGTGATGCGACCACCCCGGAAAGCGTCTCAGCGTTGAATGGGCGGTTCCAGGTCTTCGTGCGCGATTCTTCCATTTACTGGCACCCCAACGTCGATGGCGGTACTGCTCACCAGGTCGGCGGTCGCATCCGGGATAAGTGGGCTGATCTCGGGTGGGAAAATGCGGCCTTGGGCTACCCAGTAACCGACGAATTGACCACCCCTGACGGCATTGGCCGGTTCAACCACTTCCAGGGTGGATCCATCTACTGGTCACCTGAGACCGATGCCCATCAGATTTGGGGTGAGATTCGGGACAAGTGGGCGGCGCAAGGGTGGGAGACTGGTCCGTTGGGCTATCCGGTTACTGATGAGTTGACTACGCCGGATGGTAATGGCTGGTTTAACCACTTTGAGAATGGGTCGATTTACTACTCGCCTGCTAGTGGTGTGCACACAGTCAGTGGGAAGATTCGTGATTACTGGGGCAAAGCCGGCTGGGAGAAAAGCCGGTTTAGTTTCCCGTCCTCAGACGCTTATGCTGCCGCGGGAGGTACGAAACAGGATTTCATCGGCGGGTCTATCCAATCCTTCGAACCCACCGGTGTGGCGCTGCCTCAGTACGACAACAAGCAGTACTCCAGCTACAGGCAGGTCTACCCCCTGTTCGCAAAGGAAGACAAACCTCGCTGGCACGCAGCTGGGGCACACCGCGAACTGATTCAGCACATGGACACTTACTTCCCGTTAACGGGGTGTCCGAAAGAACTCACCACCGGCACTACATGCACCTTTACCGGCATGGGGGCACGGTCTGGCAAAGTCACTGTTGAGCGTATTTCTGATACGGGATTTACTTTGAAAACTGCTGCCTGAAGCGGCCTGGGTTGGTCGGAGACTAGGTTTTACCCTAGGAGGACGATCAGCATGGCACGACCCAGTCAGTACGACGCAGCCACGCAGGAGCGCGCGGTGCGCATGTACTTCGAGCGCCTTGAGGAAGGCGACATCTCCAAAGCCGGCGCCCGCCGGGAGATCGGCGAGCTGCTCGGCGTGAAGGAGTCCACGCTGCGCAACTGGATCCGCAAGCACGAACAACGAGAACAGGTACCTGGACCCGGTT
>NZ_JANIKJ010000044.1:0-1323 GCF_024580965.1 Corynebacterium kozikiae
TGGGGTTGCCCGCAAATCGTGGACACGTAGTGGAGCTACCTAGTGGTTAGGCAGCTATTTCTTTGCTGCTGTTGATTGCACCGGCGTGGTTCTCGAAGTCGACGGGGCTGACCATCCCGAGTGCAGAGTGCCGACGCCGGCGGTTGTAGACGACTTCAATCCAGTAGGCAACAGCCTTACGCGCAGCATCACGGGTCGCCCAGCGCTTACGGTCATAGAATTCGGTCTTTAACGTCGACCAGAACGACTCGGACATCGCGTTATCGAAGCACACGCCCGTACGCCCCACAGATTGGGCAATGCCCAGGCTGCGGCAGACCTTCCAGAGCTTCTCACTGGTGAATTGCGTTCCGCGGTCAGCGTGAAACACCAGTCCATCAGGAACGTCACCGCGCAGCGTATGCGCCATCCGCAGGGCCCGTTCGACCAGGTATGTATCTTGAACACTATCCATAGCCCAGCCCAGTACCCTGCGGGAATGACCATCGCGGACCGCGCACAAGTACAACCAGCCTTCACCGGTGCGCAGGTAGGTAATATCTGACATCCATACTCGGTTGAGCTGACCAGTATCAAACATGCGCTTGACCAGGTCGGGAAGAGTTGACTTACGCTTGGCTTGGATTGTAGTCACTGGGACAAAGGCACGCGGTGAAATCCCTTCAATGCCCAAAATGCGCATCCGCTTAGCCACAGTCTTGCGATTCAAGGTGATCTGGTAGCGCTCGGTAAGTTCTGCGGTGATCCGCGGAGCACCATAAACCTCATCGGAGTCTTTCCAAATCTGATGAATCTTACGGTCAACGCCATCGTAAAATGCAACACGATCATCTTCGCCAGATAGCCGTTTCTGCTGCGCATGGGCCCATTTGTAATATCCAGACCGAGATACTTTTAATAGTCGTGCCATGCGCTTGATGCTGTAGTTCGCCTTCTCTCGCTGCATTAATTCGAACTTTTCTGCTCGCGTTGCTTTGCGGCGAAGAAGGCTGTCGCTTTTGACAAAAACTCATTATCCATCTTGGCCTCCGCCAGCTCACGGCGCAGACGAGCATTCTCAGCACGAAGATCAGACTCACTCATCCCATCTGATGCTCCTCGGCGTTCACGCTCGAGTTTGACCCACCGGCCTAAAAGCCCGGCGGAAACACCGATCTCCTTAGCCACATGAGCGATCGGGCGCTGCGACTCGATTACCAGGTTCGCGGCCTCACGCCGGTACTCCGGCGTGTACTTCTTGCGCTGTTGACTCACAATGAACATCCTCTCCTACGGACACAAGATCCGTACAAATAGGGTGTCCACTAAACGAGGGTAACCTCA
>NZ_JANIKJ010000045.1:0-1315 GCF_024580965.1 Corynebacterium kozikiae
TCTGCACTCGGGATGGTCAGCCCCGTCGACTTCGAGAACCACGCCGGTGCAATCAACAGCAGCAAAGAAATAGCTGCCTAACCACTAGGTAGCTCCACTACGTGTCCACGATTTGCGGGCAACCCCACCCCTAATGCTAGTTGGGAAAGCTATGCACGCTGTGTTGGAAACGGTATTGCTGAACCGGCAGATGTTCTGCTGCGTAACCTCGAGGAAACAGTTGCCAAATTACCGATCCAGCAAACTCTCGCTAATTTGAGTGCTCACATGCTAGCTACCTGAACTTAAGTAGCGCTTGCAGAAACTAAAAACGTGCCGCGTTGTCCGAGAGGGCGCCGCGGCGCCTTCGTGGGTGAGGCCAGAAATATATAGCGGCGTCATTTGTGTTGAGAGTATCGTGTTATACGAGGTGTTAACCCCACAATGAGGCTATGGGAGTGTCGGGTGAAAGCAAAATATATGTTCGAAGAGTTTTTGAGGATCGCCGTAGCACTTAATGGGGTTGGCATCACTCCCACCCTAATGGGGTCCCTCGGCCTGGAGCAGGTGACTAAAGCAGAATGGGATCCGAAGGATATCGATATTCATGTACCCGGTGATCCGCGTGGTTGGGAAGCTCCAGATGAAGAGAGAATCTTTGCCGCCCAGCAAATCGAGCAAGTCATGACCGTTTTGGGGTATGAGCTTGTCGACCTACATGAGTTCGAGTTCCGGCGCGATGGGTTGTCAGTGGAATTCGGTGTGATTGACACGTTGCAGGAATTCGCTGGCGTTGAGGTAGGAGATCTAGAACTAAGGTCTAAAAATGGAGTGGAGTTCTACCTTCCAGACCGACACCAGTTCTTGGCAATCTACCGGGCGTCATCTCAAGACGGCTACCGAAATGAACATAATAACTCTAAGGATTTCAAGAAAATTGAGTATCTGGAGGATTCGCTAAGGGCCGGATGACCTTCGTGACGCGATCAGAGTTGCTGTGGGGCAATTCGAGTATTGACCTTTGACCGTTTGAGCAGGCCCATCGCTTAGATTTTCCACGCTCCGCCGTCATCATCGAACTGCGAATGTGAAGCTTCCTGGCGTGACTTGTGAGGAACACGAGGGGAATCAAACGTCTTACATCCGAGAGAGGTGGCCTGCATCGATCCGCGTGAATAGGCCATCCGGCCCTCCCATTAATGGTCAGGATGGCTCTGTTGCAAAAATCGTGAAGCTTGAGCATGCTTGGCGGAGATTGGACGGACGGAACGATGACGGATTTCAAGTGGCGCCATTTCCAGGGTGATGTGATCCTGTGGGCGGTGCGCTGGTATTG
>NZ_JANIKJ010000046.1:0-1311 GCF_024580965.1 Corynebacterium kozikiae
GGCTCTGACGGATTGTAAGCACACGGTTTCAGGTACTCTTTCACTCCCCTCCCGGGGTACTTTTCACCATTCCCTCACGGTACTATCCGCTATCGGTCACCAATAGTATTTAGGCTTACCGGGTGGTCCCGGCAGATTCACAGCAGATTCCACGAGCCCGCTGCTACTCGGGTATCCCAACAACCCCACCAACCATGCTTTCACGTACAGGACTCTCACCTACTCCGGTAGACCATCCCAGGCCACTTCCGCTAACACAACCAGTAAAAGGGCGGGTCACTGTCAGACAACCCACGTTGAAACCCCACAACACCACACACGCAACCGCTGACACGTCACACACGCATATGGTTTAGCCTCATCCACGTTCGCTCGCCACTACTAGCAGAATCACAATTGTTTTCTTCTCCTACGGGTACTGAGATGTTTCACTTCCCCGCGTCACCCCCACACCACCTATACATTCAGTGATGGGTAACTGCACATAACCACAGCCAGGTTTCCCCATTCGGACACCCTCGGATCAACGCTCGATTGACAACTCCCCGAGGACTATCGCGGCCTTCCACGTCCTTCATCGGCTATTGGTGCCAAGGCATCCACCGTGTGCCCTTACACAACACACAAAAAACACCAGACACAAAAAATCAAAAAGAATAAAGAATAAAGATACTCGCGTCCACTATACAGTTCTCACACAACACCACTTAAGCCACCACAACACACACAACCGCATGTTTTGCAGCAAACCAAGCAACACAAAAAAGGACACCACACAAGCACACAACAAACCCACACACAACCACGCAACACAACAGTGTCACACACAGCCATCCATGAACCTAATTGTGTGCCTGAAAACAACGTGATCATCCCAGACACCCAACAGCATGCCAACACACCAACAACCATGTTCCTGCACCCACCACCACACACACAAGCATGCATGCATGCAGCAGTAATAGTTTTTTTTGGTTTCTTTTACGTTGTGTTCACAACCCCCAACCACCACCAAACGGTGATCAGAGAAAAAGGTTGCGTGGTGTTGCTCCACCCGGATTTGAAAAACAATTAAAAGTAAAGCTCCTTAGAAAGGAGGTGATCCAGCCGCACCTTCCGGTACGGCTACCTTGTTACGACTTCGTCCCAATCGCCGATCCCACCTTCGACCACTCCCTCCCCAAAAAAGGGGTTAGGCCATGGGCTTCGGGTGTTACCAACTTTCATGACGTGACGGGCGGTGTGTACAAGGCCCGGGAACGTATTCACCGCAGCGTTGCTGATCTGCGATTACTAGCGACTCCGACTTCA
>NZ_JANIKJ010000047.1:0-1304 GCF_024580965.1 Corynebacterium kozikiae
TGAGCTGCCCTGGGTTTTGTTCCTAGGCATTTGCCTTGGTTTCCATTATGGCTTTGGGTGGGTTGTATGCCCAAAAGGCTGCTTCAACCTCGGCTGGTGTTCGGTAGCCAAGGCTTTGGTGTAGCCGGGACTCGTTCCACCAAGTCACCCACTTAAACGTTGCGCTCTCTACCTCGATAACGTCGTTCCATCGGCGAGGGTGAATAAGCTCATTTTTGTAGGAGCCGTTGACGTTTTCGGCCAGCGCATTGTCATAGGAATCTCCCACCGTGCCGGTAGAGGCAGTAATCCCATACTCAGCCAAACGCTCGTTGTAGATGATGCTCACGTACTGGGAGCCATGATCCGAGTGGTGAATAAGCCCAGTTGTTTCCTTGGCGCTGACAATTGCTTGATTGAGCGCCTGCAGCGGCAGCAGCTGCGTGCGCATCGAATCTGACAGGGCCCACCCGACGATACGACGGGAGAACACATCGGTGACAAACGCGGTATAAACGAATCCTTTCCTGGTGCGCACATAGGTAATATCGGCCACCCACAACTTATTGGGCCCAGGGGCCCTAAAGTGCCGATGGACCAAGTCAGGGCGCAGATCCGGCCGACGTGACTTACGTGTTGTCACAGGACCTCGGCCTTTGGCCCTGCCAGATACTCCAGCCAAGCGCATTAGCCTGGCTGTTTGCTCGCGACCAATATCAATTCCGTCGCGGCGAAGCGCATGCCACATTTTCCTTACCCCGTACACACGGTAGTTTTCAGCGTGCAGCGTGCGGATGCGGTCGATTAAAGCAGCGTCTCGGTGCCGGCGGGCACTTATCCCACGGGCCTTTGATTGGCGGTAGCCACGCGAGGTTATAAAACCACCCTCGCGATTGTTCTTCAACGTCGTACAGATGAACTCGACTGTGAAACGATCCCGGTGCGCATCGATGAATCGGATCATTTCCGACGTTTTGGGTCGAGTTCGGACGCGAAAAAAGCCGACGCCGCCTTCAACAACTCGTTGGTATCACGAAGCTCTTGGTTTTCTCGGCGCAGCCTCGCATTTTCAGCAATGATATCTTCCTCAGCACGAGTGACACCACCGTCACGGCGGGCTTGTTGAACCCATTGGCGAGCGCTGTGCCACGACACGCCCAGTTTAGGCGCGACTGCCTGGCATGCGGCTTGCAGTGAAAGATTCTCCGCCAGAATACGATCCTCAACCAAGCGGACCACACGGTCCTTCGCATCCTGATCAAACTTCTTTGGCATGTTCCAGATTTTCCCATCTACTCAAACGGAACAAAACCCGGGACACTTCA
>NZ_JANIKJ010000048.1:0-1207 GCF_024580965.1 Corynebacterium kozikiae
CCCATTACGTTGTTAGCAGTTCCACCCCAGGGCACCGAAGATACATAGCCTGTCCACCCGATTGGGCGGGCTATGTTTATGTCCGTTCCCGCCATCCGAAAGGACAGTGGAACTAGTCGCTGGCTTCGGTATGGCTTATTCCTGTCCCTGTCTGAAAATGATCCGGGGGGTGATGTCGCCGAAGACAGTGACATACTCAAACTGCTAATAGGAACCTGACCCGGCCCAGGCGGCATGAGGTCTCACAGTAATGTGGATGCCAGCGCAAGTATGTCCGACAACCCCAGCGATGAAACTTCAATAACCCAACTTCTAAATCATCGCTAGGAGGCACACACCCATGGCCTATGACTTCGTCATTGGCATGGACGTCGGCAAATACTTCCACCACGCCTGCGTCCTCGATCCCCAGGGCAGTCAAGTCCTGTCCAAACGCATCAACCAGCATGAAGGCTCGCTACGCAAGCTCTTCGGCCAATTCCTCGCCGACAACGCCTCGGTCCTTGTCGTTGTCGATCAACCCAACAACATCGGCCGGCTGACCGTCGCAGTCGCCCAGGCAATGGGCGCTGAGGTTCGCTACCTCCCCGGACTTGCGATGCGGCAGCTCTCTCGCGTCCACGTTGGCAACTCCAAGACCGATGTACGCGACGCCTACGTCATTGCCCATGCCGGTCTTAACCTCCCGGATGCCCTGCGCAGCGTCGACCGTGTTGAGGAAGTCTTTATCCAGCTAAAAGTCCTCAACGGTATCGACGAAGACCTCGCGAGGGCCTACACACGTCTGATTAACCAGATGCGATCTGCGCTCGTGGGAACCCATCCTGCATTCGAACATGTCCTACGCGGGCAAATGATTCACCGAAAGTGGATCCTCCACCTTCTTGCGAAATACGGTGGTCCCACCAAGATTCGACGCGTCGGTAAAGCTCGCCTAGCAGCCTTCGCACGCAATCACAGGGCACGTAATCCTGAGCCTGTCATCGATGCCATGCTTGCGGCCATCCACGGGCAGACCGTAACCATTGCCGGCGCAGAATACGCCGAACTTGGCGTAGCAATGTCCGCCAAAGATGCACTGGCCAAGCTAGAACATCGCAAGGAAATCGAGGCCCAAGTACTCAAGCTCATTCAGGACATTCCTCAAACCGAGATTCTTTTGTCCATGCCCGGCATCGGCCCGCGTAGCGCCGCGCAGATCCTCATG
>NZ_JANIKJ010000049.1:0-973 GCF_024580965.1 Corynebacterium kozikiae
ACTAGGGCGTGTCTCTTATATGCGTAACCAGACCAGAATCGCCGCAAGCACCACTCCCGCGCGATACGTGACCGCGAGCTTGTCATAACGCGTCGCAAGCCCGCGCCACTGCTTCATCAACCCAAAGGCCCGCTCGACCACGTTGCGGTCTTTGTACAGCTCCGCATCAAACCCGGGCGGTCGCCCGCCAGCACGACCCTTACGCTTCCTGGCAGCGATCTCATTAGACTTCTCCGGAATCACCGCGGCGATGCCGCGCTCACGCAGATACGCGCGGTTCACCCGTGACGTGTACCCGCGATCAGCAAGCAACGCATCAGGGCGCGTCCGCGCCTGCCCGCACCCAATTCTCGGGACCCGAATATCGCCGAGGACTTCCTGCAACATCGCGCCATCATGGCGTTGCCCGCCCGTCACCACAATCGACAGCGGCCGGCCATGCCCCTCGACAGCAAAATGTACCTTCGTGCTCAACCCTCCGCGTGATCTCCCGATCCCGTGACCTGCCGGTTCAATCTCGCATAACGGCAGATTCTTGTAATTCGATAGAGCCCCCTGTGTCCTGATCAGGGCGCGGCAGGTTCGTACCGTGCTGATGAGCACGGTTGATCGTCGCGTCGATTGACACGTTCCAGTCAATGTCGCCCACTGCATCGGCCTCGGCGAGGATGTGCGCGAATACGCGGTCCCAGGTGCCGTCGGTTGCGTAGCGGCGATGCCGCTTCCACACCGTCTGCCAGGGACCATACCGGTCGGGGAGATCTCGCCACGGGATTCCGGTGCGGTACCGGTAGATGATGCCCTCTACAACGCGGCGGCTATCACCAAACGGGCGGCCTTTACGGCCCTCATTCGTTGGCAGAAGTGGTTCAACTCGCTCCCACTGTGCATTCGTGAACTGCGTAAATCTAGACCGTTGTGACACACCTCAATCATGCTCGAGCACAGGCCCACAATTAGGAGACACGCCCTA
>NZ_JANIKJ010000005.1:0-157200 GCF_024580965.1 Corynebacterium kozikiae
CCTCATTCGTTGGCAGAAGTGGTTCAACTCGCTCCCACTGTGCATTCGTGAACTGCGTAAATCTAGACCGTTGTGACACACCTCAATCATGCTCGAGCACAGGCCCACAATTAGGAGACACGCCCTAGCGCTGATGAGCACGCACTAGTACATCATGACCTCAGCCCCGTTCCCTCCGGTACAACGGATGGTCTTGTTGGGGTTGTTCACGCATTGCATGCTGTAGGTTTGCCCCGTTGCCGGGCTGTACACGTTCACTGTGCGCGGGAGGGTGTCGCGGACGTTTTCCTCCGTGGCGTTGAGCCCGGCGGTAAGCACTTCCATGGTGGCTACCGCGAACTCAGGCGAGGTGTTGGGGCCATTTCCCACCAGGTGCAGGCCGAACCCATCACCGTAGACCTGGACGGTGACCTCGGTTCCATCGAGGTTCACCCGGCTACCTTTCCGAGTGTCCGGCGGGATCACTGGACGGGTGTTTCGCCCAGGTTGGTTGGCCGGTGCGCTCGGGGTTGGTTGGTTTGCTTGGGTTTGATTGGCTTGGGTTTGTGGCGCTGGCTCCAGGCTCACAAGGCCGCTCGGAGGTGTAGTGGTTGCTTGGGATTGGGTTTGCGTCTGTGTTTGGGTGACAGTGGTTGCAGCCACGGTGGTGGTGGTGGCTTGCGTGCTTTGTTCCTCTGCTGGTTGGGAGTTGCCGCAGGAAACCAAGGCCGTGCTCACGCCCAGCACAGCCGCAATTGAGGCGAGACGAAACGCGCGTGACCTCTTCAAGGGGCGATTTGCGTTCATAGTGCCGATCCTAACGGCCAAGTTGCCTCCCCGCCGCCGCATGAGGAAAAACTTATCGAATCCTTTTGGAACCCTTATGTATTGGTCCCAAAGGGTTCGGAAGTATCGGGAGAATCGGAAGTATCGGGGAATTTCAACACTTGTAGTTCTTTGCCGCCTAGGGTGGCGTCGGCAGCGCTGTGAGTGACTTCCACGATTGTCACGCCGGGCAGAAGTCTTGGCAGCCGTTCCCGCACTGCCTGGGCAAGCGCCGGGTCGAGGTGAGCGGTGGGCTCGTCGAGGAGCAGAATCTCCGGTTCCTGCAGCACTGCCCGCGCGATGCCGAGGCGTGCGAGTTGGCCACCGGACCAAGTGCCCATCGGGGCGCTGAGATCTGCGGCAACTTCACTGAGTTCCAGGGCATCGAGGACTTCCCGGATGCGCGCCTGCTCCACCGGCGCCCCGAGGGTGAGATTGAATCCCACGGTATCCGGGAAGGTGACCGCCTTTTGTGGGGCATAGGCGATGTGCTTGCGGAGCTCATGTGGAGCAATCTCATGCACCGGGATGCCGTCAATGCTCACTTGACCTGCGGAGTCGAGCTGCATGATGGTGCGCAGAAGCCTGGTTTTGCCCACGCCGGAGGGTCCGCGCACCAATAGGTGTCCCGCGGGAGGGACGGAAACGCTCGCCGTACCAGCTCCTTGCAGCCGCAGCTCCCCCGCATCTGTTGGCCAGGGTTGGCCTTCCTGTGCGGGCGGTTTGGTGCTGAGCTGCTGGACGCGCCGTGCCGACGCCCACGCCGCCGCAAGGGAAGGGGTGAGCTGTTCCATTGCGGCTCCATGCAGACCACTCACGAGGACAATCGCCGTGGCTAGCGCTGCCTGTTGCCCAGAGAGCCCGATGAACCACAACAAGGTAGGGCCACCGAGCAGGCCCAGGGTGAGCAGGGCGTTTCGGGCAGCCGTGATTGTTGCCAGGGTTCGCTGCTTGGCGTGAATGTGGCCGTCTACCGTGCTGATGCGGGCGCGGATTTTGGGCTGCATGCGGTAGTTGATGATCTCGCTGTGGCCAAAGACGGCGTCTGTGACCCGGTGGGAGATCTCCCCGCGAAGTTGCGCCACTTCGTGGTTTGTGGCAAAAATGCGGCGGACTCCGAGGAGCGCGCTGGCCCACACCACCGCGATACTGCCAAACCCAATCACGGCTGCCAGGACGTCCCCTGTTGCCGCGAGCACGAGGCCCGCGGCGAGGAAGGGGGTGAGCAGTGCCGTGGTGGCTGGCACCAGGGTGTGCGCGTAGAACACTTCCAGCCGGTCGATGTCTTTGGTGAGCCGTTCCACAAGGTCCCCGCTCAAGGAGCGCGATGGGGAATGAGGGTGTTCGTGGTGGTGCCGGTTGGCGTCGAATTGGGCGAGCAGCCCAGCGAAGGCTTTGGCGCGAAGTTGTTCTAGCACCTTGAATGCCACCCAGTGGCCGGCGAATTGCTCGCCGTAGCGCAACAGGGCTTTGGCCAAGCCCAGCACCACGGCAACCACCACCCATACCAAGTTGTGCTGGAACACGGCAAGCAGACCTGCGCAGTACATGCCGATTGCCGCGATGAGCCCAAGCAGCCGCGCCAGCGCACTGAGTGCGAGCGCTGGCCGAAAGCCCTGAGTTTCCGCGGCGAGCCAGGAAGCGGTTGAAGGTGTTGGCGTTGGCAGTGCGTTGGTATGTGTGCTCATTGCTGCTCCTGGCCGATCTCGATGTGGGTGGCGTTGGGCAGGGTTGCCCCCGGAACGTGGCTGACCAGTACCACCGCGTGGGTGGCGGAGAGCTCAGCGAGCACGTCCATGATGGCGTGGTGGGTGGCTTGGTCCACGTGGGCCGTGGGCTCGTCGCACAGCAGAACCTGCTTCCCCGCCAGCAACGCGCGGGCAATGCTGATCCTTTGCGCTTGGCCGGCGCTCACGTTGGCGCCGTCCTCCCCCACTGGCGTGTCCAGCCCACGCTCCTGTGCAAAATCTTCGAGTTGCACCGTGGCGAGCACCGAAAGCAGGGCCTCATCTGTTGTTACAGCCGAGCCGCCTTCATCCGCGGGCATGGCAAGTTCCAGATTTTCGCGCAAGCTACCGGTGAACAGCCAGGTGCGTTGCGCAATCAACGCGCTGCCTGCCTCCGGCAAGACCAGCTCGCTTGTCGCATTCCTGGAGTGGCCGCCATTACCATTGGGCGCAGCCAGAGGCAGGGTGCCGTGCAGGGCCGCGATCACACTGGATTTGCCTGCGCCGGAAGGCCCAGTGAGCACCACCGGGCGCCCAGGTGCGGCGTGCAGATCAAGGCCCTGCACAAGGGTTCGGCCTTGGCGCGCAATGGTGGCGTTGCTCAGGCGAACCTCGTTGTCTGGGCCCACGATTATGGTGACGTTTTCAGGTGTTTGTTCACCACTGCGCTGTGCAAAACGAGCTCGGAACCTGCCCATTGCGCCACCGGCGGCGCGGCCGGCCATCCCGATGTAGAAGAAGCTGCCCACCAGTTGCAGTGGCGTGGTCAGGACCAAGCTCACCAGCACCAACGCCACGGCTTGGCCTTCGGTGAGCGCACCTGCTTGCATACGCGCCACCGCTATCAGCACGGCTACCGCGGTGGTGGCCAGGGCAAACGCCGCCTCGGAAACAAAAAGCACCAACTGGTTGCGGGCGAGCAGCGCCATCGTGGCCTTCCGGTTGCGTTCACCTGCATGCGCCAACATCGAGTGGACCCGCTGGCCTGCCCTGCCAAGCACGATTGTTTCCATACCGCGGATGATTGCGGTGAACTGCGCGGCAAGGGTGACTCGCATCCGCCTGGATGCACCAGCCTGGGCGCGGAACTTTCGCTGGAACCAGCCGATCACCACCGGGGCAAGGGGAAGCACGAGCAGCAACACCAGTGCACTCAGCCAATCCACGGCCACCGCAACAAGCGCGAGCACCGCTATTGGGCCAAGCACTGCGCCAGCCACTTGGCCTTGGAATCCATCGTGGTTGTTGGTGTATTTCTCCACGTCTTGGGTGAGCAGCGCAACGTCCGCGCCCTCGTCAGAGGCCCCTCCCCTACCTCCGCCCGAGGCAGGATTCGGCGGGCGGTATTCAGGCACGGACCATAACGCACTCAGCAGGCCCGCACGGACGCGGGCCTCGGCGGCCCGAGGGCGTTCGAGCTGCAGAAAACTCGCCGAGGATGCCGCAAGCAGCATGGTCAGCAGCCCACACAGCACAACACCAACCGCAAAGGGCAAGCTGTGTGCGGATGGGGCGGAGGTGGTGACGTCGAAAAGCATCCCCACACCCACCGCCCACAGTGCCCAGCCGAAGTATCGTGCGGCGTTGGCGAGCGCGATTTGCCGCGTGGCCGTATGGCGGAGTGCAGGTAGCAGGCCAAACCCACCCCCGCCTCGCCCATGCGGAGGTTGCGCGGCATGAGGGTGTGAGGGTTTGTGCTGCGTTGGATGGCTCATGAGTGGCAGTGTAATGTGCGGGCGGGACACGCCCCGTGTACCCCTTTTGACCTGCGGTGATGGATTAGCTCGTCTGCTTGAGGTTGGTGAGGATCGCGCGGTATCCCTCGGGGGTCTTCAGGCCGGAAATGCCGGAAGCCTCGCTTTGGGAAATCACATACACGCGGTTGTGTTGAATTGCAGGAACGCTCGCCACTGCGGGGTTGTTCAGCAGGGACTCAAAAGGTGCGATGCCCTTGCCCTGGAAATCCTCTACGAACAGGACTTCGGGGTTGGCTTTGAGGAGCTGTTCGGCGTCGATCGGGCGGGTGTTTTGCAAGCCGATGGCCTGGGCCTGGTAGGTCGCACCGGCGCGCGTGATCAGCCCCGGCAGCATGAGGCCCTGGTCCATCGCCATCACCTGCGGGCCGCGGACCATCAGCGCCAACGCGGTGGGGCCGTCAGTGAGTGCCTGGGCATCGAGGGCGGCGATCTCCTCCTCAAATTGCTTCACTTGCCGCTCTGCCTCATCTTTGAGCCCAATCGCCTGGCCAATCGTGCGGGTTGCTGCCGCCACGCCCTCTGGGGTGCCAAATTGCTCCGGGTCTACCACCAAAGACTGGACGCCGGTTGCCTCAAGCTGCTGCGCCAGCGTCTCCTCACCGCCGTGACGAGTGGTGGTAATCACCAGGTCAGGGCTCAACGCGAGCACCTGTTCCACCTCGGGATCGGTGCCAGGGGGCAGCGTTGCTTCCACACCGGCGGGTGCCTCCACGCTCGCCGGCACCGCAACCACACGTTCGCCGCCGGTGAGAGCAAGAACGATGCCCGCGACGTCACTGGTCACCGCCACAATCCGCTGCGGCTGTGCGGTTTCCTTCGCAGAAGCCTGCTCGGTAGGTGCAGCGGAGGCCGCCGCGTTGGTGGCTTGAGTAGTTTCTTGGGATGGTTGCTCCTGCGCCGGGCTGCAGGCGCCGAGCACAGCCAGCGCAACACCAGCACACACAAGCCGGGCCGAGAAACTGGACTTCAACGCGAACGGGTGGGCAATCTTTTTCAAAGCAAAACTCCTTTACGTCATATGGATGTAATGTTCGACATTTCCGCGGCTCAGAGCGCCAGCACGCCTGCAAGATCAGCGCGCCTGCACCTGGAGCGCCCCTGTACGAGGGTGCGCGCTCACCTCCACTTGCACCCCGAAGGCCTCACTGAGGATGGCGGTGGTGAGCACCTCCGGTGGGGAGCCAGAGCGCGCAATGCCTCCGTGTGCGAGCAGCACGAGTTGGTCACTGAATCTGGCTGCCAGTGAAAGGTCATGCACAACAGCCACCACCAGGCGTTGTGGATCTTCGGCGACCCACTGCCGCAGCAGACGCATCACCTTTGCCTCATGGGAAATGTCCAGGGCGCTGGTGGGTTCGTCCAGCAGCAGTGCTTGGGGCTCTTGGGCGAGTGCCCGCGCCAAGCTGGTGAGCTGCTGCTGGCCACCCGACGTGTGCCGCACCGGTTTGTGCGCCCAGCCCAAAGCACCAGCGTGTGTGAGTGCTTGCTCTACTACTTCGGTATCTTGCGCCGTGAGGGTGTCAAAGCGGCGTAGTCGCGCGTAGCGAGCCAGTTCCACGAACTGCCTGCCGGAGAACTCGATGCCTGGCGGGAGTTGCTGGGGAACATACGCCACCTTCCGCGCGCGTTGCCGCGGGTGGAGCGTGCGGGCCTCGGCGGCGTCGATACGCATGCTCCCGCGGTAGGGATGCAGGCAGAGCATCGCCTTGAGCAGCGTGGATTTGCCCGCGCCGTTGGGGCCGACGATCGCGTGTACCTGCCCTGGCGCAAACGTGTGCGTGAGTTCCTTCAGCACCCCGGCGCGGCCGTAGCTCACGGAAACCCCTCGCAGTTCCAGCATCATCCTTGGCCCCCTTGCTGCAGTTTTGCCGCCCGAATCACCAGGAAGAGCAGGAAGGGTGCGCCAAAAAGCGCGGTGACGACGCCCGTCTGCAGGGCAACAGGCTGCCAGACCAGCCGGGCGGTGACGTCGGCGCAGACGAGCAGCACACCGCCAAGAAGGGCGCTCGCGGGAAGGAGCAGGCGGTGATCGCTGCCCCACAAGAGGCGGACAAGGTGCGGGACGACCAAGCCCACGAAGGCGATAATGCCGGTAATCGCCACGCCACTGGCGGTGGTCAGCGCGGCTGCGAACAGAACGATTTGTTTGGTGCGCCCTACTTGCATGCCGGAGGTGTGGGCGATGGCCTCGCCGGCTGCGAGGAGGTTGAGTTCGCGTGCGTGCAGCCCGACCACAATCATGCCGAGCAGCAGAGGCAGTATCACGAGCTTGATGTCAGCCATGGTGGTGCCCGTGAGGTCTCCGTTGAGCCAGAACATTGCGGAACGGGCGTCCTCGGCATCAACTGCGTTGGCAATCACCGCCGCGATCACCGCCCCGAGGAAGGCGTTGAGTGCCACACCTACCAGCAGGATTGTGTGGGAGGAACCGCGTGCCGCAATGGCTTGCACCACCACAACCGCGAGCAGCGCGCCGGCAAAGGCGCCGAGCGGCAACATCAGCGGATGCACGGAGCTCAACCCGGTGGTGATGGCCAGCACCGCGACCACCGCTGCGCCACTGGATACGCCGGTGATTCCTGGCTCAGCCAAAGGGTTGCGAAACACTGACTGCATGGCAGCTCCAGCCACCGCCAGGCTCGCGCCCACCAGCGCGGCAGTGAGTGTGCGCGGGAGACGCACGGCGGTAACCAGGGCGTGGGCGGGGTCTTGAGCGGCGGAGTTGGCAGTACTTGTGAGCGTGTGTGCGAGGGCGCTCAGCGTTTGCCCAGGCTGGAAGCCCAAGGGGCCGAGGCTTGCACCAAGAAACACCACGGCGATCAACAGCATTCCCAGCATCCCAAGCCGGACTGCGTTTCGGGCGGATGTGAGGTTGCGGGCTGTTTCCTGCCGCTGACGTAACATGCCGCTCCTCCTTCTCCCTGACTTCAACGTTTCTCGACCGGTACTTCATTGCCGAACCCGCGTTCTTGGGTTTTCAATTGATTTTCATTAATGGAAATGCTTTCCATTAAACACAAGGGCACAGCGTAGCCGAAACCAATCGGACGGACAAGCAATTTGACGCAAGCGAGACAAAGAAGTCCCTCAACACTCCCCCAGCAGAGACCGGGACTAGCGGGGCGGCGGCCATCCCTGCCCGCAGCCAAGAAGCACAAGGGAGGGTTCCAACACCCCCAAGATCGCACCTACCAATGCCGTTTGCGGCCCAGCCCTGCATCGAGAAAGCAGCTCAACACGCCAAGAAAGCAACAAATTCAAGAATTTTTAAGGTTGCGTTTTCCAAGGTCAGGGCTACTCATGGAAACTTTTTCGCGTTTGGGAGTTGCATAGTTCACACCACAATGCGCTAAAGTGAACAACAGGTAAACAGCAAGTGGCCGGAAGTTGCCTTTTATCTTATGGATGAACAAACTTCCAGCCCTGAGACTTTTGAGAAAGTGGGTGGGTACACATCATGCTCCACAACATCAACGCAAAGCGCTTTGAAACGCTCCGCGCGGACCTGCACGCCGCATTTGGGCATGCTCACTCCGCTGAGGCAATTGACGCAAAGCTGGACCAACTCATCGCCGAGCACACCGCTAAGGCCACCCTTGAGGAGTTCATCCCCGTGTTCGTGGAACGCGAGGCCAATGAATACTTCGGCGAGCACCGCATTCACGTGCGCTTCGCCGCCGGCACCAATGCAGCCCTGGCAAACGCTGCCGTGGCACTGACCAAGAAGTACGCCGGCGAGGCCCTTTATGTGGACGCCGCAGCAAGCCATCCAGAAAACGCCGCCATCGGGCACATGCAAAAGGTGTTCAACGAGCGCGGCCTGGCCGCTGCCCCACGGCACACCAACGACGTGCGCACCGTAGCCATGCCGGACTTCATCGTGTTCTTGGGTACCGACGCTCCCCGCGACGAGGCTGGCAAGGAAGTCAAGGTCTGGCCCGTGGCCAAGGCTGAGACGTTGGAGCAAAGCCGTGAACTCGCAGACGACCTCGAGGCCCGCGTGCTCTACATGCTCAACAAACTCGGCATTTCCCCAGTTGAAGAGTCTGTCTACGCCTAAGCGGACAGCACAAACCCCTAAAGCGGGGCCCACTACTTGTTCAAGCAGTGGGCCCCGCTTTTTGCTCCCCTACTCCACCCTGGGATGCCAGTGGGCTACCTGGCTGGAGAGGGTTGGGCGGCGGAAACTGCCCTATTCCCAGGTGGGCTGCTCCAGGTCCACCCCCTGCTCCTGCGCTACGTGAGCAATGGCGTCCGCCAACCACTGTGCGAGGCCCGGCTGCTGCTGCTCGTAGTAGCTGCGGAACCGAGGGTCGGCGATGTAGCCGCGGGAGATCAGGTAGTGCTTGGCCGGGGTGACCGGGAAGAACTCGCTAAGGACCTCGCGGTGGGCGGCTACCAGAGCGGCGGCCTCGGGGGAATCGGTGGGGATGGCGTCGCGAGCAGCTTGGGCAAGGCGGGCGTCGATGGCGGAGAAACGTTGCTTGTTCGCCTCCCAATCCTGGGCGGTCCACTTTGCGGTACGCTGCTGGCTGATCTGCCAATCCTGCGAGTCGCCGTAGCGCTGCTCGGCCTCCTGCTGGTGCTCGGCAAAGTTGGCGTCGCCAAGGATTTCACCGATCTGCTGTAAGTTCAACTCTTCTTTATTCATGTGCTTCTCCAAAAGCGTTTCCACAGCCTGCAGCATTGCCTCCACCCCGGCGCGCTGTTGCTCAAGGCGGGCGCGCTGACGGCGCAGGTGCTCCAGGCTTTCCTGCTCGCCCTCCAAAAGGGCCTTAATTTCCGCAAGCTTCATCCCCGTTGCCCGGTAGATCATCACCTGCTGCAGGCGCTCAATTTCGAGCGCAGAATACAGGTAAACCGGCCTGGGTTGGTGAGAGGGCATGATGTAACACAGGAGGAACATCATGGCTATCAGCCCCTACGACCAGGAGACCCGCCAGCGGGCGGTGCGGCTGTACTTCGAGGAGCTTGCTGACGGCGCTTCATCCAAGGCAGCCGCACTACGCGCTGTCGAAGCGGTCATCGACATCAAAGCATCTACTATCCGTAACTGGGTACGCGCAGAAGAGAAAAAGGTGGACGTTGCTGTCGAGCAATCCGACGCCGAGAAAGACGCGGAACTTGCGATACTGCGCAAAGAAAACGCCCGGCTCAAAGAAGCCAACGAGATCCTGAAACTGGCCTCAGCTTTTTTCGCCCAGGCGGAGCTCGACCGCAAGTGGAAGTGATCGTGGACTTCCTCCGCACTCACCGGCACCTGTATTCCATCGAGCGGATGTGCCGCGTGCTCAACGAGCATGAATACGCTATTTCACCGGCAACGTTCTACCGCTTCCAGGCCCGTGGTTTCGGGCCCACCCCTGCCGAGCTGGACGAGGCTTACGCCGCGCACCGCCTGTTTGAGCTGTGGCGGGCCAATCGGCAAGTCTACGGGCGACGAAAACTATGGAAAGCCGCCCACCGGGCAGGCTGGAACATCGGCCGTGACCAGGTGCAACGCCTGATGAAGATCCTTGGAATTGCGGGTGTACTCCGATGCAAGACCACACGCACCACCGTTGCTGATCCCACCGCGCAGCGTTTCCCGGATCGTATTCAACGGGCCTGGTCGCAGGCTCAGTGCCCCGATCAGTGGTGGGTCGCGGATTTCACGTATGTGCACACCAGCTGCGGTTTGAAGCTACGTGGCTTTTGTCACCGACGTGTTCACCCGTGAGATCCTGGCGTATGTCGTGGACACCCGAGCCACGAAATCTTTGGTCATCCGTGCGCTGCGACAGGCACTGGCGCTACGCCAGCGCCAGGACCCGTACTTTGAGTCAGCCGGGGTGATCCACCACTCGGACGCTGGCGTACAGTACACCTCCACAGATCTCCGCCGGCTGCTGACCGTCCACCAGATGGACGGGTCTATCGGCACCGTCGGCGACGCCTACGACAACGGCCTGATGGAGTCAACGATCGGACTGTACAAGTCTGAGCTCATTGATTTCGAGGCCAGGACGTGGACGGACTGGGGTGAGGTGGAACGCGCCACAGCCAGATGGGTCCACTGGTACAATCACGAGCGGTTGCATTCCTCGCTCGGGCATATCCCGCCGATCGAGCACTACACCAACTACCAACGAGAAAACCACGCAGGCCTTCACGCCGCGTAACACGCCACTCTCAAAAATTCAGGCCGATTCACAGGCGATAGTTCGCCCAACTATTTTAGGTCAATACACAAATGGAACAGCCTGGGAGACGTTAAGACTGGATAACATGTCGCTTATGATCGGGCATCCTCCGCAGATCGAAACCTAGTCTGTCAGCGGGAGGTGATCGAGCCGGCTGACCACGAGTTCGAAGTCGAACTTTTTGCCAGAATCCGGGCAACGAGCACTGGATTCGAAGCAAGCATTTTCTACCTGCGAGGCGGTATCGTGCCAATAGTGGCCTCCATCAACATGCTAACCGCGCATTGGTGGATCTTCGCCAGGTAATCAACCAGATCTCCAGAAAAGTCGCATGCGCAGAACTTCTTAGTGAGGGATGGGCTTTCACACCAGGCAAACCGGATCTACAGCCTATTCTCCCCTACTTAAAAGATGCTTTCATCTAAATACAGGGCTGTTTCTAAACAAACGCGTCCAGGGATTTTCTACATTGAGCCTGTAGCATCGAGCAGCCGAGGACTTCCTTGGATTTATACCACAGAACATTGTATAGTAACCTATGCATAGGCAACGGTTACCATAAAATTGAGCTGAAGGCGCGATACATGAATCTAGTGAGCATCTCGGAGACAGCAAAACTGCTGGACGTATCCATTGACACCGTGCGGCGGTGGGAAAAAAAGGGTCTGATCAAGGCGCACCGTGATACGAAGAACAACAGGTTGTTTAACTTTGACGAGGTTAAGCGCCTACAGCGAAAGCTCGACGGCGATGACACTGAGAATCGCTACCGCATCTTGAAGGATGACAACCAAAATGGTCTGACCTCGATTGACTTATTCGCCGGCGGCGGAGGCACTGCACTTGGTTTGTCGCACGCCGGTTTCAGTCATCTACTAGTCAACGAGTTTGACAAACATGCTACTGCAACACTACGTCTAAATCGACCAGATTGGAACGTCATTGAAGGTGACGTCCATGAGGTTAGCTTTACTAATTTGCGCGGCAAAGTCGATCTGGTTGAAGGCGGTTTTCCTTGTCAAGCTTTTAGCTACGCCGGCAACAAACTTGGCTTCGCTGACACTCGCGGTACGCTGTTCCATGAGTTCGTGAGGTGCGTTGAAGAAGTTCGACCCAAAGTTGCTATGGGTGAGAATGTGCGTGGCTTACTCACCCATGATGGGGGTAGAACCTTCAAAACCATGGTGAGTACCCTGCAAAACGCCGATTACCGCGTAGCCTACCGCTTAATGCGTGCACAATATCACGATGTCCCACAGAAACGTGAACGCTTAATCATTATTGCTGTGCGGAATGACTTAGATTACGAAATTTTCTTCCCCCGTGAACACGACTACACAGTGTCGTTGCGGGATGCGTTGTCCGATTGTCCCGCTAGTGACGGTATGAAATACGCGGACTGGAAGTTCGATGTCATGTGCCAGGTGCCTGAGGGTGGAAACTGGCGTGATCTACCGGATGACGTGCAACGATCCTACATGAAAGCAAGCTATCATCTCGGTGGTGGCAAAACAGGCATGGCACGGCGCTTGGCGTGGGATGAACCGTCATTGACTTTGACCTGCAATCCAGCTCAGAAGCAGACAGAGCGGTGCCACCCTAGCGAAACTCGTCCGCTAAGCGTGAGAGAATACGCGCGAATTCAAACTTTCCCGGACGATTGGGAATTCTCGGGTGGCGTTACCGCTGCATACAAGCAGATTGGCAATGCCGTACCATGCAACCTGGCCTATCACCTTGGCAAAGGTATTGAGGCTATGATCAAAGGAACGTTACCGGAAGGCTACGACTCGGTTGAACCGATTTCTCCGATCGCAGAAGCCGAACTTCTTGCGGAGTAGATTGTCTGAGTTCCAGTGCTGAACTATGCCCCAATATTTTGGGATCGTACCCAAACGGGAGAGCCGGAAGTGCTGAAGCACACAACCCCTCAACGAAGCGGGCAATGTCTTCAGCACTCCTGACATAGTCGCTTTCACGTGGAAAAGCTTCAATAAGCAAAGACGGTAACGTCAGGAACAGGTCGTGTAAGGCGGTAGGATGACCAGTTACGTAGTAATAGCCGGTCACACCATCGACATGGCGCACATATTCGACAGGTTCCGTCCTTGAGACTTTCCACGGACGATCATAA
Source organism: Corynebacterium kozikiae (assembly GCF_024580965.1). NCBI lineage: Bacteria > Bacillati > Actinomycetota > Actinomycetes > Mycobacteriales > Corynebacteriaceae > Corynebacterium > Corynebacterium kozikiae. Next base: position 12,605 of record NZ_JANIKJ010000005.1, read on the forward strand.
GCCACCTTCCTCTGAGGTATGATCTCAATGAGCAATGCAAGTGTGCCAGCCTTTCCGCGGCTTCGGACCTGCTTCTCTAGGTCTTGCCAAATGTTTTTCTTTTCACTTCCTTTGATGGTGTTATAACGCATTTTCACCTCAGCGATAACATGCTTGTCACCTGCGAGCGTTACAGGTTTCAAACTCTCGATGTCATAAACACCATCTGTGCGACCCATAGATCTCCACCCTGGCACATTGCCTAGAACATCTTGATGAAAGTCACCGATTGCGTTTTGAAGAGTTTTGGTTATCGCTACGACCTGCTCAGCATTCTCGATTTCAGCTTCGGTGAGATTGAGGGCGAAGCTGCGAAGAATATTGAGAGTGGGGTCTGTGGAAAGGTTAGTTCGATCTACCTGAACCTTCTGCATTGCCTTACCGAAATGCGATCTGATCAGGTCAAGCAAGACATCATGCTCAATCCAAGGAAGCGTATATTCCGTAGAAATCATATCGGGTTGAAACCTTAACTAGAAATCAATGAAACTTGATATAGCCTACCCTGCTCGGCACCCCTTGGACTCCCCGTCCAACAAGAAGCTAGACTCCCTGTCCAAAAAGTCTATGGACTCCGTGTCCAAAAACCCCATGGACATAACATTTGACTACTAGAATCGGCCACAAGCTAGGCAACTGGCTACTCGGGATAGACCACCGCCCCGGCACTCACACCTAGAGCGTCGGGGCGGTGGTTTCGGTCTTTAGGTATGGCGTTTGTTTACTGGATACACCGTGTGCTCCGGGTCGTACCAAAGCACACGGAATAAGTCACCCGACCTAAAGCCCCACAACCGGCATTTACCTTTCAACCGGAAGCGAAAAATCCGCTCTTCATTTTCATCAAGTTGTCGTAATCTATCCTGTGCCACGGGGGTTAGGTCTGTAATGGCGTGGTCATGGTGACGCTTATGACCGTTTGCCGTTTCATTCTCGCACTCGCCCCATGTTTTGCCGGTGAGCTCATCTAGGAATTTCAGCAATTCCATAGTTTCACTAGCGTTCAAGTCCCACCGGCGACCGTCTCCAGCGCCGGTTACATCGTCAATTTCTCTTGCCGTCCATTGAACACGGGCATTCTTGTAGGAGTCGCTTTTAGTGGCTGAGCCGGGCACCTTTTTGTCACCACTAGCCGCATTGACTGGAGGGACGTACTTGCCACCGGCGTTGTTTTGCTGACGCGCGAGCTTTTTCTGCTCGCGTTTCTTCCTACCCACCGCTAGACAGTAGAAGCCGACTGCATGGCGCTGTAGAAATCTTGCATGACTTCTTGACTCACTTCGTTAGTAGAAGAGGCCCCATCTGCCACACCCTCACGTGCCTCACGCCAAGGGCGCTCGCTATGGGACAAGTCGCTCAACTGTTGACCGCTTAGGTGACCATACGCACCAAGAACCGTGTCAATAGTTTCTTTTTCGTCGGCAGTGAGCTTACTTGAATCACCGTCAAACATCTCTTCGTTTGCGGTGAAGTGGCCCCGGTGTTGCCTATAGAGCTCTCGGGTTACCGGCCCATTAGCCCACGCTTCAATCCGGGCGTTGAAAAGTGGCTTTTCATCCCAAACCAAGTTCCACGCTTGCGAGTAGTACACGAGCTTCTGAAGCTTCATGGTGCTCACGTGACCGCCTTGACGCTCCAAAATGTACCTTGCTACATCGTTCACACGTGCCATGACTTGCTCCTTTCACTCATGTAAGGGGTGCGCTCGATTACTTCTAACCACCCCAATTATCCATGTATTCCGAGGAAGTTGTTAGCCCGACAGGTCCACTTCCCCCGGTAAACAACATGAACAAGCCGAACTAGCAGCAAGAATGAAATTTCTCACACCGGATTAAAGCACCCCCGCTATCGGTACACCAAACGGGGGTATAGATTTCATGAACCAGTGGAGAGACTTTTCGCAGTAACCTAAGAAACTCATTCCTATATCGCCTGTACTCAAGCATAAAAATAGGTTCATGGCGGGCAATTCGATTACGAAAGAGTTTGACCCGATGAAGAGTTGCTGATATTTCGTAGGGCCGCTCACATTCTGGAAAAACTTGAGATACTACGTCTTTCCAAAGCCGTTCTCGTCGGCTCGCCGTCGTGGCATCAGGAAAAGGTTTTTGTGATCCGTCATCCAAAACCCGTGGGGATGCAGGAATAAAATTTAACCATTCGCCGAGGGTGATTTGTGACAATACGTCTCCGTTGGTCAAAGGGACGTTTTGCCGCCGATGCGGCGCGTTGAACAACCCAGTACCGCCGTCACGGACCTTCTTAGCCACATGGGCCCGGCGACAAAAATGCTCTGCTCTTCCCCTAAACACGTCTTTTAAGTCTTGGGGTGCTTTGTCGATTTTTAATAACCATTCACGGTCGCCGCCGTTTTCATGACTCCAATGCCCAAGGTGAAGGTCAAATTTATTACGGAGACTCACTTCGGTCAATGAAATGAGCGGCCAGAATGATGCAGATAGTTCAGCATTCCATTCATAGAGCTCCAGAGCTCGAACAGGATGCCCCTCAACCTCCGCAAGGTAGGGGTTCATGCGGTCGGCACCAAGAACCTCGAGGATACTCGAGGCACGTTGTGCCGTTCTGCTTGATTCTTGCACCATATTTCTATACCCTATTCACCGAGAGGGCAGATGCTCAACAAGCATACTGATCCCCGCATAGAAGGCGCTCTCGTCCGAACACCAGGTTCATCCTGAAGTATCGTGACGGGGGCGTTTTCGCCTTTATCCCCCACCGCCAAATGTACGGTCCCTGGGCGTAGTTGCGTTGCTCGATAGGACGCGTTGGTCGATAGGAAAAAGTCGATAGGGCGCGGTTTTCCCCAAACTGCCCCGTCCTATCGACCAACGCAACGTCCTATCGACTTTTGCCTATCGACCAACGTCCAAAAGGCCACCAAACAGCCCCACCCCATCACCCCTTCGCTCCGAAAAAAACAAAAATGTCCCGCAGCAAACCGTGAAGAATGCTGCGAGACATTTACTAGTAGCGGGGGCAGGATTCGAACCTACGACCTCTGGGTTATGAGCCCAGCGAGCTACCGAGCTGCTCCACCCCGCGACGCGGTGCAAGAAGTAATCAAATCGATTGCTTCGGTGCAACGGGTTTTAAATCTACACCCGCTGCCCCACAAACACCAAATCCCCAGCACACACCGGTATCGATATCGGCGGCTGGGGATTCAGGTTTCGGGATTCAGGTTTCAGGTTGCAGATTTCGGGATTCGGGATTGGGGAGCCCAAAGCAGGCTCGCCAACCCACTGCCCTAGTTGTTCACCAACCCTTGGTAGGCGCGCACGGCGCGGTCAAGTTCATCGAGCGCACGGCCATACTCCTCGTTGGTGCCGCCACGGGCATTTTCGAGGTTACGGAGGGCGTCGTTGATTGCCTGCACGGCCTCCGCCTCAGTACCCACAGAATCCGGTGCCGATGCCGGTGCCTGCGCGGAGGTCGTCGGAGCAGCGCTGGTTGAGGTAGATTCCGCATCGCTGGAGCCCTCGTTCACGCGTGGCGCGCTGGCGGTCTGCGTGTTGTCCAGGTCGGCTTCAGCGAGGTCCTGTGCGGCGCGTGGGTCGATGCCCACCTGGGCGAGTGCCTCAGAGATGGTTGGGGCGTAGCCCACCTGGCCTTTGTAGCTCACGAGCACACGCAGGAGCTTCGGGAACGCCGAGTCCTGGCCCTTGCGCTGCGAGTACAGGGGCTCCACGTAGAGGATCTCACCATCGCCCACGGGCAACGTGAGCAGGTTGCCGTTGAACAGCTCGTTGGTTTCGCCCCACAGGGTGCGGTCGGAGGCGATCTGGTCCGAGGACATCATGGTGTCCTGCGCCTGCTTCGGCCCCTGGGTGAGCGTGTTCGTTGGCAGCACGCGCACAGTGATGCGGCCAAAGGTCTCTGGGTCGGAGCTCACGGACATGTGGGCCGCCAGGAACTCACGCTGCAAGCCACGGAATGGGGTGATGAGCTGGAAACTTGGGTCACCCGTCTCTGGGTCTGCGGCCACCACGTAGTATGCGGGCTGGGCGATGTTCTGCTGTGCCTCGTCCGCGGATGGGTCGCCGGGGACGGACCAGAAGCGGTCGTTGGTGAAGAACTCGCGGGCGTCATCAACGTGGTAGCGAGCCAGCATTTCACGCTGCACCTTGAACATATCCTCTGGGTAGCGCAGGTGGTTCATGAGGTCTTCAGAGATCTCACTCTTTGGCTTCACGGTTCCGGGGAACACGCCTTCCCAGGCTTTCAGCACGGGGTCGTTTTCATCGAACTCGTAGAGTTCCACGGTGCCGTCGTATGCATCCACCACTGCCTTCACGGAGTTACGGATGTAGCCCACCTGGTCAAACACGGCGAGCTGGTCCACGGCGCCCACGCCTGCCGACGTATCCTGCGTAGCCTCCTGCAAATTGGTACGCGAGACGTATGGCAGTGCGCTCAGGGTGGTGTAGCCGTCCACAATCCACTTGATCCGGCCATCAACCACGGCTGGGTAGGTGGTGGAGTCCGTGGTCAGCCATGGCGCAACGTTGTGTACGCGCTCGCGAGGGTCACGCTGGTAGATGATCTTGGAGTTCTCATTCACGCGCTCAGAGAGGATGAGGTTGAGCTCCTGGTATTGCAGCGCAAAGGCTGCTCGGTTGAACACGTTGCCAATGCCCACGCCGCCTTGGCCGGTGTAGGTGTACGTGGACGTATCCGTGTCATATTCCACGGCGGTGCCGTCGGCAGTGCCCACAACCGCATAGTCTGCGCCGTCGGCTGCGGATGCAATGAGCGGGCCAAAGTAGATGCGCGGCTCGGTGACGTCCAGGCCGATCGCGCGGGCGTCAGTGTCCGTGTTGTAGAGGTCAGAGACGGTGTAAACGGGGTAGCCGCCGCGGGCAGAGCCGACGTCACGCGCAACCTCATCCACCTGGTTTGCCTGGGCTGCCACAATGCCATTGCCGTGCGTGTACACGGTGTGCCGGTTGATCCAGTCCCGCTGGTTTTCCCGCAAGGAGTTTGGATTCAGTTCGCGCGCGGCAACAACGAAGTCTCGCATTTCGCCGTCGATCTCATAGCGGTCCACGGTCAGGGACTCGGGGAAGCCGTAGAAGTTGCGCAGTTGCTGCTGCTGGGTGAAGGTTGGGGAAACGATCTCCGGGTCGAGCAGGCGGATGTTGCTCACCGTGGCCGTATCATTTGCCACGGCCTCGTTGCTCGCACCGCTTGCGCCCCAGTCCTCAATGTAGGTCACCTGCTCGTCGGTGATGCCGTAGGCGTAACGGGTTGCCTCGATGTTGCGGGAGATGTACTCCGTTTCCTTCTCCGCGCGGTTTGGCTGCACGGAGAAACGCTCGATCATCAGCGGCCAAGCGGTGCCAATCACCAATGCGGAAAGCATCATCAGAACCGTCGAGAGCGCAGGGATGCGCAGGTCTTTGAGCACCACGGCGGCGAAGAAGCTCAAGGCCACCACGGCGGCGATCACCATCAAGATGATCTTGGCGGGCAGCACGGCGTTGATGTCCGTGTAGGAACCGCCAGTGAAGGTGGGGTGAGAGTTGAACAGCAGCTCGTAGCGGTCCAGGAAGTAGCTGGCCACGCGCAGCAGCATCCACAGGCCCGCGGTGACTGCGAGTTGGATGCGCGCCGGCTGAGACACCACGCCCTTGATGCCCGCGGCTTGGTTGCCAATGCGGATACCACCCAAGAGGTAGTGCCCAAGCAGCGCCACCAGGAATGCCACCACCAACAGCACGGAGAAGGTGGACACGAGGATGCGCAGCATGGGCAGAACAAAGGCGTAGAAGCCGTAGTCCAAGCCAAACTGTTGGTCCTGCACGCCAAAGTCTTGGCGGTTGAGGAACATCTGCACCACCCGCCAGTTGGCCTGGCCGAACATGCCGGCGATCGCGCCGATGAACAGCGGCAACACCACCAGCAGGCGGCGCACGCTGGCCTCAATCACGCGGCGGTACTCCAGCATGGGGCCGCTGAGATCGAATTGCTCCAGCTCACTGGGACGCCCGCGGTAGGCGACCCAGCCCGCGAGCCACACCACGAGCGCCGCGATAGCCGCAAAAATCACAAAGAGTGCGATGCGGGTGAAGATGACTTTTTGGAACACCCCCCTGAATCCAACTTCGCCGAACCAAAGCCAGTCGGTGTAGAAGCCGATGGCGGTTGGCACCACGGCAATGAGGATGCCCACCACCACAAAAATGGTGGTCCACATCCGCGATGGCCGCTTTGCTGCAGGAGACGGTGGCTTGAGGCCTTGCGTCAACTGTCTCTCCCTTAGTTGAGTGTGAACATTGCTAGTTACGCTGTGTGTTCCCCCGCCCTGCGCGCCCAGGCCCAGCACAGGCTGAGTTAGACTGCTTCACAGGCAGAAGACATGCAACGCTCAAGTTTACGGGAGTTTTGCATTTTGAGATTGTGAGGGTTTTCCAACCGTGGCTTCCAGCAAAGATTTTGACGCCCCATCAGACCGGACGCTCAGCCCGCAAGCGCTGAATCGCGCGATGATGGAGGCGGTCGAGTTCATCCACTCAGAAGGCTGGGACGCCCCACCAACGCTCTTTGGGCTGGTTCCAGCCGAGCTCATCGAGCAGCACATCCCCGAGGAAGACACCTCTCCACTCGCACTCGTAGTCCAAGACGGCCTGCCTACCCACATCAGCGGCGGCTCCGAGGAACTCGGCGACTACCTCTCGCGCATCACCTGGCCGCAGGAGATTGTGGGTGCGGTGCTCGCGCAGGAGATCATGTTCAAGGACGCGGCTTCCGACGCCCCCACGGCGCGCGAAGCTCGACTGTTTTCAGGGGTGCTGCGGGAAGGTGCCGAGCTCACGCTGTTACAACTCAAACCCACCGAGGAGGAGCTCGACGCGGCAGGAGCCTTTGCCGATGACAACATTGAGCTGCGCGGCGGTCCCGGCATTGCCCCTGGGGTGATTGCTGCGTTGCGTGCAACGCTCGACTAGAATGTGAGTGTTTGCTCGTTGCGCCCGCAGGCGCCGCGCCCGTTTTCCGTGCCCGTCTCCAAGGAGTTGCCCCGTGCGTCTAGTTGCTCGTGTCCCCCACGCCCGCGCCCTCAGCGGGATGCCTTTGGCGTGCGCACTGGCCTTCACACTTGCCGCTTGTTCCGCCGGAGATCAGGAGCAGCCTTCCGCTACAACGCCAGCCGAAACCACGACCACGGCGGTGACCGCCACCCCTGCCGCCGCTCCCTCCTCCGCCGCAGCCCAGAGCACGCAGGCCGAGGCCACCAGCAGCGCCGCTGCCTCCTCCTCTCCTTCTACCGCAAGCCGCCGTGCACAAAATGTGGAGGAAGCACGGCAGCGCTTCGGGGCACTCGCACCGGATTCCTTATTTGACCAGTTTGATTCCTGTGACCGCGCAGGCATTGAAAACTCCATGGCCTGCTCCGGCCCCAATGTGGGACAGTTTCAGTTCTTCGAATCTGATTCAAATGCAGCATCCTCCACCCAGGTACTCACGGAACTCCGCAGCTCACGGGTGATGGAAGATACCGGCTCCCGCGTAGTGGGCTGGTCCATTCTTGGCAATACCGCCCTGATTACCGTGGTGGAAAATGACCTTGGCTTGGTGATGAAGCAGATGGTCTCCATTGATGAATCGGACCCGAAGGAGATCATCGAGGAGCTCGGATTGGTGGGCTTCAATCGTGAGGCAGCGCAGAAATCTGGCGGTTCTGAGGAACCCACTAGCGAGGCCCCAGAAGCCAGCTAGCTGCAAGTCTCCACCGCTTGGCCGCTGTTGTAGGCCTCCAGCTCTGCGATGGCATCCTCAATTGAATCCACCGCGATGATGGTCATGTCGCCGTGTTCCCGACTCACCGCTTCGGCGCAATTGGCTCGCGGTGCAAGAAACACCTCTGCCCCGGCCTGGCGGGCGGCATCAACCTTGTGGACAATGCCACCAATGGGCCCCACCTCACCTGAGTCATCCACCGTGCCGGTGCCGGCCACAAACTTGCCGCCGTTGAGCTCACCTGGTGAAAGCTTGTCAATCACGGCCAAAGAGAACATCATGCCCGCAGAAGGGCCACCGATATCTTCCAGGTGGAAGGTCACATCAATCCCCGACGCCGGCGCCGCCTCCATCAGCACCCCGAGCAGCGCCCGGTCGGCGTCGTCAGGCGAAGCCCCAAGCACCACCTTCCCTTCGCTTTCCTGCCCATCGCGCTGGTAGGTGATGGTGATCTCGGTGCCGGGGGCTAGCGCGCGGATGGTGTCCCTGACCTGCGCAGCACCGGTGACGGGCTCGCCGTTGACGCGCAGGAGCGTGTCACCTGGTTGGAGTACCCCTTGGGCCGGGGAATCCTCCAGAACCTCGGCAACGTTAATGTTCACCGGCAGGTTGAGGTAGTTCATCGCCGCGATGGTGGCCGCGGCCTCCGAAGTGCTAAACGCCTGCTGGTTTGCCTCCTGGACCTCTTCCTCAGTCATGTCCTGGGGGAAGATTTCCTCGATGGGCACCAGAGTGTCATTGGTGAGCAGCCAACGGCCCAGCGCCTGGGCGAGCGTCATGCCAGTGCGCACGGAGACGGTGGTCATGTTGAGGTTGCCACTGGTGGGATCCAGTTCGGCACCTTCAATCTCCACCACGTCCTGGCCGTCCACTTCCCCCAAGGTGTTGAAAGTGGGCCCGGGGCCTTCCGCCGCATAAGGCACGGTGAGGTTGATAGAGGTGCCCGGGATGTGGTCCACCGTCACCAACAGCCCCAGCAGGCCCACTGGGATAAAGCCGAGGATGAGTGTGCGTAGGCGTCGATTCACGGTGTTCTAGCGTATCACTGGGTTTCAAAGCGCTGTGAAGTTGAGGGTGATGTGTGTTCGCTGTGAGCGTGCGGGTTTTCGTGGCAGCATGTCCTGGGCCTTCGGTAGCGTGTATGGCATGAACAGCAACGGCTTTGGTTTCTCCTTCCAGTTTGGCGGCGATGACGATGACGCCAACAATCGCAACAACCAAAACCCCTTCGGCTTTGGCGGCGGCCTCGGTGACATCCTGGGGCAGTTCGGGCAGATGATGTCCGGGCTCAGCGAAGCCATGAACAGCTCCGACCCTTCCGAACCGGTGAACTACGCCGTGGCTTCCCGCATGGCCAAACAGATGATCGGCCAGCCCAAGCAGATCAGCGACCAGGAACGCAACGCAGTTGAGGAAGCCGTTCGCTTGGTGGAGCTCTGGCTGGACGACGCCACGATTCTTCCCGCCTCCGGCAACCAAGTCCAAGCCTGGAACCAATTGGAATGGTTGGACAACACCCTGGCTGGTTGGAAGCGCTTCATCTCCCCCATGGCCGAGCAAACTCAGCAGGCGCAGCTCAACGCCATGCCAAGCGAGCAGGCGGAAATGATGGGCCCCATGGCCGGCGCGATGCAGCAGATGGCCAGCATGAACTACGCAATGCAACTCTCCGGGCGCCTTGGCGAACTCAGCTCCCACGCCCTCTCCGGCTCGGACTTTGGCATTGACGTGGCCCCGAGCGGCGTCACAGCGCTGCTGCCGCACAACCTGGAGGAGGCAACGAAGGAACTCGACGTCCCCGCGCAGGAGGTGCTCGTGTTCCTCGCTGCCCGCGAGGCTGCCCGCCAACGCCTGTTCCGCCATGTGCCCTGGCTCAAAGAACGAATGGTTGCCTCCGTGGAGGAATATGCCCAGGGCCTTGAACTGGACACTTCCGCGATTGATGAGGTGATGCGCACCCTGGAATCCGCTCAAGGCGACCCACACGCGATGCAAGAGGCCATGGAATCCCTCCAAGGCCTGGATATGAACTCCATGCTGGTCTCTCGCAACACCGGCGCGAAGACCCGCCTGGCCACCCTGCTGGCGCTCATCGAGGGCTGGGCCGAGCTGGTAGTGGCGGAAGCCTTGGGCGAGCGCATGCCGCACACGAAGGAGCTCGAGCAGGCGTGGCGGCGTCGCCGCACCTCTGGCGGCTCCGCACAAAGCGCTTTCGCGCAGGTCACGGGCGTTATCATGGAGGACATCGCCGTGGATGAGGCCCGCGAGCTGTGGCGTCGCGTCGGCATCGCCGTTGGTACCGAGCGCCGTGACCGCGTGTGGGACCACCCGGACTTCATGCCAACGGCAGACGACGTTGCCAACTCCGCAGAGTTTATTGATTCTCTGCTGGACTCCGCCGAAGGCACGGACACCTTTGACCCCATCGCGGAGATCGCAAAGCTTGAGGCGATGCTTGAGGAAAACTCCGGAAAGGGAAACGAAAACAGCGGGGCTGATTCTGATGAGGGCGAAGCGCCGGAATCGGACCCGGATTCAGGTTCGGATTCAGGTTCGGAAGATGAGCAGAAGTAACGCTGCTGCGTAGCGTTTAAGGCATGCGCGCCCAGGCCTCTAAAAAGCCTTTGGCGCGCTCCGCCTTTTCCACCCTGTCTGCCCACTGCCAAAACTCCGCACTGTGCCCCGTGCTGATAAAGGTGTGCACCAGCTCGTGCACGATCACCGCATCAAGCACATACGCCGGCACGCCTTTGAGCCGCGAGCTGATACGGATCTCCCCTGTGAGCTGACTGCAGGAACCCCAACGCCGCGTCTGGTTGTCCACCCAGCGGATACTGCTCACCTTAGCCCTCCCCTGCAGCACCTCCGCATTGAGGGCGTGGGCGCGTGCGGCCAGGTGCGCGTCGGAAATTGTGCTGCTCGTGCGGCTGCGCGCAACCTTTTCAACCAACTCCGCCACCGCCTCCTGCTCCTGCGTGCGGCTGAGACGCGCCGGGATGCGCACCTGGAGGGTGTTGCCGTGGAAGCGAGCGCTGATGGTTTTGCGGCGTTTGGTGGAGCGGATGACTTCCACGGGGAAGTCGGGAATGGACGCGGGGGTAAGCTCGGGCATGCGGCGGTGCCTTTCCTGTGGTGGAATGGTGGGTATGCACACGGGGGAAGAATATGTGCAGCTCGCGCCGGGGGCGGCGGTGCTGCTGAGGCCACCACATCACCTGCAGTTCGGCATGGATGCCACCGTGGTGGGGGTGATGGAAACACCAGCAACGCTACAACGAAAGCTCGCCAAAAGCCTGCAACGCAGCGCGGTGGCCATCAAACGCCAAGACCTGGAGCACTGGTGCGTGGCCGCGGGGCTGGAGCCAGTTGCCGCGACGGCGCTGGTGGAGGACCTCCTGGCGCATGGGGTGCTGCAGGTTCGCTCCGCCACTCCCGCGGTGGCGATGCTGGGCAACGGGCCGATCCGCCCCCTGGTAGATCAGTACCTGCGCCACGGCAATTACCGGCAGCGCACCCAAATGAAGGACGAGTCCCGCGCGGCGTTCCTGCACCGCCTGGGTCCCAATGACGTCACGCTCGCCTTCCACCCCGACGTCAGCCACCACGAGCAGGTGCTTGCGCTAGCCAGATGTAGCAATGTGATCCCAGTGCAAAGCGTGGACGGCAAAGTGGTGATTGGCCCGATCATTTTTGGCGGCACCGGCGCCTGCCTGGCGTGCGTGGAATTGCATCACGCCGACGTAGACCCGCATTGGCAGGTGCTGCGCAAACAGTACCGAAGCCACCAGGTTGCCTTCCCCGTGCTGCTGCGGGCGGCGGGCACGGTGGCTGCGGTAGTGGCCTCGCTGCACAGCCATGTGGCGAGTCCCGGCGTGGCACCGAAGCAGGTGTTCCCAGGGCAAATGTGGCGGGTGGATGCGTGGGGGCAGGTGGAGCGCACAGTTCTGCGCCATCCGCGCTGCCCGGTGTGTTGGGAGCGCGAGCAGGGCTAGAGGAATTGGGTGGTGATTTCCAGGACTCCTTGCCCAAAGCGCTGCACTTTCACTTGGCCCACACCGGAGATGGCTAGCAGTTCCTCGGGGGTTGAGGGGAGCGCTTCGGCGATGGCGTGGAGGGTGGCGTCGGTAAAGACGATGTATGCGGGGGCTTGGATGTCTTTGGCCACGCCGGCGCGCCAGGTGCGCAGGGCCTCAAAGACTTCCTCGTTGCCACCTGGGCAGTCCTCGCAGCGGCCCATGGTTTTCTCCGCGGGGCTGAGCAGTGGTTCCCCGCAGATGCGGCAGGTGCGGCGGCGGCGAGTCCGGTCCGGTTGGGTGAGTTCTGTGGATGGGGTGGGTTCCGGCATGAGGCCGTCGAGGAATCGAGTGCGCTTGCGGGTGGCTTTGGCGCCCTCTTGGCGGGCCTTTGACCAGGTGCAGAACAGGTGCTCGCGGGCGCGCGTGACGCCCACATAGAACAGCCTGCGCTCCTCCTCGATGGCTTCATCATCTGCCTTGATGGCGTGGGTGATCGGCAGGGTGCCCTCCACCAGGCCCACCAGGAACACCGCGTCCCACTCCAAACCTTTGGCCGCATGCAGCGATGCCAAAGTCACGCCCTGCATAGTTGGCGGCACTTGGGCGCTGGCTCGCTCCCTCAGCGCCGCGAGCATCCCCTCAAAGTCCAGGTCAGGGGTGGCACGGCCTAGTTCTTCCACGAGGTCCACAAGCGCCCGCAGTGCCTGCCAACGCTCGCGGGCACGCGCGCCTTCGGGTTCTTGTGAGTCCAAGCCCACGGGGGCGAGGATGTTTCTTACGACGCCGCCAAGGTCCGCACCCCGCACCGCGGGTACGGCGCCTTGCTGCTGGGCGCGGATGATGCGCGCCATGGCTTCACGGACCTCGGGGCGCTCAAAGAACTTTTCTCCGCCACGCACCTGGTAGACGATGCCGGCTTCAGCGAGTGCCTGTTCAAAGGCCTCCGATTGCGAGTTCATCCGGTAGAGCACGGCGATGTCTTTGAGTTCCACGCCTTTGTGCTGCAGCTTCTTGATTTCTTGGGCCACCCCGCGGGCTTCCTCGGGTTCGCTATCGTAGGTGCGAAACTCTGGTTCTGCCCCACCTTGGCGCATTCCTTGGAGGGTGAGCCGGGTACCGGCAACGCGGCCGGTAGCTTTGCCGATCACGGTGTTGGCAAAGTTCGTGATGTGCGTGGTGGAACGGTAGTTGCGCTGCAATTTCACCACTGCCGCGTGGGGGTATTTCCTGGAGAAGTTCAGTAGGTAGTCCGGCGTTGCGCCGGTGAAGGAGTAGATGGTTTGGTTGGCGTCGCCCACCACGGTGAGGTCGTCGCGCTGGCCCAGCCAGGCGTCGAGCACGCGTTGCTGCAAGGGGGTAACGTCCTGGTATTCGTCCACCACGAATGTGCGGTATTGCTCCCGGAACTCCTCTGCGATACCGATGGAGTTTTCAAGCGCCCCGGCGGTATGCAGGAGGAGGTCATCGAAGTCCAGCAGGAATCCCTCTGGGGTGTTTTTGGCTTGTTCGTAACGCCGGTACACCTCTGCCACCTTGTCTGCTGCCTGCGGAGGGGTGCGCTGGCCAAGGGATTCCGCGTACTGATCTGGGCTGATGAGGCGCGCCTTGGCCCATTCCACTTCACTGATGAGGTCACGCACCGTTTCGGTGGAGGCGTCCAGCCCAGCGCCGCGGGTTGCACGGGCCACCAGGGCAAACTTGTTGTCCAGCATCCGCCACGGAAGGTCGCCTGCGATTTGTGGCCAGAAGTAGCGCAGTTGCCGCAGCGCCGCAGAGTGGAACGTTTGGGCTTGCACTCCCCCAACGCCCATGGTTTGCAGGCGGTGGCGCATCTCCGAGGCGGCCCGGCGCGTGAAGGTTACTGCGAGCACACGGTTGGGGCTGGCGAGTCCTTGGTCGATGAGGTGCGCGATTCGGTATGTGATGGTCCGGGTTTTGCCGGTGCCCGCTCCCGCGAGGATGGCAACCGGCCCGCGGGGCGCGAGTGCCGCCGCGCGCTGGTCTGGGTCCAGGTCTTCAAGGTTCACGCTGTGTGGTGCGGGTGTCACTGCCCCGGCTCCTCTGTAATTGCGGTATTTGCTGTGCTTGCTGTTTTTGCTGTGCTTGCTGTTTGGGCCCATTCCGTGATCATTGTGTACGCAATGGAGCTGCGCCCCGGCAAGGTAATTGTCCTGGTGCGGATGTCCTCCGGGGTGACCCAGCGGATGTCCATGAGTTCCTCGTCCGTGGGCGCGATGGGTACTTCGTCAGCGGTGGTGGCATCCACGCCGAGCATGAGCGAGCCACCGTAGGGCCATGGTTGGCTGCGCACATACTGCACGTTTTCCACGCGCCTTCCGGTCTCCTCTAATGCCTCCCGGATGAATGCTTGTTCAATGCTTTCCCCGAGCTCCACGAACCCGGCTATGAGCGAGTAGTAGCCAGGGCGCAGTCGGTTTTGTGCGAGCAGCAACTTTGGTGGGTGCTGGCGTTCGGCGCGGAGGGTGATGCGCCCGATGACGGCGGGGTCGATGCGCGGGAACACTTCGTGCTGTGCGGGAGTGCGTCCGACGGCCATCGGTTGGTCTGCAAAGTGGAGGGCCTCCCCGCTGCCTGGATGGAAGGTGGTGCGTTCGCGGTAGCCGAGCAGCCCGATGGCGCGTTGCACCAGTGGGTCTGCCACGCGGTTTGCGGTGTCTGTGTATGGCCGCAGGTCCGCTACTCGCTGTACCCAGAGTTCAGTGGTGACTTGGTATGCCTGGGAGGCTTGGTCTTGTGCTGGGGTGTGGAGGTAGCGGACGGTGCCGCGCGCGTGGGCGTGGGTGGGTACGCGCCCTTGCGCGTCGACAAGCAGGTAGCGTGTGGCCATGGTGCAACCGTGCTGCTAGTTGGCGGGCTTGGTCTTGTGCTGAGACTTTTGTGCCGTCTTCTGCGGCGCTCTTTGCAGCGTGCCGGAGGGGTCTTTGAGGTCTTCGGAGAATACGCGGCGGACGTAGAGGAGGCGGTCGCCTGGCTCCACGGTTTCCGCTTCTGGGGAGTCGATGCGGTAGAGCTCGTTGGAGCGCACCACGCCGAGCACAATGTCTGCGAGGTGGCGTGGGTTGGCGCCTACTTCATCTTCGGTGATGGGGCGTTCTGCAACGCTGAAGCCTTCGTCTGGGGAGAGCAGGTCTTCCATCATTTCCACCACGGATGGGGTCACGGTTGCCAGGCCTAGCATGCGCCCTGCTGTTTCGGAGGAGATCACCACGGAGTCTGCGCCGGATTGCTCCAGGAGGTGTTGGTTTTCCGATTCTCGGACGCTGGCCACGATCCAGGCGCTTGGGGAGAGCTCGCGTACTGAGAGGGTGACGAGCACCGCGGTGTCATCAATGTTCGGTGCTACCACCACGGCTTTTGCCTTGGGAACGCCTGCGAGGCGGAGGATTTCGGATTTGGTTGCGCTGCCGTTGACGGTGACGAGGCCGCTTTTCGCGGCGGTGTCCAGCGCGTGTTGGTCGGTGTCTACCACCACAATGTCTTTGGGGGCTACGCCGTCTGCGAGTAGGGCTGCTACTGCGGAGCGGCCTTTGGTGCCGTATCCGATGACCACGGTGTGGTTCCGCAAAGTCTTCCTCCAACGTTGGATTTGCCATGCCCGGCGCGACTCTTCGGTGAGCACCGAAAGGGTGGTGCCCACGAGGAGGATCAGGAACGCCAAACGTAGCGGTGTAATGATGATGATGTTGAGTAGGCGGGCGCCTTGAGTAACTGGTGTGATGTCGCCATAGCCGGTGGTGGATAGGGACACCGCGGAGTAGTAGAGCGCATCGATGAAGGTGAGGTCTTCGCTGTATCCGCCTTTGTCGAAGTACACAATCAGGGCCACCGCGAGCACCAGCAACATGGCGTAGCCGAAGCGCCGCGCAATAAGCCGAACGGGGCTGCGGTACCGCGGGCTTGGCAGGCCAACCACGCCGAATTGTGCCTGGTCGGGCACACCTGTTTCTGGCGCCTCGATGCTGCGCCTGGCGGGGTTTCGGGCCATCGCGTTTCTTCCCTTTTCCGGCTTTCTGTGGAGAAAACTTGTGCATTGCTTGTGTGAAGGTGGGTTTCTTGATTGCTGGGTGGTTGCCCTCACACGTCACGCCAAAGCGTACAACTAGCGTTGCAGCAGCGCTACTAGCTCACGTTCGCCCGGCAAGTTTGTGGGTTGCACCAGCTTGTTGTAGCGCACATAGTAAAACGCTGCCTGTACTTGTTCAGGGTTGCGCTCAAGGTCAATTCCTTTCAATTTGGCCCATGCGTAGCGGTACACGGCGAGTTGGAGTTGCACTGCACGTTTTTCTGCGGCATCTGCTGGTGGTTGGCCTGTTTTCCAGTCCACGATCAGCCATGCTTTCTCCGGTGCATCTTGGCCTTGGGCTCCCGTTTGTGCGAAGACGGCATCCATGCGGCCTCGCACCACGGTGTTGCCTAGGGCTACCTCGAAGCCTTGCTCAACGAATTCCGGGGTTCGCTGTGCCCATTCGCTGGCCAGGTAGGCCTTCTTGAGGGCCTGGATGTCTTCTTCCGGCTCGGTGTTTCCTGGCAGTTCGTCTTCTTCCAGGAGGGCTGCTGAGCCGAAGCGCTCTTCGAGCCATAGGTGGAACTTGGTGCCACGTTTTGCAAAGGTGTTGGGCTTGAATGGCACGGGACGCCGCAGGCGCCGGGCAAACTGTTCGGGGTTTGCGGTGAGCGCCACGATGTCCGATGCCGTCATTTCTGCACTTAAGGGCACCTCGACTACTGGTGCTTGTGCTGCCTCGTGTTCTTCAATGAGCGCGGTGACTTCCTGTTCCCAGCGGTCAAACAGCCCGCCATCGCTTTCCAACGCTGGTAAATCTTCGAGTGCTCGGCGCACTTCCTGCACTCCCGCAACGGTGTAAGTGGGTGGGAACTCCGCCTCCACTGGTGCTGGCTGTTCGGGTTCCTCATCTTCTGCGCGGGCGACGGTCCAACCGGGATATTTGTCCATGAGCGCAGCGAGTTGTTGTGCGGGCTTTGTAGCCTCCTTGGTGGCTGGGTTGGAGGATGCGGTGATGAATAGTCGGTGCTCCGCTCGTGTGACGGCAACGTAGAACAGCCGCACAGATTCGTCTTCTTCAAGCCTCGTGAGCTCAACTTTTTGCGCTGCAATGGCATTCTTGAGTGCATTGAGGGTTTCCGCTTCCAGTTCCCCCAGTTCGGGAACACCAGAGGGGTTGTCTGGACTTTGCAGATCGCCGCGCAGGGCGTATGGCAGTTCTTGTGGTGCGGTTGCCCAGGTGGAGGTCCGAGTTTTGTCATAGGTTTCTGAGTCCGCGTGGAGGACCGCCACGGTTCCCCACTCCAGGCCTTTTGCTGCGTGGACGGTCATGATTTGCACGCGGTCTGCCTGAACTTGTACTTCACCGGGGGTCAGGCCGCCTTCTTCATCTGCTGCGAGCTCCAGGTAGTTCAAGAGGCTGGTGAGTTGCATGCCGGGAATGTTGGCCATTGCAGCCACTTCTTGGGCAAATCTGTCCAGGTGAACGGTGCCCGCCGCACCGTCACTGTGTGGATTTTCCCTGGTGAGCACCTCAGTTCGGATGCCCATCACGGTTTCGATATCCGTAAACAGGTCAGGCAGCGATCCGCTGAGGGAGTAGGTGCGCAGGTAGCGCAGTTTGGAGGCCAGCTCGCTGAGACGGCGGTAGCCCTCCTGGCTGTAGCGTTGTTCCTCCCCGAGGTCCGCGATGGCGTCTGTGAGGCCTACTGCTGCTTCGGGGTTTTCTTCCAGGATTTCCTCAATTATTTCCTCAAGCCGCCGTTCCGGGTTTTCGGAGAAGTTTCGGCGTTCGGTAGCGCGGCCAGCAAGGTTTCGGGCGCGCTCTGAAAGCGCCATGAGGTCTGCTGTGCCAAGTTGTACGGCCGGCCCGGTGAGGATACGCAGCGCAGCATGGTTTCGCTGGGGGCGGATGAGCATTTCCGCCACGGCAACCATGTCTGCAACTTCCGGCACACCCAAGAGCCCACCGAGGCCCACGATTTCTACGGGCACACCTCGCTGCTGGAGTTCTTGTGCGATTGCCGCCATGTGCTTCTTTTTGCGCACGAGCACTGCGGCAGTGAATGCCTTGGGCTTGGGATCTTCTTCGTTGGATTGCTTTTGAGTTTGGGATTGGTTTGCTTTGCTGTGGTACTCCTGCGCGAGGGCGTCCGCAACAAAGGTACGTTCCTCATCCGGGTTGGCAAAGAACCCCATTTGGACTTCGCCTTTGAGGTTCGCGGGACCTTCTTCGAGAGGTGCCACGGTTCGCTTTGGGTTCCCCGGCTCGCCGAGCAATGAGGTGGAGACATGATTGGCCACCTCTAGCACTTCCGGGGGATTGCGGAAACTTGTGAGGAGCTGGAGTTTTTCCGATGGCTCGCCGGCTGTGGTGAAGTCATGTTGGAACCGCAAGAGGTTTGCCGCGGTGGCACCGCGCCAACCGTAGATGGATTGCATAGGGTCACCCACTGCGGTAGTTGCAACGTCAGAAAAGAGCTCGCGGAGCAACACCCTCTGGGCGTGGCTGGTGTCTTGGTACTCGTCAAGGAGGACGACGTCGAAACGGCGCGCGAGCGCCTGCGAGACCTGCGGGTGTGTGGCGGCGAGTGTTGCTGCAATGCTCATTTTGCGGCCGAAGGTCATGAGCTGGTGATCTTCCATGTACTCATTGACCTGCTGCACGAGTGGGAGGAGTTCCAGCCTGCGTTGGGCAACAGAAAGCCACTTCATTGCGTAGGCGGTTGTACCTTTGCTCGATTCCGCCGCGATGTTTTCCACGTTGTGGATGAATGCTTGGGTTTCCTCACGGATGTCCTCCAAGCTGGCCATGTGGTTGTCCATGTTGCTCATCAGGTCACGGACGTTTGTGACGACGGACTTGATCTCTAACTGGTTTTCGACGAGTGGCTGGTCATAGTTGCGCACCACGCGGTCGATGATTTGGTAGAGCTCGGTGGCTGTGATGAGGCGCGAGCCTGGTTCAACGGGTGCGAGGAGCCCGAATTCTTGGACGATGTTGCCCGCAAAGGAGTCGTATGTAGAGATGGTGGGGGCAACAACTTGGAGGGTGCGTGCCAATTCCCCGGTTGGGTCAAGGTCTTTGATGCCTTCGCTTGCTGCGAGTTGGGCGAGCCTGCCCCTGATTCGATTGGAGAGTTGCTGCGCGGCTTTGCGGGTAAAGGTAAGCCCGAGAACGCGGTCTGGGTGGATGATGCCGTTTGCTACGAGCCACACCACGCGGGCAGCCATGGTTTCTGTCTTGCCGGCACCGGCACCGGCCACAACGAGCAACGGCTCGAGTGGAGCGCCGATCACCATTGCCTGTTCGTCGGTAGGTTGATGCTCCTGGCCCAGCAGGATTGAAAGGCCTTCCGGGCTGATGCGTGGCTCGAATGGTGTTGGGTGTTGGGGTGTTGGGTGTTGGGGTGTTGGGTGTTGCGTGTGGGTGGTCATGGCTTCCCCGGCGGTGATGTGGTGATCCTTGCTGTGGTGTTCTGCGTGGGTATTCATCCAAGCACGCTCCTGCCCTCATCCTGTGCGGGGCAGATTTCTACAAGTTCGCAGTCTGCGCAGAACTTGTTTTGACGCGCGGTGAATTTGGGGCCGCGGAGGTCCTGCAAAAGCTGTGGCAGCACGTTTGCGAGTTCAGTAAGTTCTTCATCTGTTTTGGCTGATTGTTCACGCGACGGGTTGTTCTCCAAAGCCGGGTATTGCAACACCGCGTTGAATACTTCCAGCCCTTCGGCGTCTGCGGTTTCAATACGAACCGAAGATGCTGGCTGGCCCATCTCTTGCTCTTCCACGCCACTTGCCTGCTTTGCGGTGACCTTTCCGTGGCGCAGTGCCAGTTGATAGGTAGCAAGCTGGAGGTGCTCGTCGGCGTCTGCTTTGGTAGCAGTTCGTGTGCCGGTTTTGAGATCGAAGATCTGAAAACCCTCTGCCCTGTGTTGGAGCCTGTCGATGCTTCCACCGATGGTTACGCCGTTGACTTCCACGCGGACGGGCACTTCCACACCGACGAGCTCAGATTGGCCGAGTTGGGCATGGTGCCAGTTGGAAATGTTGTCCAACATGATCTTCCACTTGGTGAGCTGGCCTTCATTGAACCAGCGAGGGCCGTCGAGCAGGCGTTCCATCGCCGCGGTCACTTTATCCCGCGCAGTTTGCGGATCCACTCCTTTGGCCAGTGCCTCAGCGTAAGCGTGGGCGAGCGTGCCTCGGACCATGGCGAGTGGCTTCGATTCATCAAGGAGCACACCAGAGAATGTGGCGTACATCGGGCAGGAAAGGGCGGCTTCCACCTTTGATGGGGAGAGGCGGCGGACGTCCAGTGGCTCATCCACGCTCTGTGCTTTGGCGCCCCACCAATAATGCGGGTGGGCGCTCGCAATGCCGGCTTGAGCTAGGCGAGCGAGTTGGCGCGCCGCCTGTGCCTTGGTGGCGGCATCCGTGGTTTCATCTGCGAGGGCGCGGCGAAGCTCCGCAACCACAGTGGGTTGGCTGAGCAGGCGCACATAGTGCTCATCCCCAACCGATTCCCATTCCGAATCCCATTCCGGATTCCCCGCCACTGCCCCCACTGCACCATTCGCCTGATCGGCGTCGGCGGCATCGGCGGCTTCCCCGGAGCCGGCGCTTGGCTGGTGGAGTCGCGCCTCTGCGCTGAGAGTCTTCGGACGAAGCGGGGTGAGGAACCGGGATGGCTCTGAGATTTCCTCACCTTCAAGGTTATTGACCGCGGTGACGTACGTGACCCTGCGGGCACGCGTGGTAGCCAGGGCAAACAGTGCTTCCTCATCACGCAGGCGTTCTGCGGTTCGGGAGATGATCTGATCTGGGTCAATCCCGTTGTCAATGAGGTCCACGAGTTGCTGTTGGCCAAAAAGGGAGCCGGTTTCCTTCAGCGATGGCCAACTGTTCTCCTGCACGCCTGCCACCACCACGGTGTCCCATTCCCGCCCCACACAGCCGTGGGCGGTGAGCACCTCCACTGCTTCAGGGACTACCGAGCGGCGGTCGCGTACGCCCGTGGGGAGTTCTTGTTCTTCGATGTTTCGCAGGAAGGTGTGCACGGTGGTTCCTGGGCGACGTTCCACCCAGTCGCCTGCGGCGTCGAACAACGCCATGATGGCGTCGAGGTCGCGGTCTGCCTGGGAGCCACGAGCACCGCCGCGCAGGCTCACTGCACTGAGGTGGCCGGAGAGTTTGGAGGCATCCCAGAGGTTCCACAAGACCTCCTCCACGGTGCCAGGCTGCGTGCCCGCGTACAAGACTTCGCGGATTCGGGTGAGGATGCCCAGCTCGGATTCGGTGAGCACGGTTTGCACTTCCGCAAGGATTTCCTGGGCAGCCTCGGCGTGCATTGGTTGCACCAGCTCAGCAAGTACGGTGAGGGCGCGTCGGTTACTCCCCCGGCGCATCTCCACTTGGCGCAGGGCGCGCAGGAGGCGGCGTAGGCGCACGGGGTCTGCACCACCGATTGGGCCAAGCGCCAGCTCTTCCACCTCGGAGTTTTCCAGAGGCTCAACGGTTGCTTTTGCGGCAAGCATGAGGGAGCGGACAATCGGTTGTTGTCCCAGAACCACATCGGTGGGGTTGATGTGCACGGGTACACCTGCGCCGAGGAGGATGCGGCGCATTGGGGCGATGTCTTTGACGTCACGCACCACCACGGCGAGTTGGCTCCAGGCGATGTTGTCCAGCAGGTGCGCCCGGCGCAGGATGTCTGCCACGTAGTTTGCGTGCACCGTGGCGTTTTCTGCGATCACCGCGTGCACTGGGGCCTCACGCAGCGGTGCGCTGAGCTTGAGGTCGTGCTCAACGGGGAGCTTTTCCATTGCGTCCTCGGCCGCACCCCGGAAGTGGAACACGGATTGATCCGGGTTGCCGCCGATCACGGTGAACGTGGCAAACTTGCGGAGTTGATCGATGAGCTCAAGTGCGGCAGGGTCCAAATGTTGGGCATCGTCCACCAAGATGGTGCGCCACCCTTGGTCGGGGATGGTATGCGTGGCCAGGCGGCTGAGCAGCTCCGATGCGCTGAGGTTGTGGTTGCCGCCGATCTCAAGGGTTTGTTCGTACTCCCGCAGGAATTCACCGGCGGCACGCCACAATGGCCGGTTGTGTTGTTCACCGAGTTGTTCCAGGTCTTCGGGGGAAAGGCCACGTTCGGCGGCGCGCAGGAGGAAGTCACGCAGGCCGCGAGCAAAACCCACTAGCGGCAAAGCCCCTTGGACTTCCTCGGGCCATTGGACTTTGGAAACACCCTCCGCTGCACCTTGGAGGAGGTCTCGGATCACTGCGTCTTGTTCCGCACCGGTAATGAGGCGGAACGGTTCCTCCTCCAAGGTGCGAAGCAGGGCAAACGCCAGGGAATGCACCGTGCGAACCATGGGGCCTTCCGCGGAGTAGCCGTATTGCGTGGCGCGCTGCGCAATACCGGTGCGCAGGCGTTTTGCCGCCCCGGAGGAGGTTGCGATCACCAAGATGGAGCTGGCGGGATGCCCGTCTGCGATTTGTTGCGCGGCCAAGTCCATCAGAAGGGTGCTCACGCCAGTTCCAGCGGCACCTCGAACACGCCAATGCCCGCTGCGCTGGGCAAAAAGCGGGTTGTCCCACTCTACGGCTGGTTGCTCCGGATCGGACTGGCCGTGGGCAATGGGAACGATCTTGGGGTTCGGCGGAACTAAAAATGCAGCTTCCGGTACGGATTGAGGAGATCCTCCGGACACCGCCGGCGCAGAAGCGGAGCCAGCGGCAGACTCAGATGCTGAAGCGTTGGGTGAGGGCTGTGCAGTCATAGTGCCCATCATGGCAGAAAGTCGGGACACACCCACGCGCAATCATTCGAACAAAATCTAAGAAATTAGAAATTACTCTGAGAGTCCCTCGCGGGCCTGGGCCACCAGTAGGGATGTCACCCACTCCAGGTTTGTGCCCGTATTTGAGGTAGCGCCCTCATGCAAGGCATGCACGATTACCCGATAGAGCAGCGCACGCAGCGCAAGCTGCACAAAGGGCACCTGCTCAAACACTGCCATTCCCGCGAAACGGCGCAGCACGCCCTCATCCACGGCTTCCACAAGCAGGGCATCCACCGCCGTCAAGGCCGCGCTGTACCCCTTGGGGCGCAGGCTGCACACAAGGTCGGTAACCGCGGGCATGAGGGTTCCGTGGTAAATCGTGGTTGCAAACATGTCCGCGTGCGTGACCTGCAACGGCGCACTCGCTGCGTCGAGGGGTGCGAGCACCTCCACGATCTTCGGAATCAGACTCGCGGCCAGGCGCTGTTTGGGCACCTCCGTATCTAAGTGCAACCCTGCGCCGCGCAGCCAGCGCAAGGGGTCTGCGGCCTCGGCGGCGTCGATACGCAGTGCATACCAATCCGCCAGGGTGAAGGCGTTGGTGGAGTCTTTGTCCCCGAGCCCCTCGGGAACGGCAACCTCGGCGAGGGCCTCGTCCAGGCGCAGGGCGGCGGCGATGGTTTCATCGACTCGGCGCTCAATCTGGCCTTCCACATAGCCAGAGCAGCGCCAACCGGCGTTCATGAAGCGGGCGTCTGCGGAGCGCAGGGGGCGCACCACTCGCACACCCCTTGGGCTCAGTTTTTCGCGGATTTTGGCTGACCAGGCGGCGCGGGTGGGGTGCGCTACCTGGCTAAACACCATGTTGCCCACGCGCACTCCGTAGTCCCACGCGGTGCCCATGGCAACCTGTTCGCCCTCTGGGGCGTGGAATACCTCGCGCACATGGGCGGGCACTGTCAGATCGTGAGGCGCTGGCGCGGTGTGCCCCAGGCCGGCGGGTTCGAGTGGTCGGTGTTCAGCCATGCCACCTAGCTTAGGGCACGGGCTTTAGGCGAAGGGGTAAGGCCAGGGGTTGTGGGTGCAGGTGGCGCCGTCGTCCGGGTAGACCTCATTGGGATCAATGCGGTGCAGCTCAGAGTTGTTGAGGCTGAGAGTCTGCTGCATCATGATCGGCGCGAGTTCGCCGTCTGCTCGGCAGCCCTCGTGGGCGTCAAAGCCGATGCCATGGCCAACCTCGTGATTAATGAGGTATTGGCGGTACGCTCCCAGATCTCCTTGGAAGGGCGTGGCGCCGCGGACCCAGCGGGACTCATTGAGCACCACACGGCCGCCATCTGCGTAGTAGCAGCTCGTTTCCATATCAATGTTGTTGCCGCACAGCTCATGGGTGGTTTCCACAGAGGTGAGCTGGATGCGCAGATCGGGGTCCTCATCCGCGGATACATGGCGGAAGGCAAAGCGCGGATCATTGGTCCAGCCCTTGGCCGCGGTTAGGGTTGCGTCCACCATCGTGGCAAAGGCATCGTCGCCGCCATAGGCGGAAGTATCAATCCCGTTTTCAACCTCGATGGCGTAGGTAAACTCCCGGGCCTCAGCCTGACCGGCGCGCGCACCAGGCGTACCGACGGCGCGGAAGGTCCCCTCCCCTCGCTGCGTATAGGCGGCGCCGGCGGGCAGTTCATTACTGGCGATAGCGGGAATATCCTGGTCCGCAGGGTTCGGCCCGGCGAGGCTTTCCGCGCCAGCTCCAGAAGCGTCCCCGGAGGCGCTCACGGAAGCGGCGGTATTTGCTGTATTTCCAGTATTTCCAGGCTGTGAGGAGGGTTGCGCATTGATGAAGATATCCACCAGCACCCACACGGTGAGCACGGCAAGCACGGGGATTGCGTAGGCACGCCAGCCGTATGCGCGGGCAAACTCCGCGAAACGCTCAGCAGTACCCGCAGGCCTCTTGAGCGGATAGGGGCTCGAGCTGCCTTGCGCGTTTCCCCTGCTCCCTACCGACCGCGACGCCCCTTGGGGCTGCGGCTCTTGGTGCCCCTTGGGGGCGTCGGCACGCCCTGATCCGTGCTTGCCCACGGTGTTTACGCTCCTGCGAAGCCCACGTGGCGAGGCGCAGAGGTGCCAACTTCAACGTAAGCAACGCGCTCGGAGCGCACGAGGTAGCGGCGGCCCTGTTCGTCGGCAAGTTCCACCACCGGCTGATTGCTCTCCAACGCCTGACGCAGGGTGGCAAGGAGCTGCTCCTGTTCGCCCGCAGAGGAAATCACAAGTTCACGAGGGGTATCGGTGAAGCCGATTTTGATGTCCATACCCAGTTCTCCTTCAAGATTCTTCGTTCGCCCGCGTCACCTTGATCTCCAAAGGCACAGGAGGCGCGGCGAGCGGTCACTAAGCAACTATAGGCGCCACTATATGCCACCTGTTGGACATGCAGCACCTGCCGGGAGAAAGCGCAGGAGGAGCAGTGATTCTCACCTTGCTGGCTGGCCTATTAGTATCAAGGTGTGTCTGCTTCAAGTCAATCCCCCACCTTTGCTGAGCTCGGCGTGGCCTTTGAGATCACCAAGGCGCTCGCCGCCCGAGGAATCCTGCGCACCTTTGCCATCCAGGAACTCACGCTCCCCATCGCACTCGATGGGCGTGACATCATTGGCCAGGCGCGCACCGGCATGGGCAAAACGCTCGGGTTCGGTGTGCCGCTCATTGACCGCGTGTTCGACGCTGCCGACGTCCCAGAGCTTGACGGAACACCCCGCGCGCTGGTGGTGGTGCCCACCCGCGAGCTCGCGGTGCAGGTTGGTGAAGACCTCAAGCAGGCGGCACGGTACACCGGGGTGCGCACCCTCACCATTTATGGCGGGCGGCCCTACGATGAGCAGACCCAGGCGCTGGCCAAGGGTGTTGATGTGGTGATCGGCACGCCCGGGCGCCTCCTCGACTTGGCCCAGCGCGGCAGCCTTACCTTGGACAATGTGGCCGTTCTGGTGCTCGATGAAGCAGACGAAATGCTGGATCTGGGCTTTTTCCCGGACGTGGAAAAGCTCCTTGAATCCACGCCTTCCAGCAGGCAGACCATGCTCTTTTCCGCAACCATGCCGGGGCCGGTGCTCACCCTAGCGCGCACGTTCATGCGCAGGCCGGTGCAGATCCGCGCGGAGCAAGCCGACGAAGCGCAAACCCACGAGGGCATCCAGCAGATCGTGTTCCAAGCGCACCAAATGGACAAGCCCGCTGTGGTCACCAAGGCGTTGCAAGCCAAAGGACGCGGCAAAACCATCATCTTTGCCCGCACCAAACGCGGCGCCGCAAGCCTGGCGGAGGAGTTGGCTACTCGCGGCTTCATGGTGGGAGGCGTGCACGGCGACCTGGGCCAGGAGGCTCGCGAGCGCTCGCTGAGCGCGTTCCGCGAAGGCAAGATCGACATCCTGGTTGCCACGGACGTTGCCGCAAGGGGCATCGACATCGACGACGTCACCCATGTGATCAACTATCAAACTCCCGACGATCCCATGACCTACGTACACCGCATCGGCCGCACGGGCCGCGCGGGCCACACCGGCACCGCCATTACCTTGGTGGGCTACGACGAGCTGCAAAAATGGAAGGTCATCAACGAGGAACTCAGCCTGGACAACCCCGAGCCACCGCAGTGGTTCTCCACCTCCCCTGAGCTCGTGGAAGCGCTCGATTTGCCTGCCAACGTTTCCGATACCGTGGGGCCCGCCCGCAAAGTCTTCGGCGCGGGTGCCCCGCAAGCACGCCGTTCCAGCGGGCGCCGGCGCCGCTAAACACGAGCCAGTCACCAATACTCGCCCAAGCTCCACTGCTCATCGCTCCACGCCCAGCAAAGGATTCACCCCGCATGGACCAGCGCCCCGCTCCAACTGCCGATACCGCCAATGCCGCCGATACCGCGGATACCGCCGATACCGCAACAGCCCCGCAACCTGAGGAAGCTGCGGCGGTGGCGGCGTCGAAAAGCATCACCTTCCCCAAGACCACCCGCCGTGACCTGCAGCTCGCCGGGGGTTTTGTGGCGGCGGCACTGCTCGGTATTACTGCGGTGTGGTGGACTGCCCCCGCGCGCCATGTGGAGCATCAGACCGCGGCACAACAGTTCCAGGCCACCTATTCCGAGGCTGCGATGGCGCAGGCGTATGACACAGCGGGGGTTTTGGCAGATACGAACCCCCTGCCTGTGCCGTTGGTAGTCAATGGGCTGCTGATCACGGCTGCTGGGAGCGGGGGCAGCGGGAGCAGCGAGGGCAGCGAGGGCAGCACCGTCACCGCTTTTGACACCCTGAGCGGCCAAAACGTATGGAGCTACTCGCGCACGAACGCCCCGCTGTGTGCCGCGATGGGCGGGTGGAACAACGTGAACATGGTGTTCCGCACGGAGCGTGGCTGCGGTGATGTGGTGGCGCTGCAGGCGTCGGATGGCACCTACCAGCGCACCCGCAGTTCCAATGCCGCTGAGCAGGTGCTGCCGGTGCGCTCGAATGACCGCGTGGGCATTTTGAGCGCTGATCGCGTGGAGCTGTGGCGCTCTGACCTGGTGCGGACCGTGGAGTTCGGGCATGTGGAGGCGCCGCAAGAAGCAGACCAGCAGCCCGAAATTGGCCAAGACTGCGCCATGAATTCCGCCCTCACCCGGACCGAGCTGCTGGCCACCGTGCAGACGTGTGGCGCGGAGGCACAGTTAAGTCTGCAGAAGGTTACCCCGGAGGATTCCCGCGAGCCGGAGATGCACGCAACCGTGCAAATCCCCACCACCGACCCCGAAAGCGTGCAGGTAGTTGCGGTAGGCCAGCACCATAGCGTGGTGTATGTGGCCGCGCCGAAGCCGATGCTCCTCACCTTCGACGAACAAGGCATCGAAACCGCCCGCTATCCCCTGGACGCCCCGCTCGATGTTGGCCACGGCCTGATCCAACCGATCGTGGCCGACCTCCCCCACCACATCACATGGTTCGCCGACGGCAAACTCTTCCTCTTCACCCCCGAATCCATGCAGGTGGCCCACGTCCTCGACGACGCCCTCGGCCTCGGCATCGGCATCACCGCCACCAACTCCCTCTACTACCCCACCGCCGCGGGCATCCGGCAAGTGAACTGGACCACGGGAGAAACGGAAGCTGAGATCCCAGTGCAGCGCGAGGTTCCCGGAATCACTACCGACGCCACCACCCCCCCAACCAGCGCAAACGGCTCCACCCAGAGCATTTCATTAGCTCAAGCCAACGGTGTGATCCTGGAGAAGCGAGGCCAGGAAGTGGCGATCCTCAAGCCGCGGCAGTAGGCGCTTGGCCGGTCTTGCGGGCGGGCCGTTTAGTGGTAGTTCGCTGCGGTCCAGCGCACGGCGCGAGGACTAAACAGCATGGCCAATCCCACCACCGCGGACACCAAGCACGCAATGGCCAAAAGCCACGCGTGCGCGGTGAACATGTAATAAGAGATGGGCACAAGCATCATTTGCAGCATCACCACGGGGCCGCGCCCCCAGCGGTAGCCGCGCATCATGCGCCACGCGCCTACTGCCACCGCGCCGAAAATGATGATGAAAAAGATCGCCGTTCCATAGCCGACCCACGTGTTGGCATTGTCTGCTTCGTACACGATCGAAGGGTCGCGGTAGCCCGCCGCCTCCCGGTAAATCAGCAGCGCTGCGTAGCCAAATCCCACCAGGGATTGCAGCAGGGCGATCCAGCCGCCAACCATCACTGGCGCAGGGGGCGTTGGGCGGGTGGCGCCAGAAGGAGAGTTGCCACTGCTGGCAGTTTGGGGGTTCTTGCGAGGCTCGTTTTGAGGTCGGTTCACATCTGAGAAGTTTACCTGGGGTTCATTTTTCTGCATGTGCACGTAGGTGCTCAGGGCTTAGCAATATTGCTTTTGTAGCCAAACCTTAAGGATTCCCAAAGCACGATTTGACCTCGATACACTAATCATGCTCGGTGTCGGCACGGAACTGATATGCCCTGAACTGGGCTTTTACGATGCAAGTCCCGGCGGAAACTGAAAGTATTGGGCTCCACACACCAAAGGGTCAAAGTGACCTTGCGCACATTCTATGAATAACCCTAGATATGAAGTTTTGTTCATGCCAAGATCACTTAAGTAAACAAACGCGGTCAAACCTCTTGGCCAGCGTGATGCAGGAGCACTTGGGCAACCGAGCCTGCCAACTTTCCCCTTTGCACGCGCCACCGCCTCGCGGTTGGTTTATTTTTGTGCGCCCATCTCACATAAAGGAGTTGGGTTCCGGCTGGGAATTGAAGTTGGCGGCACCCTGGGTCTTCTGATGCGCTCCAGCTAGCGCACACTTTTTCAATAATTAGATAGCAACAAAATTTCACCCAAGGAGTACACAATGGATTGGCGCCACAAGGCAGTTTGCCGCGATGAGGACCCTGAACTGTTCTTCCCCGTAGGCAACTCCGGCCCGGCACTCGCACAGGTTGCTGCGGCAAAGGTTGTTTGCAACCGTTGCCCAGTTACCTCCGAGTGCCTCGCATGGGCACTTGAGACCGGCCAGGATGCCGGCGTGTGGGGCGGTATGAGCGAGGATGAGCGTCGCGCACTGAAGCGACGCAAGAACCGCGGTCGCGGCCGCACCCGTGCGACCATCTAGACGTTAGAAAATCTTCAGCCAACGGCGGCCCCACCAGCAATAGGGGCCGCCGTTTCACTTTTGTCCTAGCGCTGTCCTGTCCTAACTCTGTTGCCCCTACACGCGTTGGTCGATAGCTCAAAGTCGATAGGCCGTTGCGTTGGTCGATAGGAGGGCCATTTTCGGAAAAATCCGAGTCCTATCGACTTTGGGCTATCGACCAACGCCCAAATCCCCCTGTTGCCACCACACGTCCCTGCCACCACGCCTCCCCTCTCCTCCCCTTCACTGCCGCCGCAGCGTGCAACCGGTTTCACGTTCCCCCCACCAAGCGGCTAGACTTATTGCGTTATCTTTTCCCCAGCAGCAAGGAGTGCCTCATGAGCCAGCGTGGCCGTAAGCGCAAGGACCGCCGTAAGAAGAAGGCGAACCACGGTAAGCGTCCAAACGCTTAAGTACGAAGCGTTTCACCGGAAAGCCGCGGATCCGCAGCGGGCAATGATCTGATTGCTCTCCCTGCAGGTTCGCGGCTTTTGCATCCACAGACTCCAGAACTCCACAGACTCCAAAACTCCACAGATACCAGCAACCCCCACGAAAACGCATCGGGAGCACCCAATGAAGATTTCCACCACCAGTATTTTTGTTCAGGACCAGGCTCGTGCAGCTGCCTTCTATACGGAGGTACTGGGTTTTGTTGTGCGCCATGACGTCCCTGTAGGCGAACACCGTTGGCTCACCGTGGTCTCCCCCGAGGACCCGGAAGGTACAGAACTCTTGCTCGAGCCTAACGTCCACCCGGCTGCGAAGGCGTACATGGAGGCCCTGTACGCAGAAGGTATTCCTGCACAGCAGTTTGAGGTCGCGGACCTCGCCGCTACCGTTGAAAACCTTAAAGAAGCTGGCGTGCGCTTTTCCCAAGACCCCACCCCTGCGGGCCCTGTGGAATACGCGGTGCTTGACGACACCTGCGGGAACTACCTCCAGCTTGTTTCCCCACTACAAGGCTAGAGGAACCACCTGCATTAGAAGCCTTCGCTGCGGATTTCGATGTGCGTAGAGCGGATGGTGTAGCTGATTCGCTCCCGAAGGGTGTTCGGGGCGGCACCTTGGCAGCATTTCCGCAGGATGGAGCGCAGTTCGAGTTCATTGTTGATCTTCTCCGTGCAGGAGGGGCAACCACGCACGTGCTCTTCCAGGCGGGCGCATTCTTGTTCATTAAGTTCGCGGTCTACGAGCGCGTGAAGTTCTGCTCGGAATTCACCGCATGAACAGTGATGAGACATCGTTATTCCTTGCCTTCCTGGCCAGCGCGGCCCGCGCGGTCACCGTGACCGCGTTGTTGAACACCATCGGAGTCTCCCGCGGCGGGTCCGTGAGCCCCATGAGCCTCATTAGCCTCAGCATCCAAAGCGTCCGTCGCATCCCCATTTCGAGCTGCGGTTTTGGCGCCGCTGGGGTGGTCGAGGCCAATGCCGTATTCGTTTGCTACGCCCTTCAACGCCTCTCGGAGTTGTTTTCTTCCCCTGTGGAGGCGGCTCATCACGGTGCCCAGAGGGGTGTCCATGATTTCGGCGATCTCCTTGTATGCCAGGCCTTCGATGTCTGCGTAGTAAACGACCATGCGGTATTCGTCGGAAAGCGCATTGAGCGCTTCGGTGATCTCTGAGTCCGGGAGCCGTTTCAGAGCCTCAAGCTCGGCGGATTCGAGGCCGGTGGAGTCGTGTTGGGAGGATGCGAGCAGTTGGTAGTCGGTGACGTCCTCGGTGGAGGATTGCAGCGGCTGGCGCTTTTTCTTCCGATAGGAATTGATGTAGGTGTTGGTCATGATCCGGTACAGCCACGCCTTGAGGTTGGTGCCTTGGGTGAAGCTGCCGAAGCTTTGGTAGGCCTTCATGTAGGTCTCTTGGACGAGGTCCTCGGCGTCGGCGGGGTTCTTTGTCATGCGCAGAGCGCCGCCGTAGAGTTGGTCGAGGAGCGGCAAGGCCTCAGCCTCAAAACGCTTGGCCAGCTCGGAATGTGGAGCTGGTGTTGTCTTTGCAGCCACGATGGTTACCGTTCCTCCCGCAAAAATTGTAGGTAGATTCCAACCATTCTAATGGGGATGAGGAAATGGCCAAACGGCAGGCAAAACACAGCGCAGGAACACCGGCCCTTCAACTGCTCAGTGACGCCGGGGTGGATTTTCACGTTCAGAGCTTTGAGTCCGGCTCGGATCATTTTGGGCAGCAGGCCGCGGAAGCCCTCGACGTTGAAGCGGAGCGCATCTTCAAAACGCTGGTCATTGATCTCACCGCAGGAAAGGGCGCTAAACGACGTCTCGCTGTGTGTTGTGTACCAGTTACCACTACCTTGAGCCTGAAGAAGGCAGCCGCTGCGCACGGGGTTTCCAAGGTCACGATGGCTGACCCCCACGATGCGGAAAAATCCTCCGGGTACATCACTGGTGGTATTTCCCCGCTGGGCCAAAAACATGTGCTGCCCACCGTGATCGATGAAACCGCCCTTTTGGCGGACACGATTTTTGTCTCCGGTGGCCGTCGGGGCCTCGACGTGGAACTTAAACCACAGGACCTCGCCTCGCTCATCAATGCCAGCTTCGCAGACATCAGCGCTTCCTAGTGCAACGCCGCGGCTTCCATAGCCTAAGTGTTTAACCCTTTGTTTGGATGATGCTACCTCGCGAGCGATGTACTGGCGGAAAGGCATTGAGATCAATTGTTCAGGTGTGCCCCAAAGCGTTAACTTGGCCAAACTGAAAGTCATGGCCAATCGGATTGCGCAACTTGGCTTTGGTTTCTAGTCACCGAGTGTGTTAGTTGGCCAGTACTCTCTTCCCGGAATTTTCACAGCCGTGCAATGTGCAGTAAACGCCAAATGAATTCTTATAAAACACCGTGCAGTTCCCACTTGAAAACCGTAACCTACTATTGGAAATCAGAATGAACAAAAAGGAGCATTCATGAACAGAAAAGGCCTGTGGGGATCTTTTGCTGCAATCGTGCTGTTCAGTTTTGTTGGACTACTTCTGTCCGGAATCCTTTGGGAACCCAGGTCAGCTACCATAATTATTGCAGCATTCTTTGGAACGTTAATTATCGCCACAATTATCTGGGTGCCCCTTTATTATTTCATGAAGAAATATCAATCAAGAAAGGAAACTGACTAAAATAAAGCGTCTTATCTCTATCTCATTTTCCATTATTTACGCCTCTTCCCTTGTTCGCCCAATGGCCAACGCCCATGAGAATCTTCCAGCCCAAGAAAATGCCAGCTGCGAAGGTCGCTCTACAATGAACAAAAATTACGAAGGTTACGGATCACGCTTGTACGTCCAACACACCATAATTGGCCCTCACTGCCATGAATCAAGAATATGACCGCACAAATCATGAAATGATTGGGTGAAATTTGCCTGCCGTGCTCACTAGCGCCGCGGCCTCCGCAGCCCTGCCCCACTGCCGCCACCAACTTGAACCTTGGGAGCGTCGGAAATTTTAGCTCTCTCCTAATTCCAGCCCCATGAGTTCTGGGTAGTCGTTGCGCACGCTTCCTACCTCTTTGGGTGCGGGGGTGAAGTGGAAGCCGGTGGTGTCGGCGGGAGTGAGCAGTTCCTCGGCCTCGGCGGGGCTGCCAAAGATCCACTGTTCCATTTCCTCGGGGGCAAGGAACCTGGGCATGCGGTGGTGAACCTGATCCAGGGGCGCCTGGGCGTCCGTGGTGATCATCGTTGCGGAAAGCTGATCCAAGCCGAAGGAGTAGAGCCCTGCCACCCAAGTCGGTGAGCCCGTGCGGATAAAGTTGGGGTGCTTTGCCTCCCCTTCGCCGGTCCATTCGTAGTAGCCATCCATGGGGATCGCGCAGCGGGCGCGCTTGAAGGCCTCGCGGAAACTCGGCTTGGAGGCTACTGTTTCCGCCCGTGCATTAAACAGCGGCGGACCCTTGAGTTCTTTTGCCCAGTGCGGGATGAGGCCCCAGCGGGCGGGCTCCAACACCATCTCCGTAGCCACTGCGCCGCCAACGCCAGCCCCAACTCCAGCCCCAGCACCTCCACTGCCGCCAGCCGGGCGCAGCACCGGGATCACCTGGGTAGGCGCAATGTTGTAGCGAGCCTTTGGCATGCCGTAGGGCATCTCGATGGTGGCAAAAGGCACGTTTTCCAAGAGGCGTTCATCAGTGGTGAACAATACGAAGCGTCCGCACATGCCTCTATTATGGTGCCTATGTCTGATTATTGGGCCGCCCCCACTGTGTCTGCTGGATCCGCCGCGTTTGACGCCACCGTTGAGATCCCCGGTTCGAAGTCGATTACTAATCGCGCCTTCATCCTGGCGGCGCTGGCAAGTGGCCCTTCCACCATCAATGGTGCGCTGCGTTCCCGCGACTCCGACCTGATGATCGCCGGCCTGCGCGCCATGGGCGTGGACATCGAGGCAGCCCCGGACGCCGGCCCGTTCAGCTTCCGCGTCACCCCGGTCCCCGCACCGGGTACCCTCCACGCCGGTGAGGTGGACTGCGGCCTGGCGGGCACGGTGATGCGCTTCGTCCCACCGGTTGCCGCGTTCGCAGAGGGCACGGTGCGCTTCGACGGCGACGAATACGCCCGCAACCGCCCCATGGGCGTGATCCTCGACGCGCTGCGCAGCCTCGGCGTGCAGGTAGAGGGGCATTCTTTGCCTTTCGACGTCCACGGCGCCGGCGGTGCTAAAGGTGGGCTCGTGGAAATCGATGCCTCGGGTTCCTCCCAGTTTGTCTCCGGCCTCCTGCTTGCCGGCGCCCGCTTTGAGCAGGGCATCACCGTGCGCCACGTTGGCGAGTTCCTGCCCAGCATGCCGCACATCGAGATGACCATTGCCATGCTGCGTGAGGCCGGGGTGACGGTCACCACCAATGGGTCAAATGAGTGGAGCGTCGCTCCCGGCGAGATCGCGGGCCGCGAGTGGAACATCGAACCAGACCTCTCCAATGCCACCCCGTTCTTGGCGGCGGCGGCCGTCACCGGCTCCACCGTTCGTGTGCCTCACTGGCCTTCACAGACCACCCAGCCAGGGGATGCGTTCCGGGAGATCGCCGAGCGCATGGGCGCCACCGTGACCCTGGAGGATGGGGTGCTCAGCGTCACCGGCCCTGTTTCCGACCCCAGCTCCAATTCCAGCCAGCCGCTACGCGGCATTGACCTGGATATGGGTGACATCGGCGAGCTCACACCCACCGTGGCCGCCATGGCCGCGCTGGCCTCCACCCCTTCGAGGCTCACGGGCATCGCCCACCTTCGCGGGCATGAAACGGATCGCTTGGCAGCACTCACGCATGAGATCAATAACTTGGGCGGAAACTGCAAGGAGCTGCCAGACGGCCTGGAGATTACTCCAGCTCCGCTGCACGCCGGCAAGTGGCATTCCTACGCGGACCACCGCATGGCCACGGCCGGCGCGATTATCGGGCTGAAGGTGCCGGGTGTGGAGGTGCAAGACATCCACACCACCTCAAAGACGCTCCCGGACTTCCCCACGATGTGGGACACGATGCTTCGTGGCTAGGCGCTGGGACGAGTCCGACGTCAAGGTGCGCCCCGGCAAAGGTTCGCGGCCACGCACCAAGGATCGTCCGACGCACGCCGATGCCCGTTTTGGCATGGTGGTCACCAAAGACCGCGGGCGCTGGGGTGTGGTTCTGGATGGCGAGGATCGCCACAACCCCATCGTGTGCATGCGCGCACGCGAGATGGGCCGCACCGCCGTGGAGGTTGGTGACCGCGTAGGTGTGGTTGGTGATACCTCCGGTAGGCCCGGCAGCCTGGCGAGGATCGTCAAGTTGGAGGAACGCTCCAGTGTGCTGCGCCGCACGGCAGACGACACCGACCCCTACGAACGCATCGTGGTGGCCAACGCCGAACGGCTGCTCATCGTGTGCGCCGTTGCGGACCCGCCGCCACGCTCCGGGTTTGTGGAACGCGCCCTGGTGGCGGCCTTTGTGGGCAACTTGCAGCCGGTGATCTGCCTGACCAAGTCCGACCTCGCCGATCCCACCGAGTTCGCCTCCGAGTTCGCCTCCCTCGACGTCCCCGTGGTGATCTGCGGCATCAATGACCCCCTGGATGCCGTGATGGATGTGGTGAATAATCACACCAGCGCGTTGATCGGCCATTCCGGGGTGGGCAAATCCACGCTGGTAAACCGCATTGTCCCGCACGCCCAGAGGGAAACCGGGGAGGTCTCCTCAGTGGGCAAGGGCCGGCACACCTCCACTCAGGCGGTGGCGTTCCCACTGGACGCAGGTGGCTGGATTATTGATACCCCCGGCATCCGTTCCTTCGGCCTAGCCCATGTGGACGCAGATACCGTGGTCGGCGTATTCGAGGATCTCCGCCAGGCCGTGGAGGACTGCCCGCGCGGCTGCACCCATGCGGGTCCCCCGGCCGACCCAGAGTGCGCGTTGGATTCCTTTGCGGAGGATTCCCCCACGGGACGTCGGGTGCAAGCGGTGCGCAAGCTGCTCGCCGCGCTGCGCACCAACGTTGATTGGGAGTAGCCCGAGCTGCGGTTAGGCTTCAGCGGACGCGAACGGATAGTCCGTGTACCCGTGCTCACCTGGGGTGTAGAAGGTGTCAAAGTCAATCGGATTGAGCTCCAGGCCCTCGCGCCAACGCCGAACCAAGTCTGGGTTCGCAATAAGCTCGCGGCCCACGGCTACGGCATCGGCAAGGCCGGACCCCATGATGTCCTCGGCCTCTGTGAGGTCGGTGACCTCCTGGAAGCCGGAATTGAGCACCACAAAGCCGCCGAACAGCTCACGCAGCCGCGTCACCAGCTCGCCCTTGTAGTCTTTGTGCAGGATGGAAAGGTAGGCAAGGCCCAGGTCCTTGATGCCTTCAATTAAGGCTTCGTAGGTTGCCAAGGCATCCTGCGGATCTTCCTCCAATACGCCTTGGATGTTGTGTTCTGGGGAAATGCGCAGGCCCACGCGGTCTGCGCCCACTTCTGCGGCCACCGCGCGCACCAGCTCCACCACAAACCGTGCGCGTGCCTGGGGCGTGCCACCGTAGGCGTCGGTACGCGTGTTGGAAACCGGGGAGAGGAACTCGTGCAGCAGGTAGCCGTTGGCGCCGTGGATTTCTACGGCGTCCACACCGGCGTCGATTGCGCGGCGGGCACCAGCCACGAACTCCTCGATCACCCGGTTGAGCTCTGACGTTTCCAGCGCCCGGGGTACTGGCAGCTCCATTTTGCCTTGCGGGGTATGCACGGAAACGCCGGGCGCGATCGCCGAGGGCGCCTCCGGCTCCTCCCCGCGAGTGAGGGGAGGCGGCGCCATCCTACCGGCATGCATCACTTGCATCACCAGCACTCCTCCGCGATCGTGCACGGCGCGCGCAACCCGACGCCACCCTTCCTGCTGCTCGGCGTTGGCAATGCCAGCCTGGCCCTCAAAACCCCTGGACCGGAAACTCGGGAAGGTGCCCTCTGTTACCAAAAATCCCACCGACGCCCGCTGCGCATAATACTCAACGTGGAGGTCGGTGGGGACGCCGTCTTCACCAGCGCGCTTCCTGGTCAGTGGGGCCATGGTGATGCGGTTCGCCAGACGCAGCGCACCCGCCTGGGCTGGTTGGAACAAGTCAGTCATGATCTGTTCAACCCCCAAAGCCGGGCGGCGTATTCCCGCGAAGCGTTCCGACGCCGCCCCAGGCACGCAAATGGAAGGCGCCAGGCCCCCACCCTTAGGCAGCGCGCGCTGCGGCAGCCTTGCTGGGGATGCGGCCGGAATAAATGCGGATTGCATCCTTCACGGTTGGGCGCAGTTTCTTGATGAGTCCGAGGCCCGTCTTGAGCCCGGAGCGGCGCCCCTGCTGCTCGCCTTCCCAGAGCTGGTCCTCCACTGGCTCGAATGCCCGGTTGGAGCGCACCTCCGGCGCGTTGTCCGGGCTTGCCAGCAGGAACTTGTTGGGCAGGGTGAGCTTGAGCAGAGTCTTTTGCACCTTGAACAACTGCACCGGGAAGGAATCCACGTTGTAGGGAAGATCGAATTCCTGGCACACCGCCTGGACCTTCTTCCCCACCGCCGCCAAGCGGTTGGAGGGCAGGTCTGGGAACAAATGGTGCTCAATCTGGTAGTTGAGGTTGCCAGACATGATGGTGAGCAGCCAGCCGCCGTGGAAGTTTGCCGACCCAAGCATCTGGCGCAGGTACCACTGGTTGTGGTCCTCGTTACGGAACTGCTCCTTGGTGAAGGTTTCCACCTCATCTGGGAAGTGGCCGCAGAAAATCACAGCGTATGCCCATACGGAGCGGGCAAAGTTGGCTACGGCGTTCGCGGCCACTGCCTTCGGGTAGTTCTTGCCCGCGAGCGCCGGGTAGAGCACGTAGTCGCGCGCCGTTTGACGGCCGGCTTTGCGGGTGGTTTCCCAGAACTTTTCCCTGGTGTCCTCCCACGAGGAGCGCCCGCTGAAGAAGCGGCCCAGCTCCACGTCGTAGTAGCCCACGGCCCACTGGAACATGGAGGCAAGCACGGTGTTCACCACCGGCTGGAATGCGTGCAATGGGCCCCACTTGCGGTCGCGGGTCACGCGCAGGATGCCGTATCCCACGTCATTGTCCATGCCAAGGACGTTGGTGTAGGTGTGGTGGACGTAGTTGTGGGAGTGCATCCACTGGGAGGAGGGGCACACGATGTCCCATTCCCAGGTGGTGGAGTGGATTTCGGGGTCGTTCATCCAGTCCCACTGGCCGTGCAGCACGTTGTGGCCGATCTCCAAGTTTTCCAGGATCTTGGCCAAGGTGAGCATGCTGGTGCCCGCCCACCAGGCGGCACGGTTCCCGGAGAAAATGAGGGCGATGCGCCCCGCCGCCTCCAGGCTGCGCTGGGTGCGGATGAGGTTTTTGATGTAGGCGACGTCTCGTGGGCCGAGGTCCTGCTCGACCTCTTCCCTGATGGCGTCCAGCCTGCGGCCGATTTCCGCGATGTCCTCATCGCTGAGGTGCGCGTAGGCCTTGATGTTGTCAATTGCCATGATGTGTTCGGTACTTTCCTTGAATGTTGTGGTTGGTGTGTTGGCGCTACTGGACCGTAATGTCCCCGCAGGCCACGGATACACAGGTGCGGAACCTTGAGCCCGGCTCGTGTTCCTCCCCGGTGCGCAGGTCCATCGCATGCCCCTCAGCGAGGGTTCGGGTGCAGGTGTGGCAGATGCCCATCCGGCAGCCAAAGGGCAACTGGGCCCCGGCTTGCTCACTAGCCTCAAGGACCGTGGTTGCGCCGTCCACGGTGACGCTGCGGCCGGACGGGAACGTAATGGTGCCGCCTTCAGCGTCGGACTCCCGCTCCAGGGAGAAGCGCTCCGTGCGCAGGGTGACGCCTTTGGCCTTGGCCCAGGATTCGAAGTCGTCGAGCATTGCCGAGGGGCCGCAAGCGTAGATGGTGCGCTGCGTAATGTCCGGGACGAACTGCTCGATGTTTTCCGGCGTGATGCGCGAACTTTCCGAGGTAATGCGGGTGACCAGGGTGAAGTTTTCCGGGTAGGTTTCGGCGAAGCGCTGCAGCTCCTCGGTGAACAGTTGCTCGCTTTCGTGGCGCGAGGAATACACCACGGCTACGTTCGTGGCACCGAACTGGCCGCGCTGCTCCATCGTGCGAAGCATGGAAATGATCGGGGTGATGCCCGTGCCGGCGGTGACAAAGGCGAGTTGCGCCGGTGGCGGGTCGCTTAAGTGGAAATCCCCTGCTGGGGCTGCTAAACGCACGGTGGTTCCCGGCGTCGCAGTGCCCACCAAGTGGTTGGAGAGCTTGCCTTTTTCCACCGCGCGCACGGTAATGCTGAGCGTGCCGTCTTCAGGCGTCGGGGCGTTGGTGAGCGAGTAGCTGCGCCAGGTGTAGCGCCCGTCTACCTCCACCCCAATTCCGATGTACTGCCCGGCCTCAAAGTGGGTAGGCACTCCCCAACCTGGGGTGATGCGCAGGTGGACGGCGTCGCCCTGACGCTCCACGGAATCAATTTTTCCGCGTAGCTCACGCGTGGACCACAGGGGGTTGAGCAACACCGAGTAGTCATCCGGGAGCAATGGCGTGGTGAATCTATGCAAAAGGCCTCGCACGCGTGCAAGGCCATCGGTGGTGCGTTGCTTCAACGGGCAACCTCTTCCGCACATAGGTGAAACTTACGTTCCAGTATCCTACGCAAGAGTAAGTTTTATTGTCAAAGGTAATTTTTCCTTAAGATCCACCGCTGCCACTGCTACGCCAACAGGGCGTTGAAAATTTCCGACGTAGACGGGTGCGTGAAAATGCCATCGCCCAACTCACTCGCGGTGATCCCGGCGCGCATCGCCACCGCCACAGTATTGATGAGCTCCTGGGAATCCACACAGAACAACACCGCGCCGAGGATCTGGTTTGTGCCTGCATCCAGCACAAACTGCACCACGCCTTCGGGCTGCTTGAGGATCTTCGGCCGCGGCACAATAGCCAGATCAGCCACCTTGGCCTGGCGAACCTCCACCTCAAAGCCCTGTTCACGGGCTTCCCGCTCACTCAGTCCGATGGTGGAAAGCGGCGGGTTACTGAAGGTGGTGCGGGGGTAAATCCGGCCAGCCCGGGTTCGTGGCTCACTCCCCGACCCCCAGCGATCAGCCATGACCACGCGGTGGTCGTCGTAGGAAAGGTAGGTAAATTGCGGGGCGCCGGTGACGTCACCCACCGCGTACACTCCGTCTACCGACGTCCGGCAGCGCTCATCCACCTCAATGCCGTCTGCGGAGTAGCGCACCCCAGCGGCATCAAGGCCCAGATCCTCCACCACGGGCTTGCGTCCCACCGCCATGAGCACCTTCTCCTCTGGTAGCGCTTTCGGGTCAGCAACCTTTTCATCCTTGATGGTGATGCCCTGACTCTCCAAGTGCTCGCGCACCGCTTGGGCGATCTCTGGGTCGAGGAAACCCAAGAACTCCTTGGAGCCGTTGTACAAGGTCACGGGCACGCCGAACTCGTTGAACATGGTGGCAAACTCAATGCCAATCGGCCCGGCACCCACGATGCCCAGCGAAGCCGGCTTGGCAGCAAGCTGCTGGATGCTGGTGGAATCATGCAGGCGCTCATCCACCTCCACTGAGGAGGCAGCACCGGTGTTGATCACTACCGTCTGCGCGGTGATCTCCAGAAGCTCGCCCTCGCCCGTGACCTGCACCGTGTGCGGGCCCACAAATCTGGCGTGCCCGTCAATAACCAGCGCCCCAGCGCCTTCAGCCATCGCCTTGTTGGCCGCGTTCAGCTTGGCAATAAAGCCATTGCGGTCTTCTTTAGCCTCAAGGTATTCCAGCCCAGCGGCGGCACTTTCCAGCAGCCGCTTGGTGGGAACGCAGGCGATGTTAATGCAGGTGCCGCCATACATCGACGGCAGCTTTTCCACGATGGCCACGCGGTCCCCCGCCTTGGCGCGCTTCATCGCAATGGTCTTGCCGGCCTTGCCAAAGCCGATGACCAACAGGTCAAGCTCGAGTGTTTCCTGGGTTCGGTGTTGTGTTTGGGGTGCCATTGATTCGCCTCGCTCTGAGCTGTGGAAGATGTACCACCCCAGCCTAGGCGCGAAGCTCACGCCCCTGCCACCACCACCTAGAGCATGAGCATGGCGAGCTCGGAGGGGTCGTACCACGCCATGAAGTTGTCTAGGGCGTCGCCAACCGCAAGCTCCGCGTCCTCATCGCCGAGGTCTGCTGCATCCACCAGCTCCACAGCCTTGGCGGTGGCCTCCTCAGCGGCCTCTAGGTCCACGTGAATCGCCGCGAGCTGGGCAAGCTTCACCTCAGGCTCAGCAAGCTTGACTACCGCTTCCCCACCATCGGGGTACAGCGCCACCTTGGAATCGTCAATATCCACGGAGATCACCACACGGCGATGAGGGTAGCGCCCTGCCTCGCCTGTGGCCAGGAGCCGCAGGGACGCCCGGGCCGCGTCGTCAAACGCAATCTCGCTGAGCTCCTCGTCCTCACCCTCGGTGAAGAACTCGCGCAGCGCCGGGGTCACCGCGAAGCCGTAGCCGGAGCGGGCGTGGAAGGCGCCGTTTTCTGCGAGCTCGGCGAGGATGTCAAAGGTAGCGGGGATGAACACGCGCATGCTAGAACTCTCCTTCAATGCCAAACAGGCCAGTAATTTCCACCACGGAACGCTCAAACTGCTGGTAGAACACCCCCACCAGGCCGCTTTCCACCGCGCCGCGCACGTTGAGGATGGAATCGTCCACCATCACACAATCGCTCATGGGCAGCCCTAACGCATCCGCAGCGGCCCGGAACGCTTCCTGGTCGGGCTTGTCCGCCCCAATTTCCCCGGAAAGCAGCACTGCATCCACCAAGCCCTGCTCTTCGAACGCGCGGATGGGCGCCGCACCTGGGCCACCTGGGTCATTGGAAAGGATTGCGGTGGCCACACCGTTTGCTCGCGCTGCCTGGAGAAGCCTCCGCCACCGGCGCTGCTCCTCCTCCGAGCCGTCCAGGACTCCCACATAGTCCACGATTAAGCCACGCACGCCTTCTACCACCTCGAAAAATTCCAAAACTCGACCCGCCAGGAGGGCACTCACGCTGATGAAACGGCCTCAATGTGGCGGGTTTTCACTATGCTATTACTTGCGCTCTTAGGAGAGCTTTTACTGCGCCCCAGCACCCGTGTGCGAGCCGCGCGCAAACCATGCCCATTGTTGCATACTGTTTCATACTTTTCTCGCTCCCCCAGCGCACGCAATCCGCAAAAGCTTGGGGGTACAAGATTGACCGGTCGCTTTGCCTGCCACGCAAGAAAGACCACTATGGACCTTCCCCCTTCGGTGCCTGAGCATACGGCCCAAGCCCTGGAGCCCATCCCCGGGCGCGCCATGCTCAAAGTTCTCAACCCCGAGCGCCTGCACTCCCCCTCCCCGCCGCCTGCCCCGTACCAGGAGCTCCCGCAGGAGGTGCAGCGCAAGGTCCGGCACCTCATCGAGGTTGCGCTGGCTGCGAGCTTCGGGCTTATCGACGTCCGCCGCCTCAGCCCCTCCCTCTTTGCCCCTCCGGTGCTGCGTAGCATCCGAGCCAGGCGGCGCGGAACCGCCCAGGGCGGGGCGATCACCAAAATGTCCATGCACCTGCGCGTGCGTTCACAGCGCATCGATGCCCTCGGCTCAGCAACCATCGCGGGCCAAGACATCCACCTGGGCTACGCCGCCATGGTGGCCGCCGATGAGGAAAGCACCCTGGGATTGCAGTTGCGATCCTTCAGGGTGCTTTAAACGCCTATGTGCCGGCCTTAGCCTGGGGCCTTAGCCGCCTACCACTGGGGCGGTGGGCACGCCGCCGTCTGGCTGGTCATCTCCAGCAACAGTGATGGTCGGCGCTGGCGCCTGGAACTGCTTGCGCAGCAGGAACAGTTGGCGCACCGTTTCTTCCTTGATGCCGTCCTTCATGGCATTGAACATGTCGCCACCCTCCTTCTGGTATTCCACCAGCGGGTCACGCTGTGCCATTGCGCGCAGGCCAATACCCTCCTTGAGGTAGTCCATCTCGTAGAGGTGTTCGCGCCACTTCTGGTCGATCACCGGGAGGATCACCATGCGTTCCAGGTTGCGCATCTGCTCCGGGCCGCCAATTGCAGCCACGTTGGACTCAAGCTCCTCGTATTGCTTGTGGGCATCCTCCAGCACCACAGTGCGGAGGTCCTCTGCGGAGAGCTCGCCCTTGGCCCCGTGGACGTCATCGTCGATGAGCGCCTGGTAATCCACGGATGGGCCATAGAGGGATTCTAGTGCGTTCCAGAGGCTCTCCAGGTCCCAGTCCTCCACATAGCCGCTGGCGGTTGCACCATCGACATAGGCTGAGACGGTGTCGTCGATCATGGATTGCACGTTCTCACCGATGTCCGCAGACTCCAGGATCGCGCGGCGCTCAGAGTAGATGACCTTGCGCTGCTCATTCATCACTTCGTCATACTTGAGCACGTTCTTGCGCATCTCAAAGTTTTGGTTCTCCACCTGGGCCTGCGCGCCCTTGATGGAGTTGGTCACCATCTTGGCCTCAATTGGCACATCATCTGGCACGTTGAGGCGGTTCATCAGGGACTCCATCTGTGGGCCCATGAAGCGCAGCATCAGGTCATCGCGCATGGACAGGTAGAAGCGGGTGGTACCTGGGTCGCCCTGGCGGCCGGCGCGGCCACGAAGCTGGTTGTCAATACGACGGGACTCATGGCGCTCCGTGCCCAGCACATACAGACCACCGGCTTCACGAACCTGCTCAGCGAGCTTCTGGCCCCGCTCCTTGACCTTGGCCAGCTCATCATCCCAGGCTGCCTCGTACTCCTCAGCCTTTTCCACCGGGTCAAGGCCGC
Organism: Corynebacterium kozikiae; assembly: GCF_024580965.1. Taxonomy (NCBI): domain Bacteria; kingdom Bacillati; phylum Actinomycetota; class Actinomycetes; order Mycobacteriales; family Corynebacteriaceae; genus Corynebacterium; species Corynebacterium kozikiae. The sequence goes on from NZ_JANIKJ010000005.1 coordinate 56,195, forward strand.
GTTCACGCAAGTTGATGTCTGCAATAATGTCCGCGTTGCCGCCGAGCACAATGTCCGTACCGCGGCCGGCCATGTTGGTGGCCACCGTCACGGCACTTGGCAGGCCGGCACGGGCGACGATCTGCGCCTCCTGCTCGTGGAACTTCGCATTGAGCACCGAGTGCTTAATGCCGCGACGCTGCAGCAGCTTGGAGAGGTACTCGGAGCGCTCCACGGAGGTGGTACCCACCAGCACCGGCTGGCCCTTGTCCACGCGCTCGGCGATGTCATCCACCACCGCTGCAAACTTTGCTTCCTGGGTCTTGTAGACCAGGTCGGAGAGGTCCTCACGCTGGTTCGGGCGGTTAGTGGGGATCGGGATCACGTTGAGCTTGTAGATCTGGTGGAGCTCAGCAGCCTCGGTCTCTGCGGTACCCGTCATACCGGAGAGCTTTTCGTAGAGGCGGAAGTAGTTCTGCAGGGTGATGGTTGCCAGGGTCTGGTTTTCATTCTTGATCTCCACCCCCTCCTTGGCTTCAATCGCCTGGTGCATGCCCTCGTTGTAGCGGCGGCCCGCGAGCACACGGCCGGTGAAATCATCCACAATGAGCACTTCACCGTTGCGCACGATGTAGTCCTTGTCCCTGGTAAACAGCTCCTGCGCCTTGATGGCGTTGTTGAGGTAGCTCACCAACTGGGAGTGCTCAGGGGCGTAGAGGTTGTCGATGCCGAGCTGATCCTCAACGAACTCAACACCCTCTTCCTTAATGCCGACGGTGCGCTTGCGGCGGTCAATCTCATAGTGGATGTCCTCCTTCAAGCGAGGCGCGATCTGGGCGAACACGCCATACCACTGGGAGGAACCGTCAACAGGTCCGGAGATGATGAGTGGGGTGCGGGCCTCATCAATGAGGATGGAGTCCACCTCGTCCACGATGGCGTAGTGGTGGTCACGCTGCACCGCCTCGTTGAGGTTGCGGACCATGTTGTCACGCAGGTAGTCGAAGCCCAGCTCGTTGTTGGTGCCGTAGGTGATGTCAGCATTGTAAGCAACGCGGCGCTGCTCAGGGCGCATATCGGAAAGGATGACGCCCACCTCCAGGCCGAGGAATCGGTGGACGCGGCCCATCCACTCGGCGTCGCGCTTGGCCAGGTAGTCGTTCACCGTCACCACGTGCACACCCTTGCCCTCCAGGGCGTTGAGGTACGCGGGGAGCACACAGGTCAGGGTCTTACCCTCACCGGTGCGCATCTCAGCAACGTTGCCAAAGTGCAACGCCGCGCCGCCCATAATCTGGACGTGGTAGTGCTTCTGACCGAGCACACGCCAGGAAGCCTCGCGAGCGGTGGCAAACGCCTCAAGGAGCAGATCGTCTACGGTTTCACCGTTTGCGATCCGCTCCTTGAACTCAGCGGTCTTGGCCTTCAGTTCCTCATCGGAGAGCGCTGCGTACTCCTCGTCGAGAGCCGCTACTTCCTTGGCAATGTGGTCGAGGCGCTTCACAGCGCGTCCCTCGCCCATGCGGAGGATCTTAGAAAGTCCGAACACGAAAGATTCCTTCTTTGCTTGTTGCTTTTGCTAGTTGCTTACTTGCCGCTAGGCCGCGCCCATGATCTAGCCGGCGCTTCGTTCCGCGTCCCCAACTGCGGGAGCTCCAAAGCACCCGAAATACTGGGCACACATACAGTCTTCTGATTGTACGCGTTAAGGCCACATTAAGAAACCTCATGCTTTGGGGTTGGTGGTGCGCCTGGCGTGAGCGCCTCTGCGTGGGGGTTTAGGCGTTGGATTAGGCCTTGGTTTAGGCGTTGGTTTAGGCGTTGGTCGATGGCTTAAAGTCGATAGGCCGTTGCGTTGGTCGATAGGACGGCTATTTTCGGGGAAATCCGCGTCCTATCGACTTTGAGCTATCGACCAACGCGTCCTATCGACCAACACGCCAGCACCCCGACACACCAGCACACCAACCCCCCCAACCCCACAAAAAAGGAAGCCCACCACCAGGTGGGCTTCCAAATCAAGTGCTCACCAGCACCTATTCAGCGTTCTTCAAGGAGATCAAGCCGTAGTCAAAGGCGTGGCGACGGTACACCACGGATGGCTGGTTGTTCTCCTCGTTGATGAAGAGGTAGAAGTCGTGGCCAACGAGCTCCATCTCGGAGAGGGCGTCGTCCACGCTCATTGGGGTGGCCTCGTGCTCCTTGGTACGCACGATCTGGCCTGGCACTACATCCTCGACCATGTCGGCGTATGGGTCGGTGTCGTACTGATTCTCCGCGCGTGCCTCCTCGGCTTCCTGCACGAGCGCTGCAGCTGCCTCGCCGGTGCTCATTGGGGCGCGGTGGCCGGAAAGGGAGATGGAACGGCGAGCCTTCACCTTGCGCAGCGAGCGCTCCATGCGGGCGAGTGCGGTTTCCAGTGCGGCGTAGAAGCTATCTTCCTTCGCCTCAGCTCGTGCGATGTGCCCCTTGCCGGTTGCGGTGATCTGGATGCGGTCGGAGGCATCGGAGCGGCGTGGGTTTGGCTCGTGCTGGAGCTCTACGTGGAAGAAGGTGAGGGTGGGATCCAAACGTGCAATCTTTGCCAGTTTTGCGTTGACCCGTTCCGCGAAGTGCTCTGGCACCTCAACGTTGCGACCAGTAATGGAAACCTGGACCTCTGGGGAGAGCGTCTCGTTGTTTGCAGCAGGCGTGGACATAATCACGTACCTTCCTGTTCAGCCGCCCTGGCGGAGGTGAATCGGATTACTCACTCCACCCAACTATGGCGGGGATCAACTTCCACATCCAAGGATACATCTGGTCATAACAAGTTCGCTAAAAGTTGGAGCTGCATCACGCACTGATCCACCCCAATCCCCCTGCCACCTTCGCTCCTGCGCTGCTGAGAGCACTTGCCGCCGCAATGAGCGTTGCCCCCGTTGTGATCACATCGTCCACCAAGAGCACCTCCCGCCCGCGCAGGAGGGCGGCTTCGGGGGCGAGGCGAACCGCCTGTTGCATGTTTTGCCGACGCGCCTGCGCGCTCAGTCCCACAGACTCCAGGGCCTGCTCACTGTGGTAGAGGGCCTGCACATAGGGGAAACTGCAGTGTGCGAGCGCACGGGCCATGTGGTCACCGCCGCGCGCCCGCGCTGAGCTGCGCTTACTCGGCGCGGGCACGAGCACCACCTGGCCGCTCACATGCCCTTGCTCAATCAACCGTGACACCGCCGACTGCGTGATTGCCCCGAGGTACTGGGCGGCGTCGGCACGCCCTCGCTCTTTGTAATGCACCACGGTGCGGCTGCGGACCTCGCTCATGGGCCCGAGCGCCCACAGCGGCCAATGCGCGAAGCTGCGCGTGCTGATCCTACCCGGCGGACTGCGCCATTCCCGCAGGCAAGCAGCACACATGGTGTGGCCCGGCGCGTTGCAGCCCACGCAGCGCCGCGGCAAGAGTAGTTCCCCCAATCCCCACATGGGGCCAATTCTAGCGAGTGACCAGCATGATGGAGCGGTTGCCTTCCAGGCCCTGGACTTCGCGCCAGTAGCTGGCGGTGGTGCCGCCGTTGGGGAGCTCGAGGGCCGCGCGGTTGTCGGTGACGTAGAGCATCGATGGCCCGGCGGCAACGGAGAGCACGGGGGCCACAATGTTGCCGCTGGGCAGCGGGGCTACGGTTGCACCGTCGGCGGCCACAGCCCATACGGGGGCCTCGGAGTTCGCGGTTCCTACTACCAGGGAGCCGTCCATCTGCCAGTCCAGGGCGGTGGCGGTGTCGCCGATTGCGGCAGCTACCTCCTGGATGCTGGTGAGCCTGCGCTCCCCCGCGTTGGGCCGCGCCACCACGGCGGTGTACACGCGGCCGTCCATGATGAACGCCGCGCGCACGCCGGTTGGGGAGAGCTGGAATTGGGAGAGGTCACCGATGTCAGCGCCGAGGGCGGAAATATCTACTTCATTGGTGGAGATCTCGCCGGTTTCCGCCGAGCGTGAGACGCGCACCAACGTCTCCCCGTCCACCACTGCCCAGGCGCTTGTTCCGCCCTGCTCAAAGGTGGGTTGGGAGATGCGCTGCGCGCGGAGAACCTCGGTCACGTCTCCGCCAATCGCACCCACCACGAGCGCGCGTTCGCCGCCTGCACCGTCTCCGGTCACCTGCACCGCCGCGATCGTATTGTTGGTAGCCGCCACTCGTGCCGACTCCAACGTGTTGAGCGTGGTGAAGTCCCCGCCAACCCTTTGCACGGCATCGTCACTGAGCTGGTACAACACACCGCCGGTCAGGGAGTACACCTGGCTCACAGCGTTTGGGGTTGCCTGCGGGTTGTACTCAGGGAAGGAATCGGCGGTGAATTCAGTTTCGCCGAGCGGGCCCGGCACGTCCTCGCCGTCAAAGCGGAACCGGTACGGACCTGGGACTTCCGCCATAGCGAGCGTCCACACTGCCTGTCCAAGGAAACGGCGTAGCGCATCTTCGGCCATGCCCACCATGCCGGTGAATTGGTACACGCCGTCGGAGTTGCCTGCATAGGCCGCGGTATCCGGCAGCTCATCGATCACCCCCGGCGCGAGGTCCGCAGAAGGCCCCGCCACCAGAAGCTGCATCAGAGAGGAATCCAGGTTGGACATCCCCGTGAACAGCCAGCGGCGATCCTGCACCAGCACCTTGCCCGAGGGGTCAAAGAAGTACACGCCGCGGGGATTATAACGATTACGCAGCTCAGAGCGCTCAAACACAATCTGGTTGCCTAGCTCATCCAGGCGCCACTGCCCGTCGATGCGCTGCAGCGTCACCCTGTCCGTAAACGTCTCCTGCCGTGGCCGGTAGGCGCCACCTTCCGTGATAGAACCGACGATCGTGCCACGCACCTCATAGCTGCGCCGCTCCGTCTCCAGGTTCACCGAGTTGATCTCAAAGCGGTCCACCACCACGATCTCGCTGCCAGGATTCCAGGTTTCGCTGGCGGCCGGCGTGAGGAAGCTCCGGGCGTTTGAGTAGGACTGCGAAGGGTCCGAGCTCGCAATGTAGAAATCACGCAGCAGCAGGTCCGGGTCACGATCTTGAATCGGGCCTACCTGCGCCTGCTCCGCGGATCCCTCAAAGGCGCGCAGCACCTGCGGCTCGGAATTGCTCGGTAGCGAGGCGCAGGCACCCAAGGTCAGGGAGCACACCAGCACAAGTCCGCTTGCCGACGCTGCCCGGCGCCAGCGCGGGGCCGGCTCACACGCGGCGTCGGCTCGTGCGCTGCGGGGCGCTAGTTGAGAACCCGGAGACGGACTCGGATTCGGATTCGGATTCGGTGAGCGCCACCTGAAGTTACGCATGGTTGCCCTCCTCGGATTCAGACGCGGGTTCCCCAAGGTGCGCCGGGCCGTCGAGGTCTGGCCCGTCGAGGTCTGGATCGTATGCTGCGGCGAGCTCGGCCTCATCCACGGCGTCCTCATCAACCTCAATTTCATTGTGTTCCGCGGCGGTTGCGTTTGGGGCATCGGCGATGGCTGGCGTGACGTCCACATAGCGCTCCTTCGGCGCTTCGAGGACAATTGGCGGTTCGATGATCTCCTGCCCAGGCTCACGGGGCAGGATGAGGCGGAACATGGTGCCTACCGACTTCATACCGGCAGCGTCCAGGGTGCCGCCGTGGAGGCGGGTGTCCTCTAGGGAAATAGCTAGGCCAAGGCCGGTACCGCCGGAGTGGCGTTTGCGGGAGGGGTCGGCGCGCCAGAAGCGGTTGAACACCAAATCTTCCTGGCCGTATTCCAGGCCCACACCGTGGTCCACCACGGCCACGCCCACGGCGTATTCGTTTTCCTTCAAGGTCAACTCCACCGGGTTACCCTCGGAGTGGTCAAGGGCGTTGGCCAGCAGATTTCGCAGGATGCGTTCGATTCGGCGGGAATCGCCATTGATTCGCACCGGCTCGTCTGGCATGTCCACGTGGACGGGAACGTTGAGCTTTGCCGCAATGTGTTCGGTTTGCTGCACCGCGGCTTGCACGCACTGGCGCAGATCAATGGAGCTGGTGGCGAGGTCGGCCACGCCGGCGTCGTGGCGGGAAATCTCCAACAGGTCATTGAGCAGGGACTCAAACCGGTCCAGCTCGTGGACCATCAACTCAGAGGCCCGGCGGGTACTGGCTGGCAAGTGCTCGGCATCATCCACGATCATGTCCGCGGCCATGCGGACCGTGGTCAGCGGGCTGCGCAGCTCATGTGACACGTCAGAGGTGAACTGCTTTTGCAGGTTGCCGTACTCCTCAAGCTGATTGATCTGTTTGCTCAAGGATTCCGCCATGGCATTGAAGCTCACGGCGAGGCGGGCCATCTCATCTTCACCGTCCACCACCATGCGTTCGCGCAGGTGCCCAGAGCTGAAGCGCTCGGCGATGCGGCTCGCGGAACGCACCGGGGTGATCACCTGCTGCGTGAGCAGCCAGGCGATGCCCACCAGGAGGACCACCAGCACAATCGCCGCACCGGAGAACAGACCACGGAGCAGGGCGAGGGTCGCCTCGTCCTGCTCCAAAGACAGCACGAGGTACACCTGCAGGTTCGGAATGTCTGTTTCGGTTGGGGTGCCGATGATGAGTGCTTTGTACGGCGAAGCGTCGGCACGCTCGATGGTGGCGTACTGGTAGGACACCTGCCCCTGGCTGACAAAGGACCGCAGGCGTTCGGGGATGCGGTAGCCCTCTGGGGATGCGAGGACGCTGCCGTCGGGGTTGTTGACGATCAGCACGGGCTCGTAGACCGCCTGGTCACCGGCGGTGGTGCCCTGGTTCACCAAGGCCGCGCGAGCCGATTGAAGGCGGACTTGGGTGCTACTGGCGGTGCCGGTGGCGTCGATTTGCAGTTCAACGGCGGCGCGAGCGCGGTCGATCTCATTGTTGGCCAGCTCCAGTTTGGTGTTCACCAGGCGTTGGGTCACAAAACTCACCAGCACAAAGGCGAGCACGAGCATCACTACGGCAGAGGCCACCAGGATGGAGCCCAGAACCCTTGTTTGCAAAGAGGTACGCCACCGTTCCGTGAAGCGGTGGCGCATCTTTGTGGCGAATTGCAACACTTGTGCCACGGTGGTGAACTACTCCTGGCCGGTCTTGTATCCAACGCCGCGGACGGTACGCACAATCTGCGGGCGTTCGGGGTCAATTTCTATCTTGGAACGCAGGCGCTGGACGTGCACATTCACCAGGCGGGTATCCGAGGCGTTGCGGTATCCCCACACCTTTTCCAGCAACTCCTCGCGGCTAAACACTTGCCCAGGCTTTTGGGCGAGCTCCAAGAGGAGGTCGAACTCCAGTGGGGTGAGCGGGATCTCATCGTTTCCGCGGCGCACAACGTGGCCGGGGACGTCGATCACCAAGTCACCAACCTCGATGGTGTGCACGTCCTCTTCCTCGGTGCGGCGCAGGCGCGCGCGGATGCGTGCCACCAACTCCTTGGGTTTGAAAGGCTTGTTCACATAGTCATCCGCGCCGGACTCCAGGCCCAGCACCACGTCCACGGTGTCCGTTTTGGCAGTGAGCATCACGATCGGCACCTGGGAAACCTTGCGGATGGCACGGCAAATATCGATGCCATTCATGCCCGGGAGCATGAGGTCCAGCAGAATGAGGTCTGGTTGCTCGCGTTCAAAGGTGCCGAGTGCTTCCGCGCCGTCCATGACCGCAACGGTGTCAAACCCATCAGCCTCCAGCACGATGGAAAGCATCTCAGAGATTGCTGGGTCATCATCCACCACGAGGATCTTGTGAGCCATGACGAGGAGCACCTTTCACTAACCAGCGGGACGTATTCGGGGTTGCCGCCGAAAAAAGGCAGCACTACACACGCAATGCTACCGAACTGCTAGGACAGATGGTGCTGCACACGGCGCACAACGTCCGCCGGTGTATCACTTGGCTCCACCACGATCCAGGGGGAAACCCACTTGCTTTCCGCAAGCGCGTGGAACGCCTGATCCACGCGGTGTTGGAGGCTGCTGCTTTGCTCATAGGCGTCTTTTTCCCTCGTTGCGTCCAGTTTTGCACGGTGCGCCGCGCGCTCCATGGCCAACTCAGGCGGGGTGGCCAGGAATACCTGCAGGTCAGGGGTGGGTACGCCGAGGGTGGAGAACTCCAGCTCCTCCACCCACTGCTGCATCGCCGGGTCCTGTGTGCGGGCCACGCTGTAGGCCACGTTGGAGGCAACGTAGCGGTCCAGCAGGAGGTGCTCCGTGGCGATGCCTTGGTATGCGCGGACCTGTTGGGCGGCATCTGCGCGGTCGAGGGCGAACAGGGTTGCCATGGCGTATGCGGAATCGATGAGGTCACCCATCTGGCCATACAGCGCCTTGCTGGCAAGTTGCGCGTGCACCGATTCTTGGTAGCGCGGGAACGCCAGCACGCTCGCATGGAGCGCCTCGCGGATAGCCCCCATGAGGGTGTTTTTCCCCGCGCCGTCGATCCCCTCGATCGCAATGATCACGCGCCTACTCCTTCCACTTCGCTACCTGAACGCCCCTCCGCTTCCCCCGCCCCACACTTGGAACTTGGGCCTTGGGTCTTGGGCCTTGGGGGCGTCGGGAAATTGCTACCGGAAGCCCTACCCTGCTCTAGTAGCGGTAGTGCTCTGGCTTGTACGGGCCGGCTACGTCCACGCCGATGTACTCTGCCTGCTCCTTGGTGAGCTCGGTGATGTTGCCACCGAGTGCCTCCACGTGGATGCGGGCAACCTTTTCATCGAGGATCTTGGGAAGGCGGTACACCTCATTGCTGTAGCGGCCGTCGTTTTGAAACAGCTCGATCTGTGCGATGGTCTGGTCCGCGAAGGAGGTGGACATCACGAAGGAGGGGTGGCCAGTGGCGTTGCCCAGGTTGAGCAGACGGCCCTCGGAAAGCACAATGATCGCGCGGCCGTTCGGCAAGGTGAACTCGTCTACCTGCGGCTTGATGGTGGTGCGGGAGACGTCGGTGCGGTGGAGCAGCGAGGCCATGTCGATCTCATTGTCAAAGTGGCCGATGTTGCCGAGCACCGCGTGGTCCTTCATCTCAAGCATGTGCTCAAAGGTGATGATGCCCATGTTGCCGGTTGCGGTGATCACGATGTCCGCGTCCGCGATCGCCTGCTCCACGGTGACCACAGGGAAGCCGTCCATGAGTGCCTGCAGCGCATTGATGGGGTCTGCTTCTGTGACCTTCACTCGCGCGCCCTGACCGGCCATGGCCTCGGCGCAGCCCTTTCCGACGTCACCATATCCGCAGATCAACACATTCTTGCCACCCATGAGCATGTCTGTTGCGCGGTTGATGCCGTCGATCAGTGAGTGGCGCGTGCCGTACTTGTTGTCGAACTTGGACTTGGTCACCGCATCATTGACGTTCATCGCAGGGAAAGGCAGCACGCCTTCTTCGGCGAAGTGGTACAGGCGGTGGACACCGGTGGTGGTTTCCTCCGTCACGCCCTTCACCTCCTGGGCGATGGCATCCCACTTGGGCCCCTCCTCCGCCAGAACGCCGCGCAGCATGTTGAGGAACGCCTGGTACTCGTCCGAATCACCGTCTTGCACGGGTGGAACCACGCCGGCCTGCTCAAACTCGCGGCCGCGGATGACGGCCATGGTGGCATCACCGCCGTCATCCAGGATCATGTTTGGCAGCACGCCTTCGCCCCAGCTAAAGATCTGGTTGATGCACCACCAGTACTCATCCAAGGTCTCGCCCTTCCAGGCGAACACCGGCACACCCTGCGGATCCTCCGGGGTGCCTTCCTTGCCCACCACAACTGCAGCGGCTGCCTCGTCCTGGGTGGAGAAGATATTGCAGGAAGCCCAACGCACCTCAGCGCCCAAGGCAACCAGCGTTTCAATGAGGACGGCGGTCTGCACCGTCATGTGGATGGAGCCAGCAATGCGGGCGCCGCGCAGCGGCTGCTCATCCTTGTATTCCTCACGCAACTGCATCAGACCCGGCATCTCATATTCAGCCAAACGAATCTGGTGGCGGCCTGCCTCCGCGAGGCTGAGGTCTGCGACCTTAAAGGCCAAAGGTGCGGTCTGCGGGGTCAGGTCAGAGGATGCTGCCATGGTGAAGGTGTACTCCTTGGGGAAAGCTGGATAGGCGGTTGGCCGTATTGCTGGATAGCTGGTTTTAGAGTCTATCGCACACACCGGACGCGCCGGACGCACCGGACTCACCTGACGCCACAGACGCCACGGCCGCTACGGCCGCCACCCGAGGAACGGCTAGCTCAACGCCTCCAGGAAGGGATCCAGGTCCTCTTCAGTCTCCGCCTGCTCCAACACCCCGGAGGCTAGCTCCCGCAAGGTTTCGTCGGCTTGCCCACTGAGCTCCCTGATGAATGGATACTCATCCACGATTTCCCCAGAGCTGTACGGGGCGCCGGACCAGATGGCCGCGATTGTTGCAGCAGCCAGCGCGTTCAGTTTGTCCGTTTCCCCCGCGGTGGGGTCCTGTGCGAGCAGGCAGGCATCACGCACAGATTCCACAATATCTTCTGCTTCCAGGGAAAGCAGCTCCTCCAGGAAGTCTGTATTGGCTTCCTCAGTAAAGATTTCGGTGTCCCAGCCGCTCATTCGTCCGGTGTTCCTTTCCTTGCGGAGTGCTACGGGGTATTCACGTTTCAGTCGATTTCATTTTTCAGGCTGATACTTCACTTTCATACCCGCAAAATCTGCAGAACGCATGCAGATCCTTTGTGATTACTTGCTCAAGCCAAGTCCCACCGGGCGCGCCGGTATCCCACATTGTCACCCTCGAATGCGCCGTGAATGCGCCGTGACCAGTGCCAGGAGGTGTAGTTGTGTGATAGCGTCGCTACTACTGAGAGAATTGTGTCCGATTTGTGATCAAAATGTGATGGTGTTTTTGAAGGCCACTCAGGAGGAAATCTCATGCGTCCGCATCGCCCGGCTGAGCCCCCACAGGCGCGCCGACTCCTCCTGTTCGTCGCCGCCGGGTGCACCGTAGCACTCCTCGTAGGCGTGCTGGTGTGGCGCTATGCGCTGCAGCCACCGGCTCCTACGGTGGATGCGGGCCCGGCGATCACTTCCACGCAAGACCCCGCGCAGGCAGCTCAGCGCAACTCCGCTCGCCGCGCAACGGATTCTGCAGCACGCGCCGAAGACAATGCGCAGTTGCACTCAACCTGGCCAGGCGCTGCAGGTTTCTCCTCCGGCTTTACGACGCCGCGCAGCCGCTCCACTGCATCAGGCACGCAGGCGGAAACAGGGATCCCGCTGGTTACTGCGTCTACTCCGATCTCCGCGCCGGCGCCGGTTCCAGGTTCAGGATCGGGTTCTGCAAACTCTTCGGGCACTCAGGGCGCTGGAAATCGCCCGGCCACACCGACGTGGGGCAACGAGCCAACTTCGCCTGAGTACAATCCGCCGCAACCTTCCCCACCGGGCACTTCTCCGGCGCCGCCGCCAGTGGATCCCACAAATCCAGGTGACCCAGATCCAACCACTCCCCCAACCACCGGTCTCCCTGAGCCCACTGAGCCTGTTGGGCCTGTTGAGCCAAGGCCTACGGATCCCACTGATCCACCAATAACTACACCGATTGATGAGCCAGATCTTCCGCTTGTCCCCGGCGATCCCGATGCACCAACTGACCCCGCGGAACCGGTGAGCGAACCAGTTGATCCAGCCTCCCCCGGTACTGGAACTGGAATTGGAATTGGCGCAGAAGCGTAAGTAGGAATGTGAGGGGGAGTTGGCTCAAGCCCCCCCGACCAGCTCCTGTTGCTGAACTGACGTACTAACCAACGGTGGCGATGAAGATTTCGCCTTCGCCCTGTACCCGCACTGCTGCCTCGTTGGCTGCTACCCAGGCGGCGTCGGTAGGCCTGAGGGTTTGACCATCGATTTCTACTTCGCCGCTGGTGACCAAGAGGATAGTTGGACCGTGGTGTTCCACGGTGGTTTCCCCGTTGATGGCGCGCTTTTCCAGCGCGAATTCCTTAATGGGGATGGGGTACACGCCGCCTTGGGGTTGGATTTTGGGGTCCTCAATGGATTCAAAGCGCAATACGCGGACGAGTTCGGGGACGTCCACGTGCTTGGAAGTCAGGCCGCCGCGGAGAACGTTGTCTGAGTTCGCCATGATTTCCACGCCGAGGCCGCGGACGTAGGCGTGCAGGTTGCCGGCGTCTAGGTAGGTGGCCTCGCCTGGCTGCAGGACCACGTGGTTGAGCAGTAGTGCGCCGAGGACACCCATGTCACCTGGGTAGCGTTCGGCCAGCTCCACGATGTTGCGCAATGTTACCAGCATCCATTCCTCAACGGCCTGCTGATCAGCAACATCCGTTCCAGCTTCAGCACCGCTTAGCACCGCCTGTGCGCACTCCACTACGGAGTTGATGAGCTCCACCCGCGCTGCTTGTGGGATGGAGATCCAGGTGGTGAACAGGGCGCGGAGGTTTTCGGATTCCGCGGCGGGGTCGTCGCTGAGTAGGGAGAGCGAGCGATCCAATCCCGTGCAGCCCAGCGCCGCGAACAGCTTTCGGGTTTTCGCCAGTGGGCGGAAGCCAGCCATGGCGTGGAACTCGGTGAGCGCCACGATGAGTTCCGGCTTATGGTTGTTGTCTTTGTAGTTCCTGTTGGCAGCACCTAGCGGAATGCCAGCGGCGTTGTCTCGTTCAAAGCCTTCTTTCGCCTGCTCCAACGATGGATGCGCTTGAAGAGATAGCGGCTGGTCAGCGGCCAGCAGTTTCAGGAGGAACGGAAGGCGCTCGCCATAGGTTTCAATCACCCGGTCACCTAGTTGCTGCGCCGGATCAGCATCAATGAGTGCCGCCAAGGTTTCCTGCTGAGCGCCTGGGGTGCGGGATGGCCCACCGGGGTGGGCGCCGTACCAGAGTTCTGCGATTGGCTTTTCACCACTCAGATACTCTGCAACTGCCCCGTTGGGTTGTTCGCTGGCGTTGCCAGCGGCGGGGGGCTGAGCCTGGCGCATTTGCGGGATCAGTGTCCGCGAACCCCAAGGGTAGTACTGGGCAATCGGGGTGAGCAGTTGCATCTGTTTCCTTTGGTTCCTCACGTTTGGGCCTTGCAAGCCCTGGCAAGCCTCAGCGTCTGCCGTAGGTCGCCATTTTCCCAATAGAGCTTATATGTAATTGCTAAAAGAAGGCACTCGCTGCGAATCCGCGGGTCACCAAACGGAGCGTGGCGGCCAGGTCAAGATTGCGCAGCGCCACTCCTTCTTGGGCAACAGGGTCCGCCACGGTGGGATCGCCCCACACCAACACTTTCATCGGCAATGCCGCCGGTGCTGTGCCAGCGCCGGCCCCATCCCCAGATGTAGGGTCTGCATCACCGTCAATGAAGGGGTCATAAAAGACATCGCGTTCCGTGCCATTCCGGCTCCCTTCCCGGTACCTTCGATCCAGCTCTCGCATGCTTGCTTGCAGGGTGTCGTGCTCCAAGTAGCTACTCAGTACGCCTTGGGCGGACCAGAGTGTGGCCATCAATTCCGCTATTGCGCTGGTCACCCCAGCGGCGTTGTCCGGATCATAAGGCGCAGAAGGGTCCTGCCCAACGCCGGTGTGCAGCATCGAATGGCGCAAAGCCGCCTCTGCAAGCTGGCGCGCGGGATTCACCAATACGTCACGTTCCGGTGAGCATTTCAGCAGCTCATCGTCCACTTCCTCCGCAGCACGGCTCAATGCCTCTGCAATCAAGCTGCGTTCTTGGGTAAAGCTCTGTGCGAGCACTTGCACAAGCGCTACCACGCGCGCGGGGCTCGGACCTTGGACTGCGGGCAGTGGCGGAACGGTAATTACAGAGGCGGGGGCGTCGTTTTGCAAGGGCCCCTCCCCGCCTGCGGCGAGTACTACGGGAACGCCTTTGTTCGCAGCGACCGAGATCTCATTGGCTAGGCGCTCGAATTGCCGGCGCTCCGTGACCACCAGCACCACATCCAGCGCACCCACATAGCGCGGAATCTGTTTTGTCACCACTACCGGAAAGGCGTAAGGCGCCTGCAAAACAGCGCCCAGACGGGCGGCGGCGTGGGAAATATGGTCACCAGCCACTACCACCAAGCTGCGTGGCTGCACACCTACTCGCTCAAACATCCCATGCTGAAGCTGCTGGGCCACATTACGCAGTTGCGCTCCCTCATGGGCAATGTCAAAGAAGCGCACTGCCTCCGGGGAGTAGCGGCTGCCGTCGTCCCAACTATCCGTGCTGTCTGTACTTTCAGTGCGAGCCATGGTGGCCATTGTAGTGAGCCACCCCGACGCGCCGCCGCACCAAACTCACAAACTTTCGAACAGTAATTCGAACACTCGGCGGGAAACCGCACCTAAGCGCGAATGATCCCCAGAATCTCCTGCACCAAAGCATCCACCTCTTCCTGAGTTGGCGCCTCAACGTTGAGGCGCAGCAAAGGTTCGGTGTTGGAGGCGCGAACATTGAACCACGCCGGGGTGCCCTTGAGCTCCACCGTCACGCCGTCCAAATGATCCACTGATTCAGTGCGCTCAGCGAAGGCGTCCAGCACTGCCTGCGTACGTTCCTTCTGTGCCTCAGCACTGGCGAGCACCGAGTTGATCTCGCCCGAAGCAGCGTAGCGGGTGTACTCCCCCATCATCACGGACAGCGGCTGGTCCTGCTCACCCAGTGCTGCCAGCACGTGCATGGCTGCCAGGATGCCGGAATCCGCGTTAAAGAACTCGGAAAAGTAGTAGTGCGCGGAGTGCTCGCCACCGAACACGGCACCGGTCTGTGCCATCTGCGCCTTGATGAAGGAGTGACCCACACGGGTACGCACTGCGGCGCCGCCGTTTTCCTCAATAATCTCCGGCACAGCCTTGGAGGTGATGAGGTTGTGGATGATGGTAGAACCAGGGCGTGCGGCGAGGTAGCGCTTGGCCACAATGCCACAGATCGCGGAGGGGCTCACAGGCTCGCCGCGCTCATCGACTACGAAGCAGCGGTCGGCGTCGCCATCAAAGGCAAGCCCAATGTCCGCGCCTACCTTTGGGGTGAACTCTTGCAGGTCCACGAGGTTCTTCGGGTCCAGGGGATTGGCTTCGTGGTTGGGGAAGGTGCCGTCGAGCTCAAAGTACAGAGGCTCAATTTCCAGTGGCAGCCCGCGGAATACCTCTTCCACAGTGTGGCCGGCCATGCCGTTTGCGGCGTCCACAGCCACCTTCAGTGGGCGGATGTTGGAAAGGTTCACAAGCTCACGCAGGTATGCACCGTAATCCGCCAGGACATCGCGGTTCGAAATGCTGCCCTGGGCGCCGTCGTACTGCGGCACGCCCTCCACCAGGAGGTCAATGATCGTGCCGAGCCCCGTCTCCTGCCCCACCGGACGAGCGCCGGAGCGGCACATCTTGATGCCGTTGTACTCAGCGGGGTTGTGGCTGGCGGTGAACATGGCACCTGGGCAGTCCATCACGCCAGAGGCGTAGTACAGTTCATCAGTGCTGGTCAGGCCAAGCATCACGACGTCCACACCTTGCTCGGTGGCGCCTTCCGCAAACGCGGCCGCCAGGCTGGGTGAGGAAGGCCGCATGTCGTAGCCGATCACGATCTTGCTTGCGCCTTCCTGGCGCATCAGGTGGCCGAATGCGGCACCGGTGTCTTTGATGAATACCTCATCAATCTGCTCGCCGACGATCCCGCGGACGTCATACGCCTTGATGATCTGAGCAACCTGCTCGCGAGTGCGCATGGAGTTTCCCTTTCTTTCGAGCAACATTCGAACCAAAAAGACCACTGAAAAAGACCACTTAGTCAATGCAGGTAAGCACCTGCTGGGCTTGCTCGAATTCTTCCTCAGGGCATTGTACGCGCACCAACGCCGAAAACCGCCAACGGTTGCACAGGGCAGCCACGGCGGTCAAAGATTGGGCCCGAATGTGAAGTTCATTCGCTCCTAGTTCGCGTCATTCTCAGGGCTTGGCACCACACGTAGGTGGGCGCGGCGGGCCTCTTTGCGGTCCGTGCGGAATACCGGATGGTTGGGTTCCGGGAATACCGGAGGCTGGGTGCTGGGGTTTTCCACCAGGCCGGTGGTGGTGCGGCCAGCCTCACGCACGGCTTCGGCCAGTGCGGTGAGGTCTTCATCGTCTTCTTCGATGGCATCCACGCGGAGCAATTCCCAGCCAAGGGGGGCGGTGATGCGCTGTGAGTGGTGGGCACAGAGGTCCCAGCTATGCGGGTCCGTGCTGGCGGCGAGGGGGCCAACCACAGCCACGGACTGCTGGTACGCGTAGGTCAAAGTTGCCACTGCGGGTTTGCCGCAGCCGGGACGGGAGCAACGTCGAAAGTGATTCACGGAAGTAGAGTCTAGACCCCAAGTTGAGGTTTAGGTAGTGGGAGTTTTCTCGGCGCGGGAGCCGCTCGCGGTCCCAGCCAGGCTTTAGGCTGGTCACTATGCACATTCGCCCCAATCGGAATCGTCACGGAAGAGGCGTTCGGGGGCCACTTATCCCCACGCAGGTCCCCCGCTACCGCACGCGGCGGGAGAGTTTCGACGCCGCCGTGTTGGAAGCATACGCACCACTCCAACAGCGCTTTGGCCGCCAGCTCGGGCAGCTCGACATCGCAGTGGACACCGTTCCCAGGATGCGGCTGAGCATCCACGACCAACTCCCGGACGAGATCACCGCGGACGGCCCCATCCCGCTTGGCCGGGTGATTCCTGCGGGCATTGACCCTTCGGGGCGGCCAACCCGCGCCCGGATTGTGCTCTTCCGGATGCCCATCGAACAGCGGGCGCAACACGCACTGGACCGCCAAGAGCTGCTCACGAAAGTACTCACGTCCCTGGTAGCCAATTACCTTAACGTGCGCCCGGAGGACATTGATCCGAACTACGCGCCCTGAGCAGTTCAATAAGGAAAGCGCCCTGCGGTTCTCATGGAATCCGCTTTGGGCGCTGAGTTCTGGGGCCTTACTTCAGTGCCAGCCGGAATGCTTCCGCGGCCACCTCGAGACCCTTTAGATAATGTCTCGCTTCAGGCGGCGGCGCTCACGCTCGGAAAGGCCGCCCCAGATGCCAAAGCGCTCGTCATGCTCGAGTGCATACTCCAGGCACTCATCGCGCACGGCGCAGGCCTTGCAGATGCGCTTTGCCTCGCGGGTGGAACCACCCTTTTCCGGGAAGAATGCCTCGGGATCAGTTTGAGCACAGAGGGCCTGCTCCTGCCACTCTTGCTCAACAACACCAAAGATGTCGTCGAGGGTCAGCTCACGCGTTGCACGAGCTTGAGGCGCGGCATTGCCAGCGATTTCTTCCACGCCACCCTCCTCTTCTTTCATTGGGCCAACACTTCAAAAAAGCGCTCTATACGCGATAGGTGCTTTTCATCCCACCATAAACGCCAGCAGGTGATTCAAGGCCAAAGGTGTGAATCAGGAAAGGCCCATCATGCTGGAGCTTCAAGCGAGATTGCCAGTGCGGCATACGTTCAAAACTTCTACCGATATTTCTTCGCCGCGCGTCCCACGCAGCGAATTACACACTTGCGATTCAACACGCCAACACAAGATCACGTCAACCTGAAGCCAAGATTAGTAGCCAGAAAATTTTATTTTCCCAGTTCAACACATTGGCAAGTCACAACAGTCACAGAACCCCCGCGGCGGGGGCATGCCACGGGGGTACTAAATATTGTGTCCATTTCTCGATTGGGCACCATAGGGACGGTATTGAAGCTGAAACCCATCAGAAAAACTGAGAGCAGCGTGTCATGCACCACCCTGGGAATCGGCGCGTGCTAGGCGTCGGAACTGAAACGAATGCCGTTATCAGGAATCACCACACCGGGCCACACACGCATGCCGTCGCGTAGCTCGCAACGTGCGCCCACCACGGCGCCTTCGCCAATAATGCAGCCGGAAACCACAGCGTTTGCGCCGATCCGCGCACCCGAGGAAATGATGGAGTCCGCGATCACCGCACCTGGCTCAATGGTCACACCGTCAAACACCACGGTGTCATCCAACCTGGCGCCCGCGCCGATCTCCGAACCGCGGCCCACCACGGTGCCACCGAACAGCAGTGCGCCATCCCGTACTGCCGCAGTGGAATCCACCAAGGCCTCACCAGTCATGCCGGACAGCAGCGGCGAAGGCGCAATACCGCGCACCAGGTCCGAAGAACCACGGATAAAGTCCTGCGGGGTTCCCATGTCACGCCAGTAGGCATTATCCACGTAGCCGTACACCTTGCGGCCATCTTCCAGCAGTTGCGGGAAGGTTTCACGCTCCACGGAAACAGGGCGCCCTGCGGGGATTTCCGCGATCAACTCACGCTTGAACACATAGCAACCGGCGTTGATCTGGTTGGTTGGCGGGTCCTCGGTCTTTTCCAAGAAGGCGCTCACGCGACCATCGGCGTCCGTTGGCACGCAGCCGAAGGCCCGGGGATCCGCCACGCGCACGAGGTGCATGGTGACGTCGGCATCCTTTTCATGGTGGTAATCCAAAATGCCGCCCAAATCGGTGCCGCCCAGGACGTCGCCGTTGAACACCATCACGGTGTCTGCACGCAGCTTCTCGTACACGTTGCGGATGCCGCCGCCGGTGCCTAGCGGGTGCTCCTCCACCACATAGTCAATCTCCAGGCCGAACTGCTCGCCGGTTCCGAAGTAGGCCTCAAACACCTCCGCCTTGAAGGAAGTTCCCAGCACCACATGCTGAATACCCGCGGCCTGGATGCGTGCCAGCAGGTGTGAGAGGAACGGCACACCAGCCGTAGGCAGCATTGGCTTTGGGGTGGATACCGTCAGCGGGCGCAGGCGTGTGCCCTTGCCACCAACCAAAATCACTGCGTCAGTGGTTGCGCCATGCACGCTTGGCACGTTTGGCACGCTATTTGCGCTCGCGCCAAGGGCCACAAATTGCCCAGCAGACATTCCTTGAGCACTCCTTCAGGATCAAACTTCAGTCTCGAAAACTCGATTTGCCACTTAATCTATCTGGCCAATGGCGCAAACCTTTACACGCCGCGCCACGGCCGAGGGGTTCTGGGCCCCAGATGTGCCACAAATTTGCCCAACCGCTCCGGCCTTTCTGGGGAGCAGCGGCTGATCCCCCGCCCCGCCTCCGCCCGGCTAAACCTTCTCCTGCTTCTTCCTCCGCGCCGCCGCAACGGCAACCCGAGCCCGCAAGCCAAGGCCAACTTTCAGCGCCACGCGCAGCGGCGCCTGCCACGCTGCGGGGTGACGATCCGCCAGGAATCGGTACGCGGAGGCGTGGTGCGCGGGCAGCATCCGCTCGGGCACCTTGCCGGCGGCGTGACCCACCTCATGGCTGATCACCGCCTGCGGGCAGAACAGGTTTTGCCAGTCGGCGCGGCCAAAGCGGTCCCCAAGGTCAACGTCCTCCATATACATGAAGTAGCGCTCGTCAAAGCCGCCCACCTGCTCGAATGCATCCCAGCGCACCAGCAGGCAGGAGCCGGAAAGCCAGCCCGCGGGGCGTTGCTGGATCATGTCG
Source organism: Corynebacterium kozikiae (assembly GCF_024580965.1). Taxonomy (NCBI): domain Bacteria; kingdom Bacillati; phylum Actinomycetota; class Actinomycetes; order Mycobacteriales; family Corynebacteriaceae; genus Corynebacterium; species Corynebacterium kozikiae. The sequence continues at coordinate 75,616 of NZ_JANIKJ010000005.1, forward strand.
GCGTCATCCTTGTAGGCCTTGGTCCAGGGATTGCTTGGCCACACCTGCCCGAACAGTGCATGGCCGATGCCATTGCGCAGCGTCGGCACCGCTCGCGCCGAAGGGTATGGGCTGCCGTCTTCTTGCTCGATGTACGGACCAGCGCAAGCCGCCTGCTCGGCGTCGTTGAGTGCGGCGATGAGCGCGTCGATACTGCCCTTGCCAAACTCCACATCTGGGTTGGCAAACAGGAAGTAGTCTCCCCTGATCTCCCCCGCCTCCCGGCGCGCCTGAAGGTGGCGCACGGCGCGGTTGATCGCGGTGCCGTAGCCCACGTTTCCGCCTGTTGGGAAGAATTCCACATGTTCGTGATCTTTGGCGGCTTGCTCGGGTACGCCGTCGGTTGAGCCGTTGTCCGCAAGGATGACCACGGTGCCAGCGCTGGTTGCGGTACGCAGGCTGGAAAGGAACGTGTCCAGGTGCTCACCTGGGGAATAGGTCACGGTAATCACGGCAAGTGGCTTGTTCACGTTCGCCATGTTACGGCCACCCTGGGGCTTTCTTGCCCACGCCACGCGCTGGAAGCGCCGCCCCTGCCCCGAGCCATGGCACGAAGCATTCGTACAAACCACTGCGCCCTACCTCTGCAGTACGCATGCAACGCAGATTCTTGGTGCATACTGAAGGGAGACTTTTTCAAGGCGGAGCGCTATTTTTAAGTGCAGCGATTCGCATTTCCACACTGTGGTTCATTTTTGCCAAGCAAGGATTCCCCAACGAGCATGACTGATCGGTACCGACGCACGCGTGATATTCAAGCACCCCCAAAACTCGGGCCACAGACTACCCAAATGGGGCACAAAGGCGTGAAGGCTACGGTGGCCTTGCTTTCCGCTGCCTGCCTGACCGTGTCCGCCTTGGGGTACTACACGGTGGGTCAGCTCGGGAACACCGTGGCCTCCGCGGGCAACCTGGCGCTCGGCGGGGATCAAGGGATGAAGCAGCCTGCCGACGGCGCCGTGGACATCCTGCTCGTGGGCTCGGACTCGCGTGCCGACGCGCACGGCAACCCACTTTCCCAAGAAGAGCTGGCGATGCTCAACGCAGGCGACGAGGAAAATGACAACACAGACACACTCATGGTGATCCGCGTGCCAAACGACGGCTCCTCTGCCACCGCCATTTCCATTCCGCGCGATACCTATATTCATGACGCCGAATACGGCAACATGAAGATCAACGGCGTATTCAAGGCCCACAAAGACGCGGAAACCTTGGCACTCACTGAACAGGGCGTGACGGATCAAACCACACTGGAATTGCGTGCCCGAGAGGCTGGCCGCCAGGCACTCATTGAACAGATTTCTACCCTGTCCGGCATCACCGTGGACCACTACGCCGAGGTTGGTCTGCTGGGGTTTGTGCTCCTCACCGATGCTGTGGGTGGCGTTGAGGTGTGTTTGAACGAGGCAACCCAGGACGAGTTCTCGGGCGCGGACTTTGCCGCCGGTGTGCAGACCCTCAACGGCTCCCAGGCGCTGAGTTTTGTGCGCCAGCGCCACGGCCTGCCCCGCGGCGACCTGGACCGCATTGTGCGCCAGCAGGCGTACATGGCGTCCCTGGTGAACTCCGTGCTCTCTTCCGGCACCCTGACGAACCCCTCCAAACTCAATGAGATGGGCCAGGCGGTGGAACGTTCAGTGATCATCGACGAAGGCTGGGACATCATGGCCTTTGCCACCCAATTGCAAAACTTGGCCGGTGGCAACGTCACCTTCAACACCATCCCCGTAACCTCCATCGACGGTGTGGGCGACTACGGCGAATCCGTGGTGACCATCAACCAAAATGAGGTGCACACCTTCTTTGAGCAACTTCTTGGCACGGGGACGGGGGATGCGCCTGAGACTTCCACACAGGCACCGCAGTTCGCGAGCGACGTCACCGTGCTCAACGCTTCCGGCATTGACGGCCTGGCCTCCGCTGTTGCCGCCGCCTTGAGCCAAAACGGCGAGAACATCATTGAGGTGGGCAACGCCAACAACGGCTCCTACATCTCCTCCCAAGTTGTGGCCGCTAACGCCAACAGCGAGGAAGCCCGCCGGATCGCAGAGTTCCTGGGCCTGCCAGTGGTGGAGAACAGCTCCCTGGACGAGCGCACCATCATGGTGATCACCGCCGCCGACTACGCCGGCCCCACCGAATATGGGGTGGAGCCCATCATTAACGGCCAAAGCGCAACTGATACCGCGAGCACCGAGGAGACCATCGGCCAGCCGGGTGCCGACGCGGGCGAGGCGATCGTGTCCCCCGAGATCAATGCCGGCGGCACGGGTCCACGCTGCGTGAACTAGCCTCCTGACTCCTGGCCCGTCATAGCCCAAACGGCACTCACCCATTCACCCGGATAAGCTCACCTTCGGGCGAGCGGCCGACCTTCAAACGCAATTCCGGCACACCGCCGCCAACACTGACTCAACCACGGGGCCAGTCCCGCTGGAAAAGTAACTCCTTCCGCAAGGATGAATGCGGCCCCGATTTCCCGTTGCTCGCCCCAAGTTGAATCCAAGTTGAATCAGCCCCAGAAATTGTGGAAGCTAGGGCATTCTCTCTGAAATGCCCCCTGGGCAGTGTGATGTTATTTTTTCTTGGACAAGAGAGCAATGGTTTACACGTGTGTTATCGGGAGCTTCATTTAAGAGATTGGGTGGGGGGCTCGACATGCCCCCAATTCCGTAATACGATAATTGCATGCCTGTTAATATCACCGAGAAGCAGTTAAACGCCTGGGTTGCCGAGGCGGAGGATGGCTATGACGTCGATGCGCTGAAGAAGCGCGGGCGGGGGCGTCCGGGGCGTGGCGCCGAAGCTTCCCAGGTGGTTACGGTTCGTCTCACCCCGGAGGAGCTGGAGTTGCTTGACAGGATCGCCGCTGAAAAGCATCTGTCGCGTTCGGAGCTTATGCGCCAGGCGATCACCGCTCTCACCGCGGCATGAGGGTGGCGGCCTCCGCCATCAAGCACGGCATCAGTGAGGAAGCCAGCATCCATGCCGCTTCATTTCCGACATGGGTCGCACCCCTTGATGATGATCCCGCGCAATGGCGTGAGCTGCGCCTCGGATTCGACACCCACGCCCGTCTTTTGGAAACTGTCGTGGTTGTCGCCTCCGACGGAGACGAATTACTGATTCACGCAATGAAGGCGCGGTCGAAATACGTCGATCTCCTTAGGTAACCGCTCGGTGAGTCGACGGTTACCTAAGGGTGTTCTCCTAGCTGATGGTTATGCAAAGGAGTTGTTAGAGGGATGCGGGGAGTAGCGCTAGAGGTTCAAGGTACTTCCCGCGCCATTGGAAGAGAGGCGGTCGCGTTAACGGCGGAAGGATGTTGATGAGGGGGTGCCCATTTTGTCGCGAGTCCCACCCCAGACCTGGTTCGCTGCGGCGCTCGGTGACCGGTAAACTATTTCGCCCTGGAAATAGTAACAATAGCCTCTCGCTCCCTCCCGCCACAGGCCCCGCTCGTGTGAGCATGTGGGACCTTGGGCTCGTCGGCAATGCTGAGCCTTCCGGCGCAAAGGAATGAGCGCGCCTACAATGGGCGGGCATGGAACTCCTCGCTGAACTTTTGGCACAGGACCCCGCCGCCCCGCGCTTGAGCACTTATAACGAGCGCACCGGAGCCAGGCTCGATTTTTCCGCAACGACCCTGGACAACTGGGCCGCCAAGGTGGCGAACATGTTCCGCGACGAGTTGGACCTCGACCCCGGGGACACCGTGGTACTGGACCTCCCCTCCACCTGGCAGGCCGTGGCAATTGTGCTCGGGGCGCTGGCTGCTGGGGTGAATGTGAAAAGCCCCGGTGAGCTTGAAGATCCTTCGGGTGTTGCGGTGTGGTTTGTTGCACCAGAACATGAGCAGATCCATGAGGAAAGTGACGTCGTGGTGGTAAGCGAGGATCCCTTCGGACGTGGGGTGACGGAGACCGGCGGGCAACTCCCCGATGGCTTCATTGATTTTGGGCCCACCGTGCGAATGTTTGGGGACCAATTCTTTGAGCCCACCCCTCACCTGCGCGAGCTCGTGCCAGCATCTGCCTGGGGGCCCGCACCAAGGGTGCTTTCCACGGGATGGAACAGTATTGAGGAGCTGTTTGCCCAAGTTCTGAGCCCAATCGCGGCGGGTGGCTCGGCCGTGGTGGTGTCCGGCTTGGTGAGCGCGCAGCGGCTGGCACACATTGGGGAATCGGAAAAAGTCACCCACACCGCTTCTTAAGCGCCCCCATTTGTGGGTAACTCAAGTCACAAGGGCTACCCGATTGCGTTTTAGGTCACTAGGTTTAGGTGCACACTGCGCGGTAGATACTGCAGATACTGCACCGTGCACGTCCCAAAACTGTGCACGTCCCAGAAGCGCATGCGCGCAGCACGGCGCACAGCTTTGTGCGCCCACCTTTGGTCCCCTAGAGAAAGGCCCACGTCCAGATGCGTACCCGCCCGCTTTTCTTCAGCAACTCAACTGCATCTTCATCACACGTTTTCAGTGTGAAGAAGATTGCGGCCTCTTTGATGATTGGCGCGCTCGCGCTCGCCGGTTGTTCCAGCGATAGCTCCTCCCAGAGTGGGGGCAGCGCGGATGCCAGCCAGGCTAGCGAAGGCGCCTCGGACCGCGGCCCAATCACCTTTGCTATGGGCAAGAATGATACGGACAAGCTAATTCCCGTGATTGAGCGCTGGAATGAGGAGCACCCAGATGAGCAGGTGACTCTCCACGAGCTCGCCGGCGAGGCCGATGACCAGCGCGAAACACTGGTGCAGTCCCTGCAAGCAGGAAACGCAGACTATGACGTGATGGCCCTGGACGTGGTTTGGACCGCCGACTTTGCCGCCAACCAGTGGCTTGCTCCACTCACCGGTGACCTTGCCGTGGACACCTCTCAGCTGCTGCAGCCCACCGTGGATTCCGCCACCTACAACGGCACCCTCTACGCGCTGCCGCAAAACACCAACGGTCAGTTGCTCTTCCGCAACACCGCCATCATCCCGGAGGCACCTGCGGACTGGAATGCCCTGGTGGCAAGCTGTGACGCCGCAGAAGCAGCCAACGTGGACTGCCTCACCCTGCAGCTGAAGCAGTACGAGGGCCTCACCGTGAACACCGCTGGCTTCATTGAGGGCTTCGGCGGTCACATCCTCGATGACTCCGGCACGCCTGCCGTGGACTCCGCTGAGGCGAAGGCCGGCCTGCAGGCCCTGGTGGATGCGTACTCCGACGGCACCATCTCTGCATCCTCCACCTCAGCAACTGAGGAGGAAACCAACCTTGCCTTCGTGGGTGGCGAGACCGCATACGCCATCAACTGGCCGTACATGTTTACCAACGCCGGCGAGGATTCTTCCGCGGTGAAGGACAACTTTGAGGTCACACCACTGGTTGGTCAAAACGGTGTGGGCGTTTCCACCCTGGGTGGCTACAACAACGGCATCAACATCAACTCCCCCTACAAGGCCACGGCACGTGACTTCATTGAGTTCATCGTGAACGAGGAGAACCAGACCTGGTTCGCGGACAACTCTTTCCCGCCAGTGCTCGCCTCCATCTACGATGACGAAACCCTGGTAGAGAAGTACCCTTACCTGCCTGCGCTGAAGACCTCCCTGGAGAACGCGGTACCTCGCCCAGTGAGCCCCTTCTACCCTGCAATTTCCAAGGCTGTGCAGGATAACGCCTACGCTGCGATCAACGGCACCAAGTCTGTAGACGACGCCACCGCAGACATGAAGGCAGCCATCCAAAACGCCGCAGGATAGGCCCAACGCTTGGGAACACTGCAGTAGGAAGCAGCAGGAATCCGTACCGACGTCGCCACGCCCCACACTTGCTGGGGCGTTGCGGCTGTTCGGTGGGCACAACACGTAAGGAATCAAGATGGCGCACTCAGCCGAACAACTCGCCGCACAATCGGCCAGGAAGTCCGCCGTACACGCTCGGCGAAAGCAGGCTCGCAACGCCGCCCTGCTCATCACCCCAGCGCTTGCGGTGCTGGCAGTGGTCATTGGCTACCCGATTGTGCGCGCCATCTACCTCTCCTTCAAAGCAAACAAGGGCCTAGACCCCACCACGGGCATGTTCACCGAGGGCGGGTTCGCCGGTTTGCAGCACTACCTGTACTGGCTTACCCAACGGTGTATGACGCCATCGGGTACCGTCGGCACCTGCCCTCCGGGCGTGCTGTCCACCGACTTCTGGCCGGCGATGGGCAACACCGTGTTCTTCACTGTGGTCACCGTGAGCCTGGAGATTGTGCTGGGTATGGCGATGGCGCTGGTGATGAACCGTGAGTTCCGCGGCCGCGCCCTGCTGCGCGCCTCCGTGCTGATCCCTTGGGCGATCCCCACCGCGGTGACGGCAAAGCTCTGGCAATTCATCTTTGCTGACCGCGGAATCATCAACTCCCTGCTGGGTGAGCCGATCCGCTGGACCACCGACCCCTGGGCGGCGCGCTTCGCCGTGGTGATTGCCGACGTCTGGAAGACCACCCCATTCATGGCGCTACTCATCCTGGCTGGCCTGCAAATGATCCCCAAGGATGTGTACGAGGCCGCCCGCGTGGACGGTGCCTCCACCCTGCAGCAGTTCCGCCTCATCACAATGCCGCTGGTCAAGCCCGCGTTGATGGTGGCGATCCTGTTCCGCACCCTAGACGCCCTGCGCATGTATGACCTCCCGGTCATCATGATTTCCTCCTCCTCCAACTCCCCCACGGCCACCATTTCCCAGCTCGTGGTGGAGGACATGCGCCAAAACAACTTCAACTCCGCCTCGGCTTTGTCCACCCTGATCTTCCTACTGATCTTCGCCGTGGCCTTTATCATGATCCGATTCCTGGGCGCTGATGTCTCAGGCTCGCGGCAGCGCCGTGAGGAAAAGAAGGCGTGGCGACGTCGGCAGCGTTCCTCCCTTCCGCAAGCAGAAGGGGCACGGTGACGGCGATGAGCTCGAAACTGCGCAGCAGTATTGCAAACTACCTCGGCGTGGTGCTGATCATGGTGTGGGGCCTTGCCCCGTTCTATTGGATGGTGATCACCGCGCTACGGGACAAGGCCTACACGTTTGACACCACGCTGTGGCCCACCCATGTAACCCTGGAGAACTTCCGTGACGCGATGGCCACGGATAAGGGAAACAACTTCCTGCAGGCCATCGCGAATTCGCTGATCATTGGCCTTGCCACCACCACTATTGCGGTGCTGGTTGGTGTGTTCACCGCGTACGCGCTGGCGCGGATGGAGTTCCGCGGCAAGGGTTTTGTTACCGGCATCATCCTGGCAGCCTCCATGTTCCCAGGAATTGCGCTGGTGACGCCGCTGTTCCAGCTGTTCGGTGACCTCGGGTGGATTGGCACCTACCGTGCGCTGATCATCCCGAACATTTCCTTTGCGCTGCCGCTGACCATTTACACCTTGGTGTCCTTCTTCCGGCAACTGCCTTGGGAGCTTGAGGAGGCAGCCCGCGTGGACGGCGCCACCAGGGGCCAGGCGTTCCGTCTGGTGCTGCTGCCACTTGCCGCGCCGGCGCTGTTTACCACCGCGATTCTGGCGTTCATCGCTACCTGGAACGAGTTCATGCTGGCCCGGCAGCTTTCCACAACCGCCACCGAGCCGGTCACGGTTGCAATTGCCCGCTTCAGTGGCCCGAGTTCCTTTGAATACCCCTACGCAGCCACGATGGCGGCGGGCGCATTGGTGACAATCCCCCTCATCATCATGGTCCTCATCTTCCAGCGGCGCATCGTCTCTGGCCTGACCGCGGGCGGCGTGAAGTCCTAGCCCGCATGGCTGCGCGCCGCGGGGAGTGAGCGCTGCTGTGAGCGCTGGGAGTGAGCGCTGCCGTGAGCACGGGGCGGGCTCAGAGGAGTTTCGGCGGTTTCGGGCTTTGATTACGGGCTTTGATTACGATGGTGCCCATGAGTGCCATGGACCCCGCCGAACACCATCCTGACCCAAACCCAACACCTAAACCAGCACCGGCACCCTCGGGGCCTACACCCTCGGGGCCTCAGCAGCAGCGTGAGTCCCTGGTGAAAGACGCCATCTTAGGGTTCGTAGCGTTTTTCGCGTTTATGTCCGTGGTTCAGGCAACCATGAATCTGTTGCAGCCTGAGCCCGCCCTGTGGCCCGCGCTCCTCGCGCTGGTGTTGGTGATCGCAACGGTGGCGCTGTGGCGGGCGTGGAAAAGCCCCAATACCGGTTCCGATACCGGTAGCGGGGAGTTGAACCGCTAGCTTTTCACCCTGTGACCCGTGGGCAGCGTTGCCTGCTACTCCCCCAGCAGTTTGTTGCGAAGGGCCTCGTCTTTGGCCTCTACTTCCTTGCGCATCGTTTCTTGGTAGTCCACCATCTTTTGCACCAGGGTGGCATCACCAGCGGAAAGAATTCGCACGGCGAGCAGGCCGGCATTCTTGGCACCACCGATGGACACGGTTGCAACGGGAACGCCACCTGGCATTTGCACGATGGAGAGCAGAGAGTCCATGCCGTCGAGCTCTTTCAGAGCACGCGGTACACCGATCACGGGAAGTGGGGTTGCCGCAGCCACCATGCCGGGAAGGTGAGCGGCACCGCCGGCGCAAGCAATGATCGCCTTGAGGCCGCGGGTGTGCGCACTTTGTGCGTAGGAGAGCATCTTTTCCGGCGTGCGGTGTGCGGAAACCACGCCCACCTCAAAGGGGATGCCGAACTCCGCCAGGACTTCTGCCGCGGGTTCCACGGTGGGCCAATCGGAGTCCGAACCCATGATGAGGCCAACCAAGGGGCCGTTGTTTGCTGCGTTCATCGCTTCCTTCCAGAAACTAACTGATGGATGGTGTGGTAGTCCTAGTCCTGCCACTTGGCGTGCACCAGGAAGTGCGCGGCGTCGCGGGCTTCGGCACGCACAGTGTCTGCGTCTTGGCCAACCATGTTGACATGCCCGATCTTGCGCCCTGCGCGGTGGGTTTTGCCGTAGAGGTGAATCTTGGCGTTGGGGTACTTTTCCCACACTTTTTGCATGCGTTGCGGCATCGGCATGTCTGGGTCCTCAGGCGCACCAAGCACGTTGGCCATCACGGTGACTGGAGCGAGCATCTCCGTGGAGCCGAGGGGCCAGTCCAGCACCGCGCGGAGGTGCTGCTCAAACTGGCTGGTCACACAGCCGTCCTGGGTCCAGTGCCCGGTGTTGTGCGGGCGCATGGCAAGCTCGTTCACCCAAATCTCGGGCTGCCCGTGCTCGCCTTCAGTTTCAAACAGTTCCACTGCAAGCGCGCCAGTGACGCCAAGTTCGGTGGCAATACGCTGGGCCAGGTCCCGAGCCTCAAGCATGAGTGCCTCCGGGAGGTTGGGGGCGGGCGCCACCGCCTCGGTGCAGATCCCGCCGGTTTGCACCGACTCCACCACCGGCCACGCCACGGTCTGCCCACTCGGGGTGCGCGCGACCATCGCGGAGAGTTCTCGCACCAAACGGACCTTCCGCTCCGCCATCAACGGCACACCGCGGCCTAGCAGCTCGGTAACTTTTTCCACGAGCTCGGCTTCGCTTTCCGGGAACCATACGCCGTTGCCGTCGTAGCCGCCACGGCGAGCCTTCAAGCACACTGCCCCGTCCGTGAGCGCAAAGAACTGGCGCGCATCCTCCACAGAATCAATGGCGGCGAAGGTGGGAACCGGCGCACCGAGTGCCGCCAAACGCTCACGCATCACCAACTTGTCCTGCGCGTTCACCAGCGCGGCCGGCTGCGGCTGCACGTTGATCCCCTGGGCGATCAGCACCTCGAGGTGTTCGTTTGGCACATGCTCGTGATCAAAGGTGAACGCGCTGGCCCCCTGGGCTGCGCGCTGGAGATCTTCAAGGTTGGTGTAGTCCCCGTACAGCACGTCGGAGGTCACCTGCGCCGCAGATGCATCGGGCGCGCCCGCGAGCAGGCGGACCGAGAGCCCAAGCTCGATGGCTTCGGTGTGCATCATGCGGGCCAATTGCCCATCGCCAATCACGGCAACAATTGGCATGCCCTGCGCGTGGGAAGGATGAGGAGAGGAAGTCTGTTCAGCCACGTTCCCACTATACGTTGCGCTTCCCCTCACTCACACACCGCGTGCCGACGCAGCTAGCCGCCCATCCCAGCAGGTCCCAGCGCGGCAGCACTGTGGGACTGGGCGTAGCTGTGTGACTGGGCGTAGCGCTGCGCCGCCAATTCGGCAAAGGCGCGCTCCCGAGCTCCACTGAGCACCGCCTGAACCCGTTTTGCTTTGGGCACATTAGGAATGAGGTAGGGGCGATCCCATCCCACCAGCACCAGGTGAAGGGTGTTCCGGTGACGCCCAACTTCAAGGATTTGTTCAAGCGGGATATCCTCTTTCCTTCCCCTGATACCCCGGCCGCGCAGGCTCAGCCGCTGGTCTGTGACCTTGATGCGGCGTCGTCTTGAGCTCAGCACTGGCAGCAGGAAACGCAGTACCACGAGTGCCACCCAGATCCACACCACCGCATTTCGCAGCGTGGGAGTTGCGGCAAGAAACGCCGGCGCTGTTCCCGAATCCAGATAGCCGATGAAAGCCCAGGCCAACCCCGTATATACCACCAGCTCGGCAACCTCCTGGAGGTGGCTGCCCAGCGGGGTGCTTACGTCCACCAACAGGCGTTCTTTGCGTTGCTGTGCCATCTACTGCAACCTCAGGTGCACTACATCGCCTACCGCCAGGGCGTGTTCCTCGCCTTGGGAGTCGCGGACATGGAGCAGGCCGTCGTCACTGACGGTGAGCACGCGGCCGAGCAACTCCTCATCACCGGGGAGGATGACTCGCACGTCTTTCCCAATGGAAGTGCAGACGGCGCGGTAGTCATCCATCAGATTGGGATCATTCGCCTCCCACTGCGTCATGCGCTTGTGGAGCGCCAGCAAGACCCGGACCGCAAGCTCGTTGCGTTCATACGGGATTCCCTCCAGTTCCAGGCTGGTGGCGTGGGCCACGGGAAGTTCCGCCACCGTCATTGAGGTGTTGAGCCCCAGGCCGATCACCACTGCAGGGTTTTCCCCAAGGTCCACCGCCTCCGCAAGGATTCCGCAAAGTTTGCGCCCTCCGGCAAGCAGATCATTGGGCCACTTCAACCCCACTTCCGCGGCGTGAGTGTCCTTGCCGCCGATTACCGTTGCCCCAGGAAGTGGGCCTTGGCGCAGGGCGTCCACCAGGGCAAGGCCAGTGGCCAGTGCCATCGTGCCAATGCGTTCCAGGGCTGAATGCGGTGGGCGGATCAAAAAGGACAAGGTGAGCTGGGAACCGGCAGGTGCGCCAAACTTTCGCCCCATGCGCCCGCGGCCGGTCTCCTGGTGCTCGGTGAGCATTACCGTCCAGGCAGCAGCTCCTTTGTGCGCAGCGGCTACCAGGTCTGTATTGGTGGAACCCGTGGAAAGAGAATGCTCAAGGGCGCTGTAGGGGCCGTTTTCTACAAGCTGTTCCCGCAGGTAGTTCGCGTTCAGCAGGTTGCGGGAATCCTTTGTTGGGGGGCTCGAGTATTCATCGCGCGGCGCAACTGGCCACTCCGGGTAGGCGTTCGTGGCGCGCCCCTGCCCCTGTCCCGGCCCCTGTCCCGGCCTCTGCCCCTTCCCCGACTCCTGCTGCGGTCGGGCTGTGCGATCGTCTGGATGTGTACTCACGGTGCCAATGATAGCTAGCTCCCCAGACACGCCCCATCCGCCCTGGGAACGCTTCGGCCTTGGGGGCGTCGGAAAGCCCGCCCAAGCCCTCTCTTTGACACCTCAAATCGTGAAGTCCTGTGAGTTAGCACACGTTCAGCAAAAATCTTTTCCCCGCAGAAACCATTTTGACCTGCAGCTTTGCAGCAGACCTAGGCGCGACACGCCGAAGCCCCTATAGCTTTCATGGGCAAACCTTGTTTAGAATCCCCAAACATGACCATTTCCTCATCTTTTGTTGACGCGGCTGCCCTGAAGAACGTGAACACCACGGCGGGCAAGATCGCTGACCTCAAGGCGCGGCGCCAGGAAGCCGCCGCACCGATGGGTGAGAAAGCATTTGACCGCGTTCACAACGCCGGTCGCCTCACCGCGCGCGAGCGCCTGGACTACCTCCTGGACGAAGGCTCTTTCATTGAGACCGACCAGCTCGCACGCCACCGCACCACCGCATTTGGGATGGAACACAAGCGCCCAGTGACCGACGGTGTAGTCACCGGCTGGGGCACCATCGACGGCCGCGAGGTCTGCATCTTCTCCCAGGACGGCACCGTGTTCGGCGGCGCGCTGGGCGAGGTGTACGGCGAAAAGATGTGCAAGATCATGGAACTCGCCGTCACCACCGGCCGCCCCCTGATCGGCCTGTACGAGGGCGCCGGCGCCCGCATCCAAGACGGTGCGGTGTCCCTGGACCTCATCGCGCGGACCTTCTATCACAACATCAACGCCTCCGGGGTGGTGCCGCAGATCTCCGTCATCATGGGCGCCTGCGCCGGTGGCAACGCTTACTCCCCCGCCCTCACCGACTTCGTGGTGATGGTGGATGAGACCTCCAAGATGTTCGTCACCGGCCCAGAAGTGATCAAGACCGTCACCGGCGAGGTCATTTCCCAAGAGGAGCTGGGCGGCGCCTCCGTACACATGTCTACCTCCGGCAACAGCCATTACACCGCGTCCAGCGATGAAGATGCCCTGGACTTTGTCCATGACCTGGTGGGTTTCCTGCCGTCGAACAATCGCAGCATGGCACCTCGGGAGCCCTATGAGCGTGAGGAGGGTTCCATTGACACCAACCTCACCCCGGACGATCTCAAGCTGGACCACATCATCCCGGACTCCCCCTCCACCCCGTATGACGTGCGTGAAGTGATTGAGTCCCTCACCGATGATGGCGAGTACCTGGAGATCCAGGCCGACCGTGCGGAGAACGTGGTGATCGCCTTCGGCCGCATCGAGGGCGAATCCGTGGGGTTCGTGGCGAACCAGCCAACCCAGCTCGCCGGCTGCTTGGACATCAACGCGTCTGAAAAGGCCGCCCGCTTCATCCGCACCTGCGATGCCTTCAACATCCCCATCGTGATGCTCGTGGACGTCCCCGGCTTCCTCCCCGGCGCAGGTCAGGAGCACGAGGGCATCCTGCGCCGCGGCGCCAAGCTCCTCTACGCGTACGGCGAGGCAACGGTCCCCAAGATCACCGTCACCATGCGCAAGGCTTACGGCGGCGCGTACTGCGTGATGGGCTCCAAGGGCCTGGGCGCCGACCTCAACCTGGCATGGCCCACCGCTCAGATCGCGGTGATGGGCGCTGCTGGTGCCGTCGGATTCCTGCACCGCAAGGAGCTGCTGGAGGCAGCCGATCGCGGCGAGGACATCGTGGAGCTCGCCAAGGTCTTTGAGGCTGAGTACGAGGACCACATGCTCAACCCTTACCTCGCCGCGGAGCGTGGCCTCATCGACGCCGTCATCCTCCCCTCCGAGACCCGCGGCCAGCTCGCGCGCAACCTGCGCCTCTACCGCGACAAGAATGTAGCCCGTCCCGCACGCAAGCACGGCAACATTCCGCTGTAAGAGCTCATCCTGAGCTTTCCGACGCCGCCCGCGCCACACCCATCACCGTGGGGAGCGCGGGCTCGCGCGTTTCTTCCATATATTCCGTATATATAGGTGCGCTTTGGGGTCTTGCAAAGGGTGGCTTTTGCAAAGCTTGCCACCTGGGGCGCGGGAGGCTCTGGCTAGGCCCGAATTGAAGGGAAAACTCCCACCGTTTCACCCCCAAGCGCACCCCCACATACTGCGCCGAATGTGCCTGCTCACCGGCTGCAAGCTGTACTTTTCCGCTGGGGCTGCGCCCATTCGCCCCCGAAAGGTGGAGAAGTAGCTCCCAATCCAAAAGTTTCTTGGATAACCGTTCACAAAAACTTTCTTCACCGCATAAACTATGGAGTCATGACTGCCGCAACGATGAATGAAACCGGAGCACAGGCTCCTGATCTCACCACTACCGCTGGAAAGCTTGCCGATCTTCGCGCCCGCCTCGCTGAGACCCAGGCCCCAATGGGCCAGGCAGCCGTGGAGCGCACCCATGAGGCAGGGAAGAAGACCGCCCGCGAGCGCATCGAGTACCTGCTCGATGACGGCTCCTTTGTTGAGGTGGACGCCCTCGCGCGTCACCGCTCCAAGAACTTCGGCCTGGACGCCAAGCGCCCAGTGACCGATGGTGTGGTCACCGGTTTCGGCACCATCGAAGGCCGCAAGGTCTGCGTGTTCTCCCAGGACGGCGCGGTCTTCGGTGGCGCGTTGGGCGAAGTTTACGGTGAAAAGATCGTCAAGATCATGGACCTGGCCATCAAGACCGGCGTTCCACTGATCGGCATCAATGAGGGCGCCGGCGCCCGCATCCAAGAGGGCGTGGTCTCCCTTGGCTTGTACTCCAAGATCTTCTACCGCAACACCCTTGCTTCCGGCGTGATCCCACAGATCTCCCTGATCATGGGCGCGTGTGCAGGCGGCCACGTGTACTCCCCTGCGCTGACGGACTTCATCATCATGGTGGACAAGACCTCCAAGATGTTCATCACCGGCCCAGACGTGATCAAGACCGTGACCGGCGAGGAAGTGACTCAGGAAGAGCTGGGTGGTGCACACACCCACATGGCTACCTCCGGCACCTCCCACTACACCGCTGCTGACGACGCCGACGCACTTGACTGGGTGCGTGACCTGGTTGGCTTCCTGCCTTCCAACAACCGCGCCGAGGCACCGCGTGAGGCAGCCGACATCATGGTGGGTTCCATCAAGGAGAACATTAACGACTCCGACCTGGAGCTGGACACCCTGATCCCAGATTCTCCGAACCAGCCTTACGACATGAAGGACGTCATCACCCGCGTTGTGGACGACGGCGACTTCTTCGAGATCCAAGAGGGCTACGCCGGCAACATCATCATCGGCTTCGGCCGCGTTGAGGGCCGTTCTGTGGGTATCGTGGCAAACCAGCCAACCGAGTTCGCTGGCTGCTTGGACATCAAAGCATCCGAGAAGGCAGCTCGCTTTGTGCGTACCTGTGACGCCTTCAACATCCCAATCATCGAGTTCGTGGACGTTCCAGGCTTCCTGCCAGGTACTTCCGAGGAGTACAACGGCATCATCCGCCGCGGCGCGAAGCTCCTCTACGCTTACTCTGAGGCAACCGTTGGCAAGATTACTGTGATCACCCGCAAGTCCTACGGCGGTGCGTACTGCGTGATGGGCTCCAAGGACATGGGCGCGGACCTGGTGTTCGCATGGCCCACCGCACAGATTGCCGTGATGGGCGCTTCCGGCGCCGTTGGCTTCATCTACCGCAAGGAACTCAAGGCAGCAGCCGCTGAGGGCAAGGACGTTGTGGCAGTGGCCAAGGAATACGAGAAGGAATACGAGGAGACCCTGGTGAACCCATACATGGCTGCAGAGCGCGGCTACGTAGACGCCGTTATTCCTCCATCCGAGACCCGTGGCCAGATCATCGAAGGCCTGCGCCTCCTCGACCGCAAGGTGGTTAACGTTCCTGCGAAGAAGCACGGCAACATTCCACTGTAAACTGCAGATTTGCAGATTCAAGCAGCAGGTTCACGTACAAGCCCGAATACACCCTTAAAGGAACACCATGTCTGATACCGCATCTGAAAAGCCACAGGATGCCCAGCAAGATGGCGCCGCTGAGGCCGCAAAGAAGCCTTTCTTGACTGTGGTGAAGGGCAACCCCGACCCAACCCAGGTTGCAACCCTCACCGCACTGTTTGCCACCATGGCAAACAACGCGGCGCAGGCGCAGGAACCCGAGCGTGAGCGCAACCTCTGGGGCAGCGTGGAGGAGCGCCTCCAGCGCCCCACCACCTACAACCCTGCTGCATTTCGGAACATGAGCCTCTACTAGAGAGCGCC
Organism: Corynebacterium kozikiae; assembly: GCF_024580965.1. Taxonomy (NCBI): domain Bacteria; kingdom Bacillati; phylum Actinomycetota; class Actinomycetes; order Mycobacteriales; family Corynebacteriaceae; genus Corynebacterium; species Corynebacterium kozikiae. The sequence continues at coordinate 91,527 of NZ_JANIKJ010000005.1, forward strand.
ACAAGCCCACCCACAAACCCCTTCCAGCCAGTTCAAACATCAAGGCGGGGAGGGGTTTACTTGTGCGTGTTGCGGTCTCCAGCAGCGTCCGGCCCTAGTTACCCCACCGTTGGTGATCTTGCAAACAATTTCATTCCCAGAAATTTTGCTTCCCACCCAGGCCCCAATGAGAGGCTGTGCAGCCCAAAAACCACTCTTACGGCGCACTTTTCCCAAAACTGGAACCGGACACCCGAAAATCCAAAATTATGGCAAACAGCAGCGGCACTTGTGAGAGAGAAAAACAGTGATCTCAAGTGGTTTATACTTATCCGAGTGGTTGGAGCGGCGCGCTCAGGCTGGGGCGGGTGAGCCTGCACCGGCCGTGAAGCGCTGCGATTCTGCAGGATCGCTTCGGCATCGCAGAGGCAGCCCCTCAACAAGATGCACCTCAATTGGCGGTTTCCCTCACCCCGTGTACGCACCGTGCACACATCTCTTAGCGCCAATTGATGTGCCATAGCCTCTAGTGGAATGGAATCTTTATGGCAGAGTCTCGGCCGCGGAAACGCGGCACGCTGAAGGATATTGCTGAAAAAACAGGTCTCTCTGTCAGTACGGTCTCCCGCGCGCTATCCGAAAATCCGGTGATCCCCGAGCGCACGCGGGAAGTAGTCCGCCAGGCGGCAAGAGAACTGGATTATCGGCCTAACGCGTTGGCAAAAGCTTTGCGCACACAGCGTTCAAACATTATTGGCGTGCTGGTTCCAGATATCCGCAACCCCTTCTTTGCAAACTTGGCCGCGGGCATCCAACGCGCAGCCCATGAAAAGGGTTACTTCATCCTGTTGAACCATCTTGGGGATGATGAGTCCCAGCTCGCCGCGAGCATCGAAATGCTCTCCTCCCAGCAGGTAGACGGCCTCATCGTGGTCCCGTACGCCCAAAGCAACCAAGCGTTGAGCAGCATCATTGAGGCAGGCGTGCCGGTAATCACCGTGGACCGGGAAACCGAGTTCGCGGTCCCCACAGTCACCGCTGACCCCCTCCCCGGCATCCGCGAGGCGCTCACTCACCTTGCAGGGCTGCCACATGCACGCGTCGGCTTTGTCTCCGGCCCTGAATCAGCTTCCACTGCTCGCGCACGCCTGCGCGCCGTGGAGCAAGTTGCCCTGGAGTTGGGCATTGAGGTGTTGGTGGAGTGCGGCAACTACCGGGTAGATGAAGGCGAAAAGGCCGCCACTGCCCTGCTCTCCCAGGGGGTGAATGCTGTGCTGACCTCTGACTTAATGTCCACCATTGGCACCTCGGAGGCGCTCAACAAGGCGGAAGGCCGCCTGGGCAAGGACTTTGCTCTGGTGGGCTTCGACGAAATCTCCTTCTTCCATCTCTTTGACCCCCCAATCGCGGTGGTGGATCAACATGTAGAGTGCATAGCCAGCGAAGCATTTGAGCAGCTCTACGCGCTCATCGAACACAAGCCCGCCCGCAATGTGGTGCTTCCCACCAGCTTTATCAACAGGGCATCGGCAAACCTGTCCTAGGCCCTCAGTAGACTGGTTAGGAAACACGTCTAATCGGCCTGGGAAAGGAACCTCCATGGGATACATTGCAACCGTTGGCTCCATCAATGCTGATCTCCGCGTCACAGTGCAGCGCCACCCGCAACCCGGCGAGACCCTCCTCGGCTCAGGCGGCGAGGTTGGCCCTGGCGGCAAAGGGGCAAACCAGGCGGTAGCTGCGGCGCTGCAGGGAGCACAGGTGCGGTTTGTGGGGGCAATTGGCAGCGATGCCAACGCCGCCACGGCGATCGGCACCATGCGCGCGGCGGGGGTGGGTTTGGAGGACGTCCACACGCTGTCCGGCCCAACGGGCCTAGCCATCATTTCCGTATCCGAGGACGCAGAAAACTCAATCATCGTGGTGCCCGGTGCGAACGCGGCGGTGGATGCGGAGTTTGTGGCCCAGGCGAAAGACACCATCGCTGGCGCAGACATCCTACTTCTCCAAGGGGAAATCCCGGCCTCGGGTATTGAAAAGGCCGTGGAATTGAGCACTGGACGAGTGGTCATCAATTTGGCACCCGTGGTGGAGGTGAACCGCGAAGTGCTGCTCAAGGCTGATCCGCTTATGGTCAATGAGCATGAGGCTCAGTTGGTCCTGGATCAGCTCGGCTCCCCCTACCAGCCAACAACAACCCCACAAGCCCCAGATGAGTTGGCACAGGCACTGCTGGATCAGGGTTTCGCCTCCGTGGTGATCACCCTGGGTTCCAAGGGCGCGTTGTTGGCTACTGCCGAAGCCATGGAACACATCGCCCCGCTTGACGTGCAGCCCGTGGACACCACCGGCGCAGGGGATGCCTTTGCCGGCGGTTTCGTGGCCAAGCTGCTCCAGGGCGCCTCCCTGAAGGAGGCTGCGGAGTTTGCCAACAGGGTGGGTGCGTATGCCGTGCAGGGCGTGGGTGCTCAAGATTCCTACCCAACGCAAGACGCCGAGCTGCCCAGCTAGAATTGGGCCCTATGCGCGTCGTTCTTGCTTCAGCCTCCGCTTCCCGGCAATCAATCCTGCGTTCGGCGGGGGTGGAGCCGGTGGTGCATCCCGCGGACGTCGATGAGGAGGCCATTGCCGCGCGCTTGCAGGGTGCCGCGCCGGAGGACATTGTGGCGGCCCTGGCCGAGGCCAAGGCCCAAGCGGTGGCGGCGCACTATCCGGATGACGTGGTGATCGGCGGGGATTCCATGCTGCTCTTAGACGGTGAGCTGCAGGGCAAGCCCCACACCGTGGACAAAGCCATCGAGCGCTGGCACGCGCAGCGAGGCAAGGAGGCAGTGCTGCTCACGGGGCATTGCATCGTCACTCCGCGCGGCAGGCACAGCGAGACCTCGCAAACCACCGTCTTTTTTGCGGAGGCTACCGACGCCGACGTCGCGGCCTATGCCCGCACCGGAGAGCCGCTGCCATGTGCAGGCGCGTTCACCCTAGAGGCTATTGGGGGCTGGTTCATTGACCGCATCGAGGGGGATCCCTCCAGCGTGATCGGCCTTTCACTGCCGGTGGTGCGCCGCGCGCTGTACGCCTTGGGCTACCAAGTCCACGAGTTGTGGGAGGCCCCTGCCGCCTGGGATTGATGGATGGCATGATGGTGGGCATGAACCAAGCACACAGCAACCCAAAGACCGTCAATGACATGCTCGCTCCCCCACCAGTACACCTGCCGGAGGACTACAGCGGCAAGGTAACGGTGGCCACTGTCCTCGAAGCCCCGGCGAGCCCATATGCCTGGGCGACCCTCGCCTTGGAGCGCATCGCTGCCGCCGCAGCAATTGAAGGTGCGGAAGGAGCAGAAGCGAAGGCCGTTGCGTATGCCTTTGCGCGCACGGCCTACCACCGCAGCTTGGACCGCCTCCGGGCCAACGGCTGGAAGGGATTTGGCCCTGTTCCGGCAAGCCACGAGCCAAATCGCGGGGTGCTCATGGCAATCGCCGCTCTGGCGAAGGCCTCGGCATTGATTGGCGACGAAGCCGAATACGATCGCTGCCGCCAGATGCTCTCTGACGCCGACCCCACGGCCGTGGCAGAGTTACTGGACAACTAACGGCGTTGGCTGTACGGGTCGCGCAGGCCGAGGTATTGCACGCTGGTGTACTCGTTGATTCCTTCGGCTGAGCCTTCGCGGCCCAAACCGGATTGCTTCACGCCACCAAAAGGTGCCGCCGCATTGGAGATCACGCCAGCATTAAAGCCCATCATGCCGAACTCCAGGCCATCTGCCATGCGCCACAGGCGGTCTATATTTTCCGTGAACACGTAGGAGGCCAGGCCGTATTCGGTGGTGTTTGCAAGGCGCAGCACCTCCTCCTCGCTGCGGTAGGTGAGCACCGGGGCGATCGGGCCAAAGATCTCCTCCTGGAATACCCGCATTTGCGGGGTCACGCCGGTGAGCACCGTTGGGGCAAAGAAGTAGCCTTTGCCCTCAATGCGCGCACCACCTGTGGCAACGTGGGCGCCTTTTCGCGTGGCATCGCGCACAAACTCTTCCATCTTCTCCACCGCCGCGGGCTCAATGAGCGGCCCCATGCGCACCCCCTCGTCCAGGCCATTGCCCACGGTGAAGGCAGCAATTTCCGCCACAAACTTCTCGGTGAACTCCTGGGCCACCTCCTCATGAACAAAAATCCTGTTTGCCGAGGTACAGGCCTGCCCGCCGTTGCGCATCTTCGCCGCCACGGCACCAGCTACGGCTTCCTCAATGTTGGCGTCCTCACACACGATGAGCGGGGCGTTGCCTCCGAGCTCCATGGAGGTGCGCAGGATATTCTGAGCAGCCGATTCCAGCAGCACTCTGCCCACTGCCGTTGAGCCGGTGAAAGACATTTTGCGTAGGCGCGAATCCGCCATAATCGGCTCCGAGATCGCGGAGGCAGACTTCCCCGACACCACATTGAGCACACCCGCCGGCAGCCCGGCTTCAAGCATAATCTTGGCAAAATACTGCGTGGTCAACGGGGTGAGTTTGGCGGGCTTGACCACCATCGTGCAGCCCGCCGCAAGCGCCGGAGCAATCTTCCTGGTGGCCATGGAAAGTGGGAAGTTCCAGGGAGTGATCAGCAGGCAGGGCCCCACCGGCTTGTAGCGAGTAATCATGCGCAGCGTGCCCTCAGGAGTGCTGCTCACCCGCCCGTAGTGCCGCACTGTTTCCTCACTAAACCAGCGCAGATACTCCGCCCCGTAGGTCACCTCAGCATCGCTTTCCGCCAGTGGTTTGCCCATCTCAAGGGTCATCAGGGTGGCAAATTCATCGCGGTGCTCCACGATCGCCTCGAAGCCCGCGCGCAGGATTTCCGCGCGCTCACGCGGTGCGGTGCGTGCCCACTCATCCTGTACGTCCGCGGCGGCGCTTAAGGCGCGTAGGGCGTCGTCGGCGTCGGCAGAGGCCAAGGTTGCCAGCACTTCCTCAGTGGCTGGGTTGAGCACCTCAAAGGTGTCTCCGGAGGCCGATTCCACCCACTCTCCCCCGATGAGTAGGCCGGTTGGAACCTTGCCAAGCAAGGCCTTGATATCTGGTGCGCCCTGTGGTGCATTCATTTCTGCGGGTCTCCTTTCGCACGCAGCTCAGCCAGGGAGCCCAAAAAGTACAGTCCGGTTCCCATGATCGAGCTCGGGTGCTGTCTTACCGATGCAGCCCAGCATAGGCCCGCCCCCGCACACGCGTGGGTCGGTTACACCCCCACCAGCCCTGCTGCGCGGAACACCGGCTCCATTTCCGCCCACAGCAGCGGCATGGTGGAGCGGGCGTAGTCGTCGGAGATGTGGTTGCCGTCGCGGTAGACGTAAATGTTGCCGATCACCGCGGGACAGTCGGAGCCTGGACAAAACCATGCGGAGGTATCCACGGACCTCATGGTCTCGCTGTTCAGTAGCGCGGCGGCGGGGTCCACGGCACTGTAGACCTCCGCGCGGGGTTGGCCGCAAGCCACCGGATCACCAGTTTCTTCAGCGCAAATGCTCACCAGCTTTCCGGCGCCGCCTTCCTCAATGAACCAGGGATTGTCCCGTAGGCCCACAAAGGCGATGCCCTGCTCCTCTAGGAAGTTCCACAAGGTGCGGTAGCTGAGCGGCACCTCGTCTTGGAAGCGCAGGCGTTCCGGAAGAGGGCGAGTGGAGTTGCTGATCACCAAGTCCGGCTTGTCTTGCGCTACGCGCTCAAGCACCAATTCGTTAAAAGTGGTGCAGTCTTCCGTGAACACGCCGTCCAATTCCTCCGCGTAGGCGGGGCAACCTTGACGCACCAGGGGGATCACCTTGAACGCGTGCTCTTTGCCCAGCCCATCAAGCGCGGCCATCCACTGCTCCGCGTGCGAACCACCCAGCACATACACGGTGAACTCCGCGTTCGGGTCACCGTAGGTGCAGTGCTCCACCGGGAAATCATCAATGGCGATCCGTGTTGGCGGGTCCCCCACTTCAGCCATGCAGCCGTCACTCCACGCCGGCGAGAGGCTGGACACCAGCAAGTACGGGTCCGGTTCCGCGGGCACGTTGGGCACCCGTGCACCCGCCGTGGCCATCGCCCCTGGGTACACGCGTGGGTCCAGGCGAATGTTGGCAAACTGCTCAGCCTCCGCCTGCCAGGCCGCAGGCACCCACAGAACCGACGCCGCCAGCGCCGCCACAAGCACGCCGCTCGCCGCGCGCAGCTTCCCAAGTCCGGTGCGTACCGACGCAGCCGCCGCCGCAACGCGCTGCTCGCCCCGCTGCGGGCGTGGGGCATGCTGGCGCAGGGGTTGCTCGATGATCGTGTGGCTTAGCCAGGCCAGCGCCACGGAGGCTGCCACCACCAACAGGCCCGTAGTCACCGTGGGCTCTGGCTGCCCGAGCACCACGAGGGTGATGATCAGCAGCGGCCAGTGCCACAGGTACAACGGGTAGGCGATGTTGCCCAGCCAACGCATGGGTTTGGAACCCAGCCAGCCCATGCCGGCGCCGCCGCCCAGGATCATCAACGCCGCCCCACCCAGCGGGTACAGCGCGGCGGGGCCGGGGAACTGCTGGGCACCATCGAATAGGAAACCGGTGCTGAGCACCATGCCAAGCCCCACATATCCAGCGGCCACGCGCACGGGGGCTGGAGTGCGCGCGGTGGTTGCGTACACTGCGAGGGCGCCACCCAAGGTGAGTTCCCACAACCTGGACCAGGTTGAATAGTAGTTGAGGTCCTGCGCCACACCCTGCAGGTAGGCGGCATAGCCAAAGGAGATGGCGGTAGCGATGAGCAGCGGGATACCGGCCAGGTGCTTGATCGTCTGCACGGTGTGCCCACGCGTGCGCAAACGCCGCACCAGCAGCGTGATGAGCGCGGCAAACACAATGGCCATTGCGTAGAACTGCCCCTGCACGGACATGGACCACAAGTGCTGCAGTGGGCTCACGGAATCCGCCGCAGCACCGTAGGCTTGGCCATCTGCAGCGAGTTGCCAGTTTTGGTAGTACAGCAAGCTGGCCACCAATTGCGGCCCCAAGTTGTTCACCTTTAATTGCGGAGCAAATTGGTCCACCGCCACCGCGGTGCATACCAGCACCAGCACCAGGGCCGGCACGAGCCTTCGGATGGTCCGCCACAGCGGCCACAGCACGTTTGCGCTGGCCTGGGGTTTGGCGGCGTAGCGCAATTGGGAGCCAAGGAAGAAGTAGCCGGAAAGCAGCAGGAATACGTCTACACCGCCGGACACCTTGCCCACGAAGACGTGAAAGATCACCACAAAGGCGATGGCAATACCCCGAAGTCCGTCAAGGTCGTACCGGTACTTGTTCACAATCTTCGGGTGCCTTCTTCTCGCTCTGTTCACACTAGGTGTGGGCTGCAACGCTCACGCCGGTTGGGCGCGGGCTAACCCCTCAAAGTGTATGCAAGTAGACCAGTTTTCACTAACCCACCAACACCAAAAAAGGGACCCGAACGAGCTCGGGCCCCAGTTGTGAGGAGTGGTTTAGGCGAACTTCTTCTCCACGCGCTCGATTGCCTCCTTGGCAACGAGCTCCTGGATGCCCATGTCCAGCTCGGAGGTGAAGCCCACGCAGGAGCAGTTGATCTCGCCGAGGACGTAGGTGTCCTCGCCGTTTTCGCCGTCAGCGAGCATGAAGTCTGCGGTCCAGATCAGTGGGATGTTGTCTCCACCGAGCTTCTCAGCGATCACTGGGCGGGCCTCAGCGAACATGTCCACGAGCTCTTGCCACTGCTCTGGCTTGTCGTAGGTGTAGGTTGCGCCGGAGAACAGGGTTGCGGAGAAGTTGTCGCCACCTGCGGCTGGCTTCTTGTGCACCACGAACACTGGGTGTGGGCCAACCAGCAGAATGCGGATCTCGCCCTCAACGATGCGGGGCATGAAGCGCATGTCTACGAGCATGCCGTTGTCGCCAACAATGTACTGGTCGCAGAAGTCCATGAACTCGCCGAGCTCGCGGATTTCGGTGTGGTTGTCCACTGCCTCAGTGCAGCGCAGTTTGGTGTCCAGCGGAAGTGCGGTGCCTGGCTCCACGGAAGCGGCCAGCTCCTTGTCTTCCAACTGCACGCGCCAGATGCCCTCACCGGTTGAGCCACGGTTCTGCTTGAGCACGCGCTCGCCGTAGGAAATGGAGGTTGGGAAGGTGTTGTGGAAGGTTTCCACATCGTAGTATGCGGCGGTGTCGGAGGGAACGAGGTCGGTGTCGTTGAGCTTCACCAGTGCGTCCTTGGCACCGTATGCCATCATCTCAGCAGGAGTGGACATACCCACCAGGCCGGCCTCGGAAAGCTTGGTAAGCAGGGCAAAGTAGCCCTTTTCACCGCCTGGAATGTTGCCAGGGTTCACGCGGGAAATGTAGGCATCGAAGTTGTTTGACACGTACTCGAAGATGGTGTCAGCCCACTCGGGGCGGAAGTACACCACCTCAGAGTGGTAGCCAGCTTCCTTGATGGCGTTGACGATGGGCATGGTGTCCTTGCGGTGCCCGTCAATGAACTTGTCGGAGCCACCCTCAACCTCGAAGACAACAATGCTCTTGTGCACGTGCGTATTCCCTTTCATATGGAAACTGTTAGTGGAAGTTTTCGCAGATTTTCTACTAAATGCTCAACGAACACTTGAAGAAAACTTGAAAACCAACTTTTTGGCGCAAACCGGCAAGCACACAGAAGCCACAAACCACACAAAACCCAACATGTGGTGGCCCGTGTACAGGAGTTCACTAGGCAACAATTCTACGCGGCACCACTATGGTTTTTGCCTCAATAAAGCCTGAGAGTAATCAACGCCACACCCACTCCTCACACCCTCTCCCCCTGCTTCCGTGACTCCCCCGTTTGCCCACCACACCTGCCACCTAGGGGGCGTCGGCACGCTCGCTCAAGATATTAAGGGAATCCTGAGTTTCGCAGCGGCTCATGGGATTTTTGTCAGTTGCCACACCGCGTGTCCACGGGTGCCGCTACGCTGTAACCGTACTTTTCCTCCCACACGTTCCCGCGATTCTAGGAGCCACCATGCCCGCACCGTTAGACCCCCATCCGCTGCTCCAGGAATACGCACACCCTGAACGCCTGGTTTCCGCGGCTTGGCTCAGCGCGCGCCTGGGGACGCCGGGGCTGAAAGTGGTGGAATCCAATGAGGACTCCTTGCTGTATGACATCGGCCATATCCCCGGCGCCATGCGCATTGACTGGTTCAAGGATCTCAACGACGCCACGATCCGCGATTACATCACGGGCGAAGATTTTGCCCGCCTGATGAGCGAGAAGGGCATCTCCCGCGACGACACAGTGGTGGTCTACGGCGACAAGTCCAACTGGTGGGCGGCATTCACCCTGTGGATCTTCGACCTCTTCGGCCACGAGGACGTCCGCCTCCTCAACGGCGGCCGCGACGCCTGGATGGCCGAGGAACGCGACACTTCCTACGCCGTCCCCGAACTCCCCCGCACCGATTACCCCGTTCCAACACGCAATGACGCCAGCGCACGAATCTATGTTGACGAGCTGCGCGCCAAGCTCGAAGAGTTCAAGCTTATCGACGTGCGCGAGGCGGCAGAGTTCCAAGGCACTGCCGCGCCTACGGGCGAAGGCGAAGTTTCCCCCTCTTCAGGGGTATTGCGCCACGGCCATATCCCAGGAGCGGTGAACATCCTGTGGAGCCAAGCGGTACACCCGAACGGCCGCTTCCGCTCCCGGGAGGAGCTGGAGGAGATTTACAAGGACTTCCTGGGTCCAGAGGAGACCGTTGTGTACTGCCACATCGGCGAACGCGCCGCGCATACCTGGTTTGCCTTGAAATACCTGCTGGGCAAGGAAAACGTGCGCGTGTACGACGGCTCTTGGGCCGAGTGGGGCAATATGACCCGTATGCCAATTGAGACAGGCGAATGAGCCAGGTCACCCCCGCGTAGGGTAGGCAGAAAGACTTGAACATTGTTTAGTTTGTGTCCTGAAAAGCCGCGATTCAAAAGGTCGCGGCTTTTTGCTTTCTTTGCTTTGGATTTATGTAAGAATGTTCCTGCTACGTCCTTCGTGCAGCAACGCGAGGGATTTATCTTGAACAAACTCACATCACTTGCGGTGGTTTTCAAAGTTTGCAAACTTGCACCCCCGGGCCAACTCAAGCCGGGGAACTTTTGTGCAAGAAACTGTGGACTTTCCACCCAAGCGCCACAACGAACCAGGAGAGCTTTCAGTGTCTGTGGAAACCAGGAAGATTACTAAGGTCCTCATTGCAAACCGCGGCGAGATCGCAATTCGCGTCATCCGCGCGGCCCGTGACGCAGGCATTGCCAGCGTTGCGGTCTATGCAGAGCCAGACGCAGACGCGCCATTCGTCTCCCTCGCCGATGAGGCATTTGCCCTTGGTGGTCAGAACTCTGCCGAGTCCTACCTTGTGATCGACAAGATCTTGGACGCCGCAAAGAAGTCCGGTGCGGACGCAATCCACCCAGGCTACGGCTTCCTTTCTGAGAACGCCGACTTTGCACAGGCAGTGATCGACGCCGGCCTCATCTGGATCGGCCCTTCCCCACAGTCCATCCGCGATCTTGGCGACAAGGTGACCGCACGCCACATCGCACTGCGCGCAGACGCCCCGATGGCACCTGGCACCAAGGAGCCAGTGAAGAATGCCGACGAGGTTGTGGCTTTCGCCGAGGAGCACGGCCTGCCAATCGCCATCAAGGCTGCATTCGGTGGCGGTGGCCGCGGCATGAAGGTTGCCTACAAGATGGAAGAAGTTGCGGAGCTGTACGAGTCCGCAACCCGTGAAGCTGTTGCCGCATTCGGCCGCGGCGAGTGCTTCGTGGAACGCTACCTGGACAAGGCACGCCACGTGGAGTGCCAGGTGCTCGCTGACCAACACGGCAACGTGATCGTTGCCGGCACCCGCGACTGCTCCCTACAGCGCCGCTTCCAAAAGCTCGTTGAGGAGGCACCAGCGCCATTCCTCACCGACGAGCAGCGCAAGTCCCTGCACGATTCCGCCAAGCGCATCTGCCGCGAGGCCGGCTACTACGGCGCAGGCACTGTGGAGTACCTGGTTGGTTCCGACGGCCTGATCTCCTTCCTCGAGGTGAACACCCGCCTGCAGGTGGAGCACCCAGTCACCGAGGCCACCACCGGCCTGGACCTGGTGCGCGAGCAGTTCCGCATCGCTGAAGGCGCAGAGCTGCACATCAAGGAAGACCCAACCCCACGCGGCCACGCCTTTGAATTCCGCATCAACGGCGAGGACGCCGGCTCCAACTTCATGCCTGCACCAGGCAAGGTAACCAAGTACATCGAGCCAGCAGGCCCAGGCGTGCGCATGGACTCCGGCATCGTGGAAGGCTCCGTCATCGGCGGCCAGTTTGACTCCATGCTCGCCAAGCTCATCGTCTTCGGCGAAACCCGCGAGGAGGCGCTGCAGCGCTCCCGCCGCGCACTCGGCGAGTACGTAGTGGAGGGCATGCCAACCGTCATCCCATTCCACCGCCACATCGTGGAGAACCCTGCATTCGTTGGTGACGGCGAAAAGTTCGACGTCTACACCAAGTGGATCGAGGAGGAGTGGGAGAACCCAATCCCAGCCTACGTTGACCCTGCAGAGGCCGACGAAGAAGAGGCAGCAACCCCGAACCAGAAGGTCATCGTGGAAATCGACGGCCGCCGCGTAGAAATTGCTCTCCCAGGCGACCTCGCCCTCGGTGGCGGCGCGGGCGCCGTGAAGAAGAAGGCCAAGAAGCGCCGCTCCGGTGGCGCCAAGGCGGGCGTTTCCGGCGACACCGTTGCAGCCCCAATGCAGGGCACCGTGATCAAGGTGAACGTTGAAGACGGCGCCGAGGTCAATGAGGGTGACGTGGTTGTGGTCCTGGAGGCCATGAAGATGGAAAACCCAGTGAAGGCTCACAAGTCCGGCAAGGTGGAGGGCCTCGCCGTCGCCGCTGGCGAGGGCGTGACCAAGGGCCAGGCACTGCTTGACATCAAGTAAGGCTCACTAGCTGGCCTCGCTGGCGAGGCTGAATGGAAAGGGGCTTCGGCCCCTTTTTTCATGCCTTTGAAGCTCACCCTTCCAAATCAGGCAGCTCCCGCAAGGGCGCGTCGCTGCGATCCCCCGCCAGGCGCTTCACCACGTTTTCGGCTGAGATGAGGCACATTGGCACGCCCACTCCGGGCACGGTGGTTCCCCCGGCAAAGTACAACCCCGCCACCTTTGAGTCATTACGCCCGCGCAGCATCGCGGACTGCCGCAAGGTGTGCGCGGGCCCAATCGCCCCGGCGCGATACGAGTGGTAACGCTGCGCAAAGTCTGCCGGCCCGATGCTGAAGCTACAGGTGATGCGTTCACGGAAATCCTTGATTCCCAACCAGGCGCCGATCTGCTCAATGGCTTGATCGGCGATCGCCGCCACCTCAGGGCTTTGGGTGCCGTAGGCGTTGCCGTGCCCCAGGGTTTCGTCGGCACGCGTAGGCACCAGGACAAAGAGATTCTCGTGGCCTTTGGGGGCTACGTTGGGGTCGGTGGCTGAGGTTTTGGAAATGTACAGCGACCTCGAAGCCTTCCGTTTCCCATCACCGAACACCGCCTGGAAATCCGGGGCCCAGTCTTCGGAGAACAGCAAGGTATGGTGCGTGAGCTGCGGCAATGAGCCTCGCACGCCGAGGAGCAGCAGCACCGCCGAGATTCCCGGATCCTTGGAGTGCTTGTCGGCCGCGCGCGCCACCCCGGAATCCGCAGCGGTTCCCAGGAGCAGCGTCTTGGTGTGCTCCACATCCGCGCAGCTCACCACCACGTCCGCGCGGAGCTGCCTCTGCGCCGTCTCCACGCCGATAGCGCGCCCGTCTTCCACCGTAATTGCGCGCACCTCCTGCCCAAGCAGAAACTCCACCCCAGCGTTGCGAGCTTGGCGGGCGATCGCCACCACCACTGCCTGGAACCCGCCCATCGGGTAGCGCACACCCTGCACCAGATCCGTGTGACTCATCAGCGAGTACAACGCCGGCGCCCGCCCCGGAGAGGTAGACAAAAACACCGCCGGATAGCTCAGCACCTGCCGCAATACTGGGTGGGCAAACTGCGCAGCGACGTGCCGTTCCAGACTGTTCAGCAGCAGCCGACCCAGCAGCCCCACATTGCGCAGGATCGCCGGGTTGAGGAAGTTCGCCGTGCGCGCAAAGTTGGTGTAGAGGAAATGCCGCAGCGCAAGCTGGTAAAGCTTCTCGGCCTGCTCAAGGTAGGCACGCACCTTCTCCCCCGCCCCCGGTTCCAGGGATTCAAAGAGCTTTTCGACGTGCCCAAGGCCCGAAGTCACCTGGGCAACTCGGCCCTGCTCGTTGCACACAGTGTAGGCCGGGGCAAGTTCCACAAGGTCAAGCTCGGCGGCGGTGCTGGTGCCGCAGAGTCCAAAAAAGTGGTCAAAGGCTTCTGGCATGAGGTACCAGGACGGGCCGGTGTCCCAACGGAACCCCTCATGGGCAAAACTGCCGGCGCGCCCGCCTAGCTCCTCGAGCTTGTCAATCACGGTGACTTGCATGCCACTGCGTGCGAGCAACGCCGAAGTTGCCAGTCCCGCGATACCCGCGCCGATCACCACTGCGTGCCGAGCCATTGCGCACACCTTTCTTCGGTTTTGATTTCCTACTTCGATTCCGGATGCAACGTTGTGCGCGCAACCGCCCGCACAACGATGAACGCCTTGGCAGCACCCGGCACCCGCCGCCGAACCTCCTGAGGTTGTTCCACCTTCTCCAAGAGGTGCTCATAGAGTTCCGTTGCCGCGGCAACCCCGTAGCGCGCCTGCGCAGGAAGCAACGTGATTGCGGCTTTGGCGTGCTCCAGATCCTCGCGTGCCTGCGTTGCGAGCTCGCGGTGGCTGGCTGCGTCGGCAATGTAATGCCTGCCGAGCTGCTGCTGGTCAAAGGATGCGTCGCGCAGGAAGTTCACCTTTTGGAAGCCCGCGCCGAGGCTGCGTGCGCCGCGTTCCAGCACCTCGCGTTGCGCGGGGGTGATGCTGTGTCCGCGCAGGAAGATTTTGAGGCACATCAGGCCGATGACTTCCGCGGAGCCGTAGATGTAGCGGCTCAGGTCCTCGGCAGTGAAGCCGCGCGGGGTGAGGTCGGTGCGCATGGCGGAGAAGAACGCCTCCACCTCGTGTGCTTGGAAGTCGCAGCGCCTGGCCGTGAGCGCGTAGGCGTGGATGATGAGGTCGGTGTGGAAACGGTGCTTTGGCGCGTCAAGGACTTCCTTGCGGTAGCGTTCCAGCAGCTCGCTGGGCGTGTGGGCGTTGTGGGCCTGGGCCTGGGTGCTCTGGGCCTGGCTGGCAGTGCCGTCTACGATCTCGTCTGCAATGCGCACCATCGCGTAGAGGTTGCGGATGTCTTGGCGGATTGGGGCGGAAAGCAGTCTGGTTGCGGCGGAGAAGCTCGTGGAATACCCTGCGATCACTTGAGCCGCGGCGCGTTGTGCGGTGTGATCATAGCGTGCGAGCAGTGCCCCTTTTGGGGTTGGCTTGTGGGTGTGCTCGCGCGCCATGTGACCTCCTTTTTTGCGCATCCAATTATGGTACACCGCACGCCGAGAAGCCTCGCCCACCAAGAACTAAACAGCGTTCAACTCCGTCAATTACGATGGTGAACATGGAACCAACCGAAATCAACGGCGGGCGCTTCTACGCGCGCCCCATCCACACCGACGAACGCATCGACGACCGCCCCGCCCTCGCAGCCCTCCAACACGACCTTGGCCGCGAGATCGACGTCGAGCGCGCCCGTGACTGGACCCCCGACACCGAAACCGCCACCAGCAGCGAGAGCAGCTACGCCGCGTGGGCGGTGTGCGAGCAAACGAACGTGGAGATGATCGCCTTTGCAGAACTCAACGAAGGCACGCTGAGCATCACCCCGATCGGCGATCCGCAGCGCGTCCTGCCCAACGACCCGGTGCTTCCACCAAAAACCCCTGCCGACGCAGCCAGCGAGATCCGGGGACCGATCACTCGCTGGGCTCGCGCGCAGGGGCTCGAGGTGCGGGACTAACTGGCTGGCGCCTACTCGATCACGAGGAGAAGGTCGCCACCTTCAACCTTGGTTGGCTGGGTGAGCACCACGCGGGCCACCTTGCCGTCCTTGGTCGCGGAGATCGATGCCTCCATCTTCATCGCCTCAATCACGGCAACTTCCTCACCGGTCTTGACCTCCTGGCCCACCTCCACGGTTGGGGTAACCACACCGGCGAACGGCGCAGCCACATGGCCTGGGGTGTTCGGATCGGCCTTCTCCGCAGAGGCAGTAACGGACTCCACCGAGGTATCGCGCACCAAGATCGGGCGGATCTGACCATTGACGTTGCACACCACGTTGCGCATGCCCTTGGCATCCGGCTCGCCCACGGCGTCCAGGCGCACGATCATTGGCACGTTGGAATCAGCGGTCTTGATCACCGTCTCCTGGCCTTCCACCAGGCCGTAAAGGAACTCGGCATCGCCAAGCGCGGTGGTGTCACCGAACTTCCGGCGGTGCTCCGCAAACTCCTTCGCCGGCGCCGGGAAGAGCAGGCGATCCAGTGTGGCGCGCACGGTCTCGGGGTTCTGCAGCGCCTCCTCATCCTCCTTGGCCAGCGGCGCCAGGGAATCACGCGACTCCTTACGCCCAGCCAGCGCCTTGTTGCGCAGCTCCTCTGGCCAACCACCGGGAGGGGTGCCCAGCTCGCCGCGGAGGAAGGCGATCACAGAATCGGGGATGTCATACTTCTGCGGGTCCGCCGCGAAGTCCTTAGGGTCCACGCCCGCGCCCACCAGGTACAACGCGAGGTCACCGACCACCTTGGAGGAAGGCGTCACCTTCGTTGGGCGGCCGAGCATCTCATTCACCGCGGCGTAGTTGTCCTCGATGAGCTCAAAGCGATCCGCCAAGCCCAGCGCGGTTGCCTGCGCACGGAGGTTGGAAAGCTGCCCACCTGGGATTTCATGGTGATACACGCGCCCGGTTGGGCCAGGGGTGCCAGACTCGAACGGCGCGTACAGCTTGCGCACGGCCTCCCAGTACGGCTCCAGGGAACCCACCGCATCCAGGGAAAGGCCGGTGTCACGGTAGGTGTTGGCAAAGGCGGCAACGATCGCGGACAGCGAAGGCTGGGAGGTGGTGCCGGAAAGCGGTGCCGACGCACCATCCACGGCGTCAGCCCCTGCGTTCGCCGCTGCCCAGTAGGTGGCGAGCTGCCCACCGGCAGTGTCATGGGTATGCACATGCACGGGGAGGTCAAAGTTCCGGCGCAGCTCGGTCACCAGCTTGGCGGCGGCCTGCGGCTTCATCAACCCAGCCATGTCCTTGATAGCCAAGA
This sequence comes from Corynebacterium kozikiae, assembly GCF_024580965.1. Lineage (NCBI taxonomy): Bacteria > Bacillati > Actinomycetota > Actinomycetes > Mycobacteriales > Corynebacteriaceae > Corynebacterium > Corynebacterium kozikiae. The sequence continues at coordinate 107,837 of NZ_JANIKJ010000005.1, forward strand.
TGTGAGCGCCAGAGGAAACGATCTGCTCCGCCAGCTTCAGGTAGTAATCCAGGGTGTAGAGCTTCTCGCCTGGGTCCGTGAGGTCACCGGAGTAGGCCATGGCTACTTCGGCTACGGCGGTGTTGGTTGCCAGCACCGCATCGATGGCCGGGCGCATTTGGGAGACGTCATTGAGGGCGTCGAAGATGCGGAAGATGTCCACGCCGGAACGCGCCGCCTCGTTCACGAATGCGTTGCACACGGAATCTGGGTACGGGGTGTATCCCACGGTGTTTCGGCCGCGCAGCAGCATCTGAATGTTGATGTTCGGCATCGCCTCGCGCAGCTCATCGAGCCGGGCCCAGGGATCTTCGTGGAGGAAACGCAGGGCCACGTCGTACGTTGCCCCGCCCCAAGCCTCCACGGAGAGCAACTGTGGCGTCAGGTGTGCTACATGGCGGGCGGCATCCACCAACGTGTTGGAGCGCACGCGGGTGGCCAGCAGCGACTGGTGGGCGTCGCGGAAGGTGGTGTCCGTAACGGCGAGGGCGTCCTGCGCGCGCAGTGCCTTGGCGAACTCCGCTGGCCCCTTCTGCAGCAGCAGGTCACGCGAACCACGAGGGAGGGAGGCAGGTACCTCGGCCGGCAGCTTCTCCACCGGATTGACCACCGCTGGGCGGGTGCCGTGTGGCTTGTTCACGGTGATGTCGGCGAGGTAGTCCAAGATGCGGCCCTGCTCATCGTCGGCCGGTGGTGCCTGAAGCAGCCATGGGTGCTCGGCGATGAAGCCGGTGGAGATGCGCTTGGTTTGGAAGTCCTCCTCGCGCAGCAACGCGCGCAGGAAGCCAATGTTGGTGGCCACGCCGGACACGGTGAACTCGGCGAGCGCACGCTGGGCACGGTTCACGGCTGTTTGGAAATCCACGCCGCGGCAGGTGAGTTTCACCAGCATCGAGTCAAAGTTCGGGGTGATCTCACCGCCCAGGGAGGCCGCACCGTCCAAGCGCACGCCCGCGCCACCCGGGCTGCGGTACGCGGTGATGGTGCCGGTGTCTGGGCGGAAACCGTTGGAGGGATCCTCCGTGGTGATGCGACATTGCAGCGCCGCGCCCTCGGTGTGGATGGATTCCTGGGTGAGGCCCAGCTCCTTCAGGGTGGCGCCAGCGGCGATCTGGATCTGCGACTTCACCAGGTCCACCTGCGTGACCTCCTCCGTCACGGTGTGCTCCACCTGGATGCGGGGGTTCATCTCAATGAACACGTAGTTGCCGGCCTCGTCCACCAGGAACTCCACGGTGCCTGCGCCCTGGTAGCCGATGTGACGGGCAAAGTCCACGGCGGACTGGCAAATCTTCTCGCGCAGCTCGGGGGCAAGGTGCTGCGCAGGGGCGATCTCCACCACCTTTTGGTGGCGGCGCTGCAGGGAGCAATCGCGTTCGTAGAGGTGGATCACGTCACCGGTGGCATCGGCAAGGATCTGCACCTCGATGTGCTGCGGGTTGAGCACGGCGCGCTCCACGTACACGCGGCCGTCGCCGAACGCGGCCTCGGCCTCGCGGGAGGCCTCAGCGGCGAGCTTTTCCAGCACCTCCGGGGATTCCACAAAGCGCATACCACGCCCGCCACCACCAGCTACGGCCTTCACGAACACCGGGAAGACTTGGTCTTTTGCCAGCTCAGCGAGCTCTGCTGGGTCTGAGGTGGCCTTGGTTTCGGTGAGGGTGGGCAGGCCAGCCTCACGGGCTGCGGCAACAGCCGCTGCTTTGTCACCTGTGAGCTGCAGCACCGAGGGCGGTGGGCCGATGAACGTCAGGCCGTTTTCAGCGCACTCGCGGGCCAGTTGGGCATTTTCAGAAAGGAAGCCGTAGCCGGGGTAAACCGCATCAGCGCGGGTGAGCTTGGCGGCACGGATGATCTCATCAATATCCAAGTACGCTTTCACGGCCGAGCCGCCCTCGCCGATCAACACCGCCTCAGAAGCGAAAGAACGGTGGAAGGAGTTGCGGTCCTCCTTTGGGTAGACAGCAACTGTGGAGGCGCCTGTTTCAAAAGCGGCGCGGAATGCGCGCACCGCGATCTCGCCGCGGTTTGCAACCAGGATTTTGGAAAAACCGGTGTGACTGTTCATGTGTTCCTATCCCTTCCTCCAAGAAAAGGAGGTCTGTGTTCTCTACCCACAAAACTTAGACTATGTGAGCTATATCGCGCGCCCTCGCCCCCTGAAATACTGTGGTATTGATTGAGATTTTTGTGGGTTTCAAGGCAGGCAGCTCTACAAAACCCCTGGTAATTGATTTAAACAAACACAAATGGACATAAGCAAAAATTTTTTAAGGTTTGAGTGGAAAGCAGGATCTCAGCGGGCACGCCAGGGCGCTCGCACGCCCACCTCAAAACAAATCCCCACGGGCCGGAACCTGATTTCTCAGTCCCAACCCGTGGGGAGCAATCCACAAAGCTGCAGCGTACAAAGCCGCAGCGCCTCGGCGTCACTCGAGGTCGTCGTGCTGCACGAGCTGACGCGCCGCCTCCGTGATGGAGCCGGATAGCGAAGGGTACACCGCAAAGGTGTTGGCGAGGTCCTCCACGGTAAGGCGGTTGGTCACGGCCACCGCGATGGGCAGGATCAGCTCAGATGCCGTGGGGGCAACCACCACGCCGCCGATGATGATGCCGGAGTTCTTACGGCAGAAGATCTTGACAAAACCGTGGCGCAGGGAGCGCATCTTTGCACGCGGGTTGGTTTCCAGCGGCAGCGTAATGCTTCGGGCCGCCACTTCCCCGGAAAGCACCTGTGCGTGGGTTACGCCAACGGCCGCGATCTCGGGGCGGGTGAACACGGCGGTTGCCACCGTCTTCAAACGCAGCGGGCTCACACCCTCGCCCAGAGCGTGGTACATCGCGATGCGCCCCTGCATCGCAGCCACGGAAGCCAAGGGGAACAGGTCAGTGCAGTCACCGCCGGCGTACACACCGGTCACGTTTGTGCGGGAAACTCGGTCCACCTTGATGTGGCCAGATTCGGTGGTAGCAATGCCCACCTTGTCCAGGCCCAGGTTGGAGGTGTTCGGCACGGAACCCACGGTCATCAGGGCGTGGGAGCCAAAGATTTCGCGGCCGTCGGCAGTGCGCACGCACACCCCTCCGTCCTCGGTGCGGGTGACAGTATCCACACGGGCGTGCTTTTCCAGGGAGACGCCGCGCTCAGACAGCACAGTTTCCAGGGTGTCGGCTGCGTCGGCATCATCGTGCGGGAGGATTCGGTCGCGGGAGGCAACCATCGTCACCTTCACGCCCAGCTCCGCGAAGGCGGAAACGAACTCAGCGCCCGTGACGCCGGAGCCCACCACGATGAGGTGTTCTGGCAGCTCGGTGATGTCGTAAATCTGGCGCCAGGTGAGGATGCGCTCACCGTCTGGCTGCGCCCCCGGCAGGATGCGCGGAGTAGCACCGGTGGCCACGAGCACCAACTCACACTCAATGGTCTCCACGGTGCCGTCGGCATGCTCTGCCTTAATGTAGTGCAACGTTTGCTTCACGGAGTAGTCATCAAAAGAGCCGCGACCGTTGATCACGCGGATGCCTGCGCGCTCCATGGACGCCAGAATGTCCGAAGACTGCTGGTGCGCCAAGGCCTGCACGCGATGGTTCATGGCCTCAATGTGCAGGCGCACCTCATTAATGCCCTCCCCCAGGCCCATGTCATCGGCGCGGCGAAGGTCGGTTTTAATGTTGGCTGCTGCGATGAAAGATTTCGACGGCACGCAGTCGTTGACCACCGCCGCACCGCCCATACCGCGATCCTCAATCAGCGTCACCTCCGCGCCGTACTTCGCGCCGGTCAAGGCTGCCTCGTAGCCCGCTGGGCCACCGCCGATGATTACAATGCGAGTCAAAATTCCTCCAGTATGGGTGTGCTGTATGGGAGAGTTGCTTGGGTGTTCGGGCGCAAAAAGCGCACGCCAAACTGTATTCTAACGCACACCAAAGCCACATCGCAGGCGGGTTAGGCCTGTACGAACACCGCGTCAGATTCGTTGTACCGGGAAACTACTTGCCCGAACAAGTTCACGCCCACGCTGAGGCAACGCACATCGGCGCGCATATCCGCCTGATGCAAATCCCCCGGGGTGCCCTGGCCGTCCCAGCAGCCCAAACGCGCCATCGAGCCCGGCACATGCTCCAGATACCAGGAGAAGTCCTCCCCGCCGGAGGACTGCTGCGCCTGGATGACAACGTGGGGCCCGAGCGCGCGTGCAGCGTCCGCGAGTACCGCCGTGGCGACGTCGTCATTGAGCACCGGCGGAACGCCACGGGTGTATGTGATCGTGAATTCCGCACCCGTGGGGGCAAGCACCTGCGCCACGAGTTCCTCGAGCAGAGGCTGGATGCGGCGCCACACGGAGATGTCTGCGGTGCGGATGGTGCCGGTAACGAAGCCGCTTTCCGGGATAGCGTTGGAGGCGTGGCCCGCGGAAATTTGGCCAAACACCATCACTGTTGCGGTGCGCGGGTCCACCCGGCGCGAAAGCAGCCCCGGCAAGTCCGTGACCAGCTTGGACAGCGCGTACACTACGTCCACCGTGAGGTGCGGGCGCGAGCTGTGGCCGCCAGGGCCGTGGACGTCGATGCGAATGACATCGCCAGCGGAGGTGATCGCGCCAGTACGCACACCCACCTGCCCCACCTTGAGCTTTGGCTCAGCATGCACCGCGAAAATGTTGGTCACGCCCTCCAAGGCGCCGAAGCTGATGACCTCCGGCGCGCCGCCGTCCATGACCTCCTCCGCGGGTTGGAAAATCACCCGTACACCCACGTTGAGGTCGGCGCTTGCGAGGGCGCAGGCGGTGGCGAGCGCCACGGTGATGTGGACGTCGTGCCCGCAGGCATGCATCACGCCGGGGACCTGTGAGGCGTGCTCGTGCTCGTGCTCGTGGATCGGCAGGGCGTCAATATCCGCGCGGATTGCCACCCGCTCCCCTTCCGGCCCGATGTCCACCATGAGACCGGTGGTGGGAAACAGCGTGGGGTTCAGGCCGTAGCTACGCAGCGTGCTTGCGATGAACTCGGTGGTCTGGAACTCCATGTGGGAAAGCTCCGGGTGCGCGTGAAGTTGCCGAAACCACCCAAGCACCTCCTGTTGATGCTGCTCACACCAAGCCTGCACATGCTCCGCCACCGAAGTGCTCAATTCACGCATCCCCTTTCAAAATCCTTTGCCAATACTACTGCCTTCACCCCAAATACCCCAATGAGCTGCACATTCCACATTTCACAGATTCATTGCGAGCGTTCCGACGCCCAGCGCACGCCAACCAGGGCACCAGGGCCATCGCGGGAGGTTGGGGGGGTTGTTGCTACGCTTGGGATCGTTAACCCTTAATGATTGCCCCTGATGATTTTGCTTGGGAGACTTCCATGACCCTCACCTTTGGAACCGCAGGCATGCGTGCACCCGTGGGTCCCGCCCTGCATCAGATCAACGTGGGGCAAGTGACCAGGATTTGCGCCGCCGTGGCGGTATGGCTGGCCAAGGAAGCCGCGGCCTCACCGCACGCCCACCCAGCGGTGTACCCGCAGGATTCTGGTGTGAGCATTGGCTCGGCGTTCAATGAGGAAGCGGCTCTGCGCGTGGTGGTGGGATACGACGCCCGCTACGGCTCCCACGTGTTTGCCACCACCGCCGCCGAGGTGCTCGCCGGCGCCGGCTTCGAGGTGTTCCTCATGCCCACGGCAACGCCCACCCAATTCATCCCATGGCTCATCAAAGACTGGGAGTTGGACGGCGGCATCCAAATCACCGCCTCCCACAACCCCAGCTCAGACAACGGCATCAAGGTGTATATGGCGAACGGGCGCCAGCTCACCACCGCAGGAGCAAGGGAGATCGAGACTTTTCTGCGCAAGGTGGAGGATCCAGTTGAGGTGCCGAGGGTGCCCATCAGGCCGTGCGCCGACCAGCAGCGTCGGTACGTTGATGCCATCGCCGCGCTCACGCTGCCCGAGCAAGCGGACCTGCTGCGGGTGAACTCGGAGCGCGCCAACATTCGGATAGCATTTACCGCGATGCACGGCGTGGGCGGGCGAACCCTCGAGGCGGCCTTCGAGGCAGCCGGCTTTGCCCAGGTGTTCCCCGTTCTTTCCCAGCTCCACCCGGACCCCACCTTCCCCACCGTGGACTTCCCCAACCCCGAGGAACCCGAGGCCGTAGCGCAACTGCTGCAGTGGGGTGAGGCGATCGAAGCCGACGTGCTCATCGCCCTCGACCCCGACGCCGACCGCTGCGCCGTGGGCATCCGCAACAACGACGGCGCCCTCAAAATGCTGCGAGGCGACGACACCGGCGCGCTGCTGGCCACCCGGCTCGTCCCGGAGTTCACAGGGGGCGCTGGAAGTGATGGGAATGATGAGAATAAGCCGCCGATTGTTGCCACCACGCAGGTCTCTTCCCAACTGTTAAAGGAAATCGCCAAGGAAAAGGGCTGGGACTACCGCGAAACACCCACCGGCTTTAAGAACCTCATGAACGCAGCCGGTGAACGCACCGTGGCCTACGCCTGCGAAGAAGCGGTTGGTATCGCGCCCGCGCCGCACCTGGTGGATGACAAAGACGGCATCGCAACCGCGATCATCATCTGCAGTTGGGCCGCAGAGCTCAAAGCATTGGGCATTACGCTGGGTGACAAGCTCGACGAACTGCACCGCATCCACGGTGTGTACACCGGCACCCAAGTGTCCACGCGAACCAACGACCCCCAAGGGCTGATCGCCCCGTGGATCAACGAGCCACCCACGCAGCTCGCCGGAGTCCCGATGAAGGCCACCACACTGCCCGACAGTCGAGGCGTACTCCTCAACGGCTGCACCCCGCAAGGCGAGGTCCGCGTGATCGCGCGCTCCTCCGGCACCGAACTCAAAGCCAAGGTGTACGTGGAAATTTCCAAAGCCCAAAACCGGGAAGCAGCCGAAGCGCTGCTAGAAGACATCACCGAGGCCGTTCAGGGCAGGATGCGCCAGCTCTAAGCGTTATTCGCCGTGTGGCTCAGCATCTTTGGCTGGCTTTGTGGGCTTGGTTGATTTCGCCGCTCCTGTTGCCTTGCTGGCCTTTTTCGCTTTTGCCGGGGCGTTATTCCGCTTGGCCTGCTTGTGGTCGATCGCTGCCATGTCCTCCGCGGCGTGCGTCAGGCGCACTTGGGAACGCTCCGCATCTGGCCAGGCAACCTCCACGTTGAGCACCTTCGTGCTCTTGCAGCGGTCTTTCACCGGAAACGTCGCCCCTGGCAGCAGCACCACCGGGGGCACCTCCAAGGCCTGCGCTAGCGCGTACACGGTGGAAAGGCGCGGGTCCGCAGGCGCGAGGCTGTTGTTGTCATTACGTTCCAGGTTGGAGATCTGGTTGCGGCTCAGCCCCGCGAGTTCCGCCAGCATCTCCTGGCTCAGGCCGCGCATCTTGCGCAGCGCCTTGAGGCGTTGCGCCAGTTCGTACCCATAGCTTGCCCAATGCATTGGTCGTTTATCCATGTGTCCACCTTGGCAACCCGGCTCTAGATTTTCTACCGGGACACGCCAAACATATTTGGCAGGCAGGCGTACGCGGTGACGTCGGTACGCGAAAAACTGCCCTCAGCGCGAGGGATGGCGCCGGGCTTCGCCTCCCCTATGCACAGGAAATTCTCCCCTCAATTGGGGCAACTGCTGGACGCGGCGCTAGTTGGTCACGCTGCCGTCGTGAACATGGATGTTGCGGGGGCCGTAGAGGCGGTCGCCGGCGTCACCCAAACCGGGAACGATGTACGCATCCTCGTTGAGCTGTGGGTCCACTGTGGCGGTGACCAGGCGGACAGGCAGGCCGGAGTTCGCCAGTGCATCCACGCCTTCCTGGGCAGACACCATGCAAATGGCAGTGATATCCGTGGCTCCGCGCGCGGCGAGCAAGCGAATCGAATGCAGCAGCGAGCCGCCCGTAGCGAGCATTGGATCCACCACAAACACGGTGCGCCCAGAAAGATCCTCGGGCAGCGCCTCCAGGTACGGGACGGGCTCATGCGTTTCTTCATCACGCGCAATGCCAATGAATCCCACCTGCGCGTCCGGGATCATGGACAGCGCGGGATCCACCATTCCCAGCCCGGCGCGAATGACCGGTACCACGATCGGCGGGTCCTGTAGCCGAGCACCCTGCGCTGTTGCCACCGGGGTGTCCACGTCAAAGTGCTCAATTGCGAGGTCACGGGAGGCTTCATAGACGAGCATTGCGCCCAAGTCTGCAAGCGCTGCGCGGAACCCAGCGTTGTCTGTGCGGGCATCACGCATGATGGTCAGGCGGGCGGCGGCCAGAGGGTGATCAACGATTCTTACATCCATGCCCATCATCGTAGCTTTCCCCCCGGACACGGACCCCCTTTTGCCCCTGTGACCTTTGATGACGCAGGAAATTTGCGCTTCATGGAACCGTTTGGGCCGCGCAACAGTCCAATAAAGGTATGAGCCAACACACTTCACTTCAGCTCGACCCGCAACACACCACCAAGCTTATCGACGCCCTCCGCGCCGAAGCCGCCAACGTCCCAGAGGCTCGTTGGGCTCCAGGGGACCTGGCGCCGGCGGCGCAGGCGTTCATCGAGGCCTTCAATGCCTGTTCCGACACCCTCGCGCGGCGCGGCGCCGAGTTGTGCGAACAAGCCGAAGACCTCGCACAAAGCAGCCGGGCCAGCCTCAGCGACATTGAGGCTACCGACCGCGGCCTTGGTAACCAACTGGGTGCGTTGCCCACCGGGCTGGGGGCGCCATGATCGATCTCACCGGTTTCGTGCGCGGCGTGTTGGCCCTGCTCCCCAACCCGAACCCCGCAGCCCAGCTCACTTTGCCGCACGCCCCGCACTTCCCCAGCGCTGAGGCCGTAGCCCAGCAATTCGGTGCAACCGCAGCCCCACTCACCGCTGCCACCCAAGCGCTCGAGCGGGATCGCGCCCGCGCCGAAGCCGTGCTCCCCCAGGCACTTGTGGAGTTCGACCGCCTGCGTGGGGCGCTGGGCGGGCTTGCGCAGGACTTCCTCGGTGAAGTGGCCGCCCTTGCCCCACAACTGATCACCACCAACCCGGCCTCCTTCATGGCCGTGCAGGCGCAACTTTCACATTTGCCGGAAAAGTACATGCAACTGGCGTACGCACAGGTGGATCAAAGCGCCAGCAACCTGCAGCACGCCACCGCGACCCTGCAGGAGGTGGCTGCCACCAGCAACAACACCCCCAACCAGCACGCCCCCGCACCACCCGCACCCACTTCAGCCGGGGAGAAAGCAGTGGCCGCGGCCCGCAGCGCGCTCGGCGTGCCGTACCAATGGGGTGGCACCACCCTCGACGGCTTCGACTGTTCAGGCCTCACCCAATGGGCGTGGCGTCAAGCCGGCGTGGAACTACCCAGGCTCGCCGAACACCAAAACGTTGGCCGGCAAGTGAGCGTGAACGAACTCATCCCCGGCGACCTGCTGGTGTGGGACGGGCACGTTGCCATGTACGCCGGCGATGGCCAAATCATTGAAGCTGGCAGCCCCGTTCAAACCAATCCCCTGCGCACCACAAACATGGGCATGGCGTTCAAAGGCTACTTCCGGCCCACCGGTTAGCGTCGGTTAGCGGCGGGTTTGTTGCATTTAGGGTGGTTTAAGGTCGCGGCCAATTCGCGCTAACATGTTGCCTTATGGAAAACAAAGGCATCGTACCTGTCTCACTTTCGCTGCCAAGCGGCGACTACTACACCCTGTGGGCCCCAAAGTGGCGCGAACACGGCGCCGAGTGGCAAGCCTTCCTGGGCTCAGACGATGACCTCTACCTCTTCCCCTCCGCAGCACACCTGTTGGTGTTCCTCGAGTCTGGCGCGAAGCACGACCTCACCGCCCACCCTAAGTGGGGCGCCTTCGAGTCCAACGGCGCGAACCGCGTTGTCCCACGCCACCACTATGACCTGGTGGGTGTCCCCAGCATGCTCGCCGGCCGCCCGAGCCACGAAAACGTCTCCGGTGTAGCCCGCGCACTCAACCTCTGCCGCTCACTCGGCGAGGTCACCGGCAACACCACCAGCCAAATGTTCTTCGCCTCCCACTCCATCCTGGCCAACCCCAACCGCGGCACCGACCACTTCGCCGGCGACCAAGGCCTTCAGGAATGGTCCGCCATCGGCCGCGTCATCCTGAGCAACTACAAAGAGGTGCTCGATTCCTTCGACGTCACCACCACTGAAGTAGACGAATCGCTTCTCGACGCCGCCCAGGCGCGCATCGACGAGGCGGAGGCGTCGGCGCGCGCTGCCCGCGAGGAGGAGGAAGCGCGGAAGAAGCAGGCCGCGGAGGCGTCGGATCCCTATGACTCCACCCCTTGGGCCGCCGCGGGCATTGACCCCATCAAGATCCACATCGACGGGCGCACTCTCTACACCCTGCGCACGTACATCGAGGCGCAGCCAGTGTTCCTGGGTAAGTTCGGACAGATTTTCACCTTCAATTCCTCCAAAGCCATGCTGCGCTGGCTCGAGCACGAGGATCACGACCTCGCCAAAGTGGCCACCTGGGAAGACCTGATGGTGCACATCAACGCCGGCGAGCTCGAAGTGACGGTCCACCCAGACAACGTCTACTCCTTCAACGGCATCGCCAAGGCCATCGAGCAAGGCATCGACGCCGTGGACACCGACCAAATGGCCCGCGCCTACGAACTGCTCGCCGACGCGGCCGACTGGGCGCAAGACGACTCCCTCAACGCCTACTTCCTGGCCAACCCCCGCATGCAGGACTACATCTCCTACATGCTCGGCTCCAACCGCACCACCGGCTACACCCCCACCCCGCCGTTCATCGAGCACGCAGAAGCATGGAAGGAACTCGAGTCCATGCTCACCGCGCGCTTCAGCAAGTTCTAACCAGTAATTTCTCAGCGCGCGGCTGCCTACGCGCGCGGCTGCAAATCCTCCGGATCGATCCCCAGCTCCGCGAGCAACAGCGGGTCGATCTCACCGAGCTCTTGGATTTCTTGGGCGTCTGTGACGTCTGTGGCGTCTGCGGCGTCCTTCTGCTCGGCCTGCGGAGTTTCGTCCGTGAACTGCGCGAATATCGGCCACACCACCTCCTGCTCCAACCGCGCGCGCAGCGGGGCCGGCAGCAAGCTGGACTGGAGCGTCGACACGGTCCACGCGAACACCTCGTCGAGGCCAATTTCTAGGCTCTCCGCGAGGTCGGTGATCAGGGCCGCATCGAAGCCAGCAACCGCAACACGGAACCCAAGCTTGTCCAGCAACTCGATGGGGTAATCGGCCAACGCCTCGATGGCGCCCTCCGCCACATCCGCACGCGGATCGCACACCACCGGGATGCCGCGGTCACGAACCCACGCCGAAAGCGGCCCCGGCACAAGGTCATCAGTGAGCTGGAAATCATCAAACAATGCGGTGGCCTGGGTGATGTACGGCGTACCGACGCGAACCTGCTCCGCAATCGGGCCGCGCAGCATCACTGGCACCAACTGCTCACGAAGCCGCGCGGCGAGGCCCGCGTCGACGGTACATCCGCCCACCACGAACTGCTTGCCCAGATCATCCACCGCGTCCGGCGACGCATCCAGGTCCACCACCAACCCCACCGTCGTCTTCGCCTCCTGGGCCGCGGCCACTGCCTCGTCGACGCGGCCTGAGACGATGTGCTCGATGTAGACAACGGGCTCGCCTTCGACGCGGGCTAGGACTTCCTTCAGTTCGCCCGTGGTGTGCAGCAGCACCTTGGGTACAAGATCGATGACCTCAGGGGTGAGCGTTTTGAAATCTGCGGTGAAAATCGGGGTGTTATACATAGCTCACAGCGTAGACCCGTGCACCATCATTGGTATGAAACCTCTGATCGTCGCCTGCGGCCTCGCGCTCTCAACGACGCTTTCCGCCATCCCCGCGCAGGCCGCGCTCGCCACCACAGCCTCCACCACAGCACAGGCAGCCACCACCACCTCCTTCGTCGACCCGGCCACCTCCGGTTCGTGGCTAGTGTTCAACATTGACTCCGGCGAGATCATCGCCGAGCACGCCCCTAACACTCGCTTCGACCCGGCCACCCTCATCAACGTCACCCTCATCCTCGCGGCCCTTGAGGAACTCGACCCCACCTCAGAGCTCACCATCGCCGCCCCAGGCGAGCGCCCCATGCTGGTCCAGGGGCAGGCATATTCGGTGATTGAGCTCGTCGGCGCGCTCCTGCACACCGACGCCACCGACGCCGCCCTCGCCCTCCAAGCCGCCATCGAACCCGACGCCCAACAAAACATCCTCGAACGCGTGGGCGCCACCAACACCACCCTCGGCCCGAACCCCCAAACTACGGCCCACGACCTCGCGCTGCTCTACCGCTACGCCTTCCGCCTCCCCGCGTACATGCAGATCTTCTCCAGCCCCAGCGTGCAAATCACCACCACCGAAGGCACCTCCCTCATCAGCAACAGCAACGCCTACTTCCTCTCCGACCCAGACTCCCTCGGCGGCACCGCAGGACTCAGCGACGGCCTCTACGCCTTCGCGGGGGCACAGCGTTCCGACGCGCGCCTGGGCGTGGTAATGCTCGGCGTCGACCCCGCCGTCACCATGCCCTCCTACCAAGCGATGGAACTCTTCGCCGCTGCGCAGGGGCAAGCTCCGACGGGCGTACTGGAAGCACCCGCAGTGGAGGAGGCAGAGGTGTCAATCCCCGAAATGGAAACGCCATCCTCCCCCGTCCCGTGGTTGGGCTTGGGGGCGATGGCGTTGGTGGTCTTGGGAGCTGCAACCTGGTGGCTGCAGCGAAAGCTACCTGCGTAGGCGGCGGTCCTTGATATCACGCACCCGGATGATCGCCGGGGCGGGGACGTCTTGGCGCGCTATCGCGAGGGCTTCGTCGGTGGTTGCGGCCCATGCGGAGGCGTACATGACGATGCGCCAGATCAGGTAAAGCACCACCATCAGGCCGATGATCGGACCGAAGGCTGCGCCCGCGGGGTTGGACAGCGCGTTGGCAAAGAAGACCGCACCGAGTTGCTTCACAACCTCAAAGGCCACCGCGCAGATCAGGGCCGCTTTCACGGCCGCGCGCATTGGTACTTCGCCACGGGGGAGGAATTTCATGAACCACCAGGCCACGGCAAAGTTGGCGAGCAGCGCCACGGCGAGGCTGAGCACGAACGTCAGGATAAAGATTCCTGGGACTTCGTCGAGGTTGAAGAACCCTAGGATGGCCTGCAATACGTTGGATGAGCCGAGGGCGGTGGCGGCGGCTGCGAGTGCAAAGGCCACCAGCAGGCCCACGAGGCCGAGGAGGTCGCGGAGCTTTGTCACCACAAAGTTGCCCTCGTTGACTGGGTACTTCCACATCTTGGACACGCCGTAGCGCAGGTTGTTCATCCATGCGAGCCCGGACCACAGCGCGGTCAGACCACCGATGCCGAACATTGCGGTGCGTTGCTCGATGGCCGCGTCGAGGATGCTGTTGAGCGTTTCACCCAGCGAGCCGTCCACTGCCGCAACGATCTGGTCCTTGATCTCTTGGAGCAAATCGGGGCGGTTGTTCAGCACGGTTGCCGCCACCGCGAATGCCAGCATCAGCAGAGGGAACATGGACAGCACGGAGAAGTAGGTGATGCCCGCGGAGTACTGATTTCCGCCCTCGGTGCCAAAGCGTTCCTGCATCCGCATGATGTGGTCGAACCACCCCCACTTTGCCCGGAGCTTGTCCAGCATGGTGGGTTCGTCGGCGTGCACGCGCTCGATGCCGTGTTCGTCGACCTTGTCCTTGTCAGCTCGCGTCGATGTAGCCACGGATGCCTTTCTCTTAGAAAATCAATGCTTCTACGATATGAAGAATCCGGCGCTCGGGGGAAATTGAGCACCGGATTCTTGCAAGATCGTTGCAAAAGCGTTACGCCAGCTTTGGCAGGAAACCAATGTTCTTGTACGCATCCGCGAGCGTTTTGGAAGCCACCTCGCGGGCGCGCTCAGCACCTCGGGCCAGAACCCTCTCCAACTCGGCTCGGTCCGACATGTAGAAATCAAACTTCTCCCGCAGCGGGGTGACGAATGCTTCGAGGGCGTCCGCCGTGTCCGCCTTCAGCGCGCCGTACCCCTGGCCCGCATAGCCCGCGACGAGTGCGTCGATAGGCGTGCCGGTGAGCGCCGACTGAATGACCAGCAAATTGGACACGCCGGGTTTGTTTTCTTTGTCGTAGCGGATTTCCGCTTCGTTGTCGGTGACGGCCGAGCGGATGCGCTTCGCGGAGACCTTGGGGTCGTCCAGCAGGTTGATGAGGCCCTTGGGGTTCTCCCCGGACTTGCTCATTTTTGAGGTGGGGTCCTGCAGGTCGTAGATCTTTGCCGAGCCTTCAGGGATGAAGCCCTCGGGCACCACGAAGGTCTTTTTGAAGCGCGAGTTGAAGCGCTCCGCGAGGGTTCGCGTGAGCTCGAGGTGCTGGCGTTGATCCTCGCCCACGGGAACGACGTGCGGGCGGTACAACAAGATGTCCGCCGCCATCAACATGGGGTAGGTGAACAGGCCCGCGGAGGTGCGGTCAGCGCCGCGCTTTGCCGACTTGTCCTTGAACTGCGTCATGCGGCTCGCCTCGCCGAAGCCGGTGAGGCAGGTGAGCACCCAGCCGAGTTCCGCGTGCTCTGGGACGTGCGACTGCACAAACAAGGTGGAACGCTCGGGGTCGATGCCCAACGCGAGGAGCTGCGCGGCGCCTGCGATGGTGCGCTGGCGCAACTCCTTGGGATCCTGATCCACCGTGATCGCGTGCAGGTCAGGGATGAAATAGAACGCCTCGAACTTATCCTGCAGGTCAATCCACTGCTTCAACGCACCTAGGTAATTTCCCAAGTGGTAGGAGTCGGCGGTGGGCTGGATGCCCGAAAGAACACGTTTCGGAGAATCTGCAGAAGATTGGATGGCAGTCATGCATGCCATCCTATCTCAGGCGCGCGCCTTCACAGCGCTCGAGTGTTTGGGCGCCGGGAGGGGCTGCTACTGGGTGCGTGGCTTCTCACCGAACAGGAACTGCAACGACGCCACCACACTCGCGCCGCCGATACCCATCAACAGTGCGCCGAGCAACGCGTTGACGTCGTGAGCGCCTAGCAGAAGGAAGGAAAGGCCGAACAAAACGGCACCGAGTACCAAAAGAATGATGCCCTTAACGCGCATGAGAAGCTCCTTGATTTGTGGGACGGCACGGCAGTGCCTACGTTCTGACCGCTTACTTTATCAACCTTCGCCAGTAACTTTTGCCGCGCTGGCGCTTCAGGTGCCCCCGGCTAGCCATACACCACTGTCAGTGGCGAGTGATCGGACCAGCGGAGGTCGTAGGCCGGCGCCTTGTCCACCCACGCGCGTTCGGCGCGGTCCATCATCGCCTTGGTGGCGGCCTGGTAGTCGATGCGCCACCCCGCGTTCGTGTCAAAGGCCTGCCCGCGGTAGGTCCACCAGGTGTACTCCGCGTCCTGCGGCGCGAGTCGGCGCGCGACGTCAAACCACACCGGTGCGGTGTTTGCTTCTCGACGCGGGCCGTCCGCGTACTCCACGGCCCCAGCCCAGTCACCGTGGGCTGGGATCTGGGACTCCTCATCGGGGAAGGTGCCAAACACTGCGTCCATGAACGCGCGCTCGTCCGGCAGGAATCCGCTCTTATTGCGGTTGGTTTTGAAATTTTTCAAATCCTGTTCGCGGTGGCAAATGTTCCAGTCGCCGCCCACCACCATGTTTTCGTGCTCGGCGGCGGCTTCGGCGAGATACGGCTCGAACGCATCCAAGAAGCGGTACTTCTCATCCTGTTTCTCCGTGCCCGCGGACCCGGAGGGCAGATACAGCGACGCGACGGTGACGCCCGCGTCGAGGCGCGCTTCGATGTACCTGCCGGACTCCTCGAAGCCGGGGATGCCGATGCGCACGTCGTGAAGCTCATGTCGCGAGAGGATGCCTACCCCGGCGCGGCCTTTCGCAGCCGCCGGGGCGCCCGCGTAGAACCAGCCGCCGTCGAGAGCTGGGGCAAGCGCGGTGAGGGTGTCTTTTTCCGACGCGCGCACCTCCTGGAGTAACACCACATCGGAGTTCGATGCCTCCAGCCACGGCAAGAACCCCAAGTTTTGCTCGCTGCGTTGCTTCACGGCGGCGCGAATGCCATTGACGTTGACGGTAGAAATTTGCATGCCCATCATCCTAACGCCCATGCCCAAATGAGAATTGACACCGCGGCGAGCGCGGCCCCCGCCAACGCTGGGGCCGAATACCCAAACCCGGCCGCAATGACTGCGCCACCCAAGGACGCCCCAGCCGCATTCGCGATGTTTAACGCGGAGTGATTGAGCGAGGCGGCCAGTGTCTTCGCGGGCCCCGCCACCTCCATGAGTCGCACCTGCAGGCATGGCACCAACGTGGAGCCGGAGGCACCGACGCACAGGAATGCGATGATTGCGAGCCACGCTGTGGTGGACGCGGCGTAGAAGAAGAGGAGCGACACCACAATGGCGCACAGTGCCAGCAGGATCCCGCGCTCATAATTCCAGTCCGAAAGCCTGCCTCCCAGCCAGTTGCCGCCAACCATGCCCACGCCATACGCCAAAAGCACCAGCCACATCCATTGCTCCGGTAGGCCGGCTCGCTGCGTCATCGTCCAAGAGATATAGGTATAGACCGCGAACATACCGCCAAATCCCACCGCGCCGATGGCCAGCGAGTACCACACCTGCACGCGCCCGAGCGCCTTGAGCTCACCAAGCGGGCTCGTGGGCAGCATCTTGGACATATGTGGCATGAGGAACCACAGCGCCACCAGGGTGGACACGCCGATGAGTGTGACAAACACGTAGGCCGCTTGCCAGCCGAAGCCCTGCCCCAACGCTTGCGCGATCGGCACGCCGAGCACCGTTGCCACCGGCAGGCCCATGCCTACGAACGCGAGCGCGCGTCCACGTTGCCCCGGGGACATCGACGCTGCCGCGAGAGCGGAGACAGAAAAGTACGCGCCGTGGGGAAGGCCCGCAAGGAAGCGCGATACGACGAGTAGTTCGTAACTCGGCGCCACGACAGCCAATCCGTTGCCCACCGTGAACGCCGCCATCAGGATAAGAAGGAGGCGGCGGCGCGGGATCATGCCAGTGAAGGCGATGATCAAGGGCGCTCCAATGACGACGCCGAGGGCGTAGGCGGTGATGATGTGCCCGGCGGTGTCCTCGGTAATCGCGTAGCCGGCGGCGATTTGGTTGAGCAAACCCATGGTCACGAACTCGGTGACGCCGATGCCGAAGCCTCCCATGGCGAGCGCAATCATGGTGATGATGCGGCGGCGTTCGGTGATTTCGGTTTGGCGGGGTAAGGGGCGTCGGAAACTCACCGAGCACACCTTACACTTGCCCACATTTTTGATGGTTTCACGTGAAACTTCGCCACAACTGGGCCCTACCCCCGTTTTCCCACATTTATGCACGCTTTAGGTTCTGCGCGCGCTATCCTATGGGTTTGAAATCACACGCCTACGAAGGAGACTCATGGCAAAGATCATCTACACCCGCACCGACGAAGCGCCGCTGCTCGCAACCTACTCACTGAAGCCGGTCGTGGAAGCGTTTGCGGGCACCGCTGGCATTGAGGTGGAGACCCGCGATATCTCACTCGCAGGCCGCATCATTTCTCAGTTCCCTGAGTACCTCACTGACGAGCAGAAGCTCGACGATGCCCTCGCTGAGCTGGGCGAACTCGCCAAGACTCCAGAAGCAAACATCATCAAGCTGCCAAACATTTCCGCTTCCGTGCCACAGCTCAAGGCCGCGATTGCGGAGCTGCAGTCTCAGGGCTACAAGCTTCCCGATTACCCAGATTCCCCATCTACTGATGAGGAAAAGGACGTCCGCGCGCGCTACGACGCCGTGAAGGGTTCCGCCGTGAACCCTGTTCTGCGTGAGGGTAACTCCGATCGCCGCGCTCCAATCGCGGTGAAGAACTTCGCCAAGAAGCACCCCCACCGCATGGGCGCTTGGACCGCTGACTCCAAGACCAATGTGGCAACGATGGATGCGAACGACTTCCGCCACAACGAGAAGTCCGTCATTATGCCAGCCGCAGACACGCTCACCATCAAGCTCGTGACCGCTGAGGGCGAGACTGTGCTCAAGGACGGCCTCAAGGTCCTCGAGGGCGAGGTTATCGACGGCACCTTCATGTCTGCTAAGGCACTGGATGCTTTCCTCAAGGAGCAGGTCGCCCGCGCGAAGGAGGAAGGCGTTCTCTTCTCCACCCACCTCAAGGCCACGATGATGAAGGTTTCCGACCCGATCATCTTCGGCTACGTTGTTCGCGCGTTCTTCGCCGATGTGTTCTCCAAGTACGGTGAGCAGCTCGAGGCGGCGGGCCTCAACGGCGAAAACGGCCTCGGCGCGATCTACGCGGGCCTGGAGAACTTGGAAAACGGCGCTGAGATTAAGGCTGCCTTCGACGCGGCCCTGGAAAACGGCCCCGCCCTCGCGATGGTGAACTCCGACAAGGGCATCACCAACCTCCACGTGCCGTCGGACGTGATTGTGGACGCCTCCATGCCCGCCATGATCCGCACCTCGGGCCACATGTGGAACGCTGCAGGAGAGGAGCAGGATACCCTCGCTGTCATCCCTGATTCCTCCTACGCGGGCGTCTACCAGACCGTCATCGACGACTGCAAGGCCAATGGCGCCTTCGACCCAGCAACCATGGGTACCGTGCCGAACGTCGGCCTCATGGCGCAGAAGGCTGAGGAATACGGCTCCCATGACAAGACGTTCAAGATCGAAGCCGACGGCACCGTGCAGGTTGTCAACGCAGCAGGTGACGTGCTGATCGAGCATGAGGTCGAGGCGGGCGACATTTGGCGTGCGTGCCAGACCAAGGACGCCCCAATCCAGGACTGGGTCAAGCTCGCCGTCACCCGGTCACGTCTCTCCGGCATGCCCGCGATCTTCTGGCTCGATCCAGAGCGCGGCCACGACGCCAACCTCATCAAGCTCGTGGAGAAGTACCTCGGCGACCACGACACCGAGGGCCTCGACATCACCATCGCCTCCCCAGTAGAGGCCACCAAGACCTCCATCGAGCGCATTCGCCGCGGTGAGGACACCATCTCCGTTACCGGCAACGTGCTGCGTGACTACAACACCGACCTATTCCCCATCCTGGAGCTCGGTACTTCCGCGAAGATGCTCTCCGTGGTGCCGCTGATGGCTGGCGGCGGCCTCTTCGAGACGGGTGCAGGCGGCTCCGCGCCAAAGCACGTCCAGCAGGTGCAGGAGGAAAACCACCTCCGTTGGGATTCTCTTGGAGAGTTCCTCGCGTTGGCGGAGTCTTTGCGCCACATCACCAACACCGGTGGCACGGCAAAGGCCGCGGTGCTTGCAGACGCGCTCGACCGCGCCACCGAAACCCTGCTGAATGAGGACAAGTCCCCATCCCGCAAGGTCGGCGAGATCGACAACCGCGGCTCCCACTTCTACCTCACCAAGTACTGGGCTGAGGAACTGGCGAAGCAGAGCGACGACGCCGAGCTTGCGCAGACCTTCGCTCCCGTCGCTGAGGCACTGGGTGCCAAGGCAGAGCAGATCGACGCCGAACTGCTGGCGGTCCAGGGCGAACCAGCGGATCTGGGCGGCTACTACCAGCCAAACGATGACAAGACGAACGCTGTGATGCGGCCATCGGCAGCATTCAACGAAATCATCGATTCGCTGAAGTAACACGAAAGGCGGGGTACATACCCCGCCTTTTTGCTATCCAGAGTTCCTGAGCGCCGTCGCGAGCCCGTTCATCGTGACCTGGATGGTCTTGGACACCAAGAACGAATCGTCGCCGGCGCGGTACCGTCGGAGCAACTCGAGCTGCACCGCGTTCAGCGGCAGCAGGTAGGGATAGCGCCGCTTCAGCGACCTCGCCTGCCGCAGATTCTCCGAAACCAGGTCGCGGTTCCCAGTGATCCGCAGGTAGGCGGCACGGGTGAGGTTGTACTCTTCAACGATCATCTCGTAAATGCGGTCTGCGATTTCTTGATCGCCCACCAAGTCCGCGTAGAGGCGGGCCAAGGAGATCTCTGCTTTCGCCATCACCTGCGCCATATTTGAGAGCACCGAATTAAAAAACGGCCAGTTGTGATAGAGATCGGACAATTCAGACCACCGCGCGTCGTCGTCGCCCGCCCAACTTGCGACCGCCGAGCCCACGCCGAACCAACCTGGCACATTGCTTCGGGATTGCGACCACGACAGCACCCACGGAATCGCGCGAAGATCCGAGATCGCGGTGGTTTGCTTCCTCGCCGCGGGCCTCGAGCCGAGATTCAGATCCCCAATCTCGTGCAGCGGCGTTGACTCCGTGAAGAACTGGATGAACCCTGGGTCTTGGGTGAGCCGTTTGTACGCGCGCCCCGAAAGATCGGACAGCTCGGCCATCACAGCATAGGCCCGGTCATTCGCGGGCTCATGATTCAGCAACGACGCCTCCAGCGCTCCAGACACGAAGGCTTCGAGGTGTCGACGCGCGGTATCGGGCGCACCGTACTTCGCAGAGATCACTTCACCTTGTTCAGTGATGCGCACCGACCCCGTGACGGCGCCTTGGGGCTGGGCGAGGATGGCGTCGTACGTCGGGCCGCCGCCGCGACCCACTGCCCCGCCGCGACCGTGCGCGAGGCGCAATTCGATGCCGTGACGCTCGAAGAGCTCAACAAATTTCCGCTCGGCATCATAAATTGCCCAGTTGGCAGCCAGGTACCCGCCGTCCTTGTTGGAATCGGAATATCCGAGCATCACTTCTTGCACGTCCCCGCGCCGACGCAGATGCTCGCGATACACCGGCACCTCCCACAGCGCCTCGAGGATGCCCGCGCCGACGCTGAGGTCGTCGATGGTCTCGAAAAGCGGCACAATGTCCAGATTGTCCAGGCCAACTTCCTTCAGCAGCACCATCGGCTCGAGAATGTCCGAGACCGCACCGGTCATCGAAACGATGCAATGCGAGATCATGTCCTCCCCGTAAGCGCGCACCGACGCAGCCGCCGCGCGGAAAATTCCGAGTTCTTTCTCCGTGACCTCGTCGAAGACTTTCACACCCGGAAACAGCAATGGGCGCGGGGTCTGCAATTCCTCGGTGAGCAACGCGATCTTTTCCGCTTCGTCGAGGCTCGCGTAGTCGTCGACGCGGCCTGCAATGCGGAACACCTCCGTGAGGACGTGCTCGAAGGTGTCGGAGTTTTGACGCAGGTCCAAGGTATAGAGATGGAAGCCAAACGTGGTGACGGCCGAGCGAATGTGGGCGAGCCGATCGTCAGCAATGATCGCGCCGCCGTAAGCGCGCAACGAACTGTCGATGATGTCGAGGTCGCGCAGCAGGTCCCGCGGCGAAGCGTATCCCGAGCGGAGTTTCTCGCGGATGCCGTAGATAGCGCGTCGGTAGGGCTCGTCGACGCGGGACTCCCAATTGTTGTTGGCGGCATCCGCGAGGGCGAGCAATTCCTGTGAGCACGCGGAGTAGCGGTCAGAGAGTGAAAGCTCGCGTTCGAGTTCGGCGAGTTGTTCGTCGTAGTATTCGCGGATCGTCTCGGCTGCGCGCTGGGTGGCGTAGCTGAGGGTCTCGGCGTTGACATAGGGGTTTCCGTCGTGATCGCCGCCGATCCAGGACCCCATGCGCACGACAGCGGCGTCGCCGAGCTCGATGCCGAAGGTGTCCCGCATGTTCGCTTGGATCGCGCGATTGAGCGCCGGCACTTGCTCAAGCAGTGAGAGTTTGTAGTAGCGCAGTCCGACGTCGATTTCGTCTTCCAGTGTGGGGCGGGCGATTCGGATGAGCGCGGTTTGCCAGAGCAACGTCATGCGCAGGAGCAGTTCACGCTCGATGGTGTCGTCGAGGCCGCGGAGATGAATTTGTTGGAGCAATGCTTTGATCCGCAGTTGGGTGTCGAACACTGTGCGGCGGCGCGTTTCCGTCGGATGCGCGGTGAGCACGGGCGCAACGTGGGCGTCGCGAATCATTTGGGCCCGCGTCGACGGGACTTGCTGAAGTTTTGCGAAAGTTCGCTCCAGCGACACCGCGGCTGGCTGCGACTCGTCGTCGAGGTCTTCCACAAGGTTGGTGAGGAGCGCGAAGTAACTGAATGAACGCGCCACTAAGTTTGCCTTACTCACGTCCATGTCCCGGAAAATTGCCAGGAGGTCGTCGGGGCGCGCTTCGCCGCGCGCTACCGCGAAGGCCGTCACGCGTGTGGATTCGACGAGCTCAAAAATTTCCTGGCCTTCTTGCTGGGCGATGACCTGGCCCAGGATCCTGCCGAGGAGTCGGATGTCTTCGCGGACGCGATCAGTCACTTGGCATTCCTTCCATGTTCGACCCTATGTATTCGGGGCAGATTCATAGTATCCGCTTTCCGACGCGCGCAAGGCACACTTCATGAGATGGAATCCCGCGCCCGCGCTGCACCAGTTAAAGAAGGTTTTATTCATAAAAACTAGACCGAGCTGTTTACTTTTTTCGGACCGAGGCTTAAAGTCGAGGAATCCCACTAACGAAAAGGACTGAATATGACCACGAAGTACGACAATTCAAATTCCGCCGCCTGGAGCTTTGAAACCCGCTCCATCCACGCGGGCCAGCCTGTGGACTCTGACACCAGCTCCCGCAACCTCCCTATCTACCTCACGAGCTCCTTCGTCTTCGACTCCGCTGAGCACGCCTCCAAGCGCTTCGATCTTTCCGACGCCGGCCCGGTGTACTCCCGCATCACCAACCCAACGGTCGGAGCCGTGGAAGAGCGCGTGAACTCCCTCGAGGGAGGCGTCCACGCGGTCCTGTTTGCCTCCGGTCAAGCTGCGGAGACCGCGGCGATCCTCAACCTCGCGCGCTCGGGCTCCCACATCGTCGCGTCACCACGCCTGTACGGCGGCACCGAGACGCTGCTGAAGGTGACGTTGGCCCGCCTCGGCATCGAGACCACATTCGTGGAGAATCCCGACGACCCCGCTTCCTGGGCAGCCGCAGTGCAAGACAACACTGTGGCGTTCTACGCCGAAACCTTCGCGAACCCACAGGCAGACGTCTTGGACATTCCAGCCGTCGCCGAGGTTGCACACGCGAACCAGGTTCCTCTCATTGTGGACAACACCCTCGCAACCGCCGCTCTGGTCCGCCCACTGGAGCACGGCGCAGACATCGTGGTCGCGTCCCTTACCAAGTTCTACACCGGCAACGGCTCTGGCCTCGGCGGCGTTCTGGTTGACGGCGGCACCTTCGATTGGACTGTCAAGCGCAACGGCGAGCCTGTCTTCCCTGATTTCGTTACCCCTGATCCCGCGTACCACGGCCTCAAGTACGCCGACCTTGGCCCTGCTGCGTTCGGCCTGAAGGCTCGCGTCGGCTTGCTCCGCGACACCGGCGCAGCCCCTTCCCCTTTCAACGCCTGGGTGACCGCGCAGGGTCTGGATACGCTGTCTCTTCGTGTTGAGCGTCATAACGAGAACGCGGCCCGGGTCGCCGAGTTCTTGGAGAATCACCCAAAGGTGTCCAAGGTGAACTACGCGGGCCTGCCTTCTTCGCCGTGGTACGAGACGAAGCAGAAGCTCGGTCTAAAGTACACCGGTTCGGTGCTTTCCTTTGACATTGTGGGCGGCAAGGACGAGGCGTGGGCTTTCATCGATGCGCTCAAGCTGCACTCCAACTTGGCGAACGTCGGCGATGTCCGTTCCCTCGTTGTCCATCCCGCGACGACGACTCACTCGCAGTCCGACGAGGCTTCCCTCGCAGCGGCGGGCATCAACCAGGCAACGATCCGCCTTTCCGTGGGCATCGAAAATATTGAGGACATCCTCGCTGATCTGACTGCGGGCTTCGACGCGGTCTAACGTACAGTTTGTCCTAGTTAACGATTCAGGAGGCTCGATGCTCGTCACGAACGGCACCCCACAATCCGTATCTATTGGGGAATTCACCACTGAGGCCGGCGTGACCATCGATGCCTCCATCACCTACCAGGCGTGGGGCGATTTCCGGGGCAGCAACGTCATTCTCGTCGAGCACGCGCTCACGGGAGACTCGAATGCGGTCGAATGGTGGGGCGACGTCATCGGTCCCGGCAAGGCCCTCGACACCGACCACTTCTGCGTCGTCTGCACGAACGTTCTCGGCGGATGTAAAGGCAGCACGGGACCCAGCAGCTTGCGTTCCGACGGCACCGCTTGGGGCTCACGCTTCCCCGCTATCTCCATCCGTGACCAGGTCAACGCCGAGGCCGCACTCTTGGATGTGCTCGGAATTTCCCGCCTGCACGCCGTTGTCGGCGGGTCAATGGGCGGCGCGCGCACCCTCGAATGGACCCTCCTCTACCCAGCCCGCGTCGACGCGGCGTGTGTGATCGCGGTGTCGGCGCGGGCTAGTGCTTGGCAGATCGGTATTCAGACAGCCCAGATCAGCGCGATTGAGCGCGACCCGAATTGGCAGGGTGGGGACTATTACGACGCGGCTCCACCGACCGCGGGCCTCGCCGCCGCCCGTCGCATCGCACATTTGACGTACCGCGGCGAATTGGAGATCGACGAGCGTTTTGGCACCACGGCGCAGCGTGGTGAAAATCCTCTGGGGCCGTATCGAGACCCAAATCAGCGATTCGCAGTGCAAAGCTACCTGGACCACCAGGGCCTGAAGCTGACCGAACGCTTCGACGCGGGCTCCTACGTCGCCCTCACCGAGTCTTTGAACAGGCACGATATCGGCCGTGATCGCGGCGGACTCAACAAGGCTTTGGCCGCAATCCAGGTACCCACGATGATCGTGGGCGTAGACACCGACATCCTTTATCCGTACCACCAGCAGGAACACCTTTCGCGGAACGTCGGAAATTTGCTCGCCATGGCGAAGATCAGCTCCCCCGTTGGGCACGACGCTTTCCTTACCGAGTCGCGCCAAATGGATCGAATCTTGCGGCACTTCATTGAGCTCGCAGATGGCGTTCGCGACGCCGGCATCGAATACCATTTATAGCCGCCTAGCTGGCCTTTTACAGGCATAGCACCCTACCCCTTGCCCAACAGATTCCCCAACGCTATAATCGCAATCAACTCAAACAAACATTCGATTTTCGGGGGAATCCAATGTCTCTTGCAAATTTCTTGCACACCGACCACTCAAACCAACTCAGCGAATTTCAACGGCGGAAAAATCAGCTCGAAATCGAGCAATGGTACCGCTACAAACCTGACCCAGAAAAGGACTATCATACCCAAATTGCCGAGGTCAGCGCACTCACAAACATGAGCCGCGCGGAAGTAAAAAACCTGCTTAACGTGGGCATAATGCTCCGACAGCTCCCTAAATTTTTCCAGCTCCTCAGCACGCTTTGGCACGTCAGCATGAACCGACTTTCCGCGATAGAACGCCAAATCATGGCGCTTCAGGACCCGAGCCACATCGCCGCTTTGGACGAGTTTCTGGTTTCCTATTTCACGCCGCGCTACGCCGATCAATGCATCCCGCAACCGCCGACCATTACCAAACATTTGCGTGAATTCGTGCAAAAGCTCGATCCCGAAGCTGCCTCCACCCCACCGAAGCGCACTGGGCGAAAGGTGTCGTTCCGTCAGGGAAACGAAGGCATGGCACGCATGTCAGTCCAGCTTGACGACGGCGAAATGCAGGAGGTGTACAAGGCTCTCAGTGCCGCGGGAGATCCCACGTGCCCGGATACCTTCTTGGATTTCTTCCGCTCCAAGACCCGCTACAGGGTCAAGCACGTCACCTTCACACTCGGCGAGGCCCTCCATCTCCTGGGAGGCGGACGCATTGACGATCACAGCGACTTCTGGGCTAAGCAACCCACCAAAAACGTCAACTACAGCAGTTCAGCGAAGACCAGCAAGTATCAACCCACCCCGGAAATCCGCGCGACCGTCCAAGCGCTGGACGGCTCCTGCCGCTTCCCCGGCTGCACCACCCAAGCAACCGAATGCGACCTCGACCATGTTGTTGCCTTCGAACAAGGCGGAAGCACAAGCGTCGACAACCTCGCATGCCTCTGCCGCTTCCACCACAACATGAAATCCAGCCAACGGTTCCACTACGAAATGAACCCTAACCGAACAGCTACGTTCTACTTCCCCAACGGCGCAACGAAGACCTCCACCCCAGGTGGTCCGCTCGTCACCGATATCATGTTCGGTCAATCATGGGCAGAGCACCAGCGCCGGCGCCAAGACTACCGCCGTCAGGAACCCAAAGAGTCCACCGACGCAGACAAGAACACCATCAAGACGCCCACCGCAGCCGCATAACACATATCAAACAGCCGAGAGCGGACCGCAAGAACTCCCAAAATCTTAGAGTCACATGCCCAGCGGATAACTACGTACCAAAACATGCCAACTCCCAAGGCAAAAGTGGCACGCCGCCAGTGATCAGTCAACGCAAACAGTCCCGAGACCAACACAAGCGCCACGAAAGCAGCCACCCCCGCTATCTGAACCCCCCTCGGTAGCGGTGATGGCTTCAAACCACGATCATGTGGATTATCCAGCAAGCTCAGCACGCTCCACCACATTGCGCACCAAAAACGCTCGGGTCAGGGGGCCAACTCCTCCTGGATTCGGCGAAACGGCGCCCGCCACTTCCCACACGTCCGGATGCACGTCGCCAACCAACTTGCCGTCTACGCGCGATACTCCAACATCGAGCACCGCAGCACCAGGCTTGACCATATCCGCCGTCAACATGTGCCCGACGCCAGCAGCCGCGACGATCACGTCTGCTTCAATAGTCTCGGCCTTCAGGTCGCGAGTACCTGTGTGGCAAAGAGTCACGGTGGCATTCTCGCTTCGCCGCGTAAGCATCAACCCGATTGGACGACCCACTGTGACGCCGCGGCCGATAACCACGACTTTTTTCCCATCGAGTTCAACGCCGAAGCGACGCAGCAGATGGATTGCACCGTTCGGTGTGCACGGCAAAGGCGCGGGTTCGTTGAGTACAAGTTTGCCAAGGTTCACGGGATGCAAGCCGTCCGCATCTTTGTCTGGATTGATGCGTTCCAGCACTGCGTTTTCATCCAGATGCTTGGGAAGTGGGAGCTGCACGATGTAGCCCGTGCACTCGGGATCCTCGTTGAGCTCGTCGATCACGGCGAACAGCTCTTCTTGTGTGGTATCCGCTGGTAGATCCTTTCGAATCGACTTTACGCCTACCTGCTCACAGTCGCGGTGCTTCATTTTTACGTATGCCTGGCTGGCTGGGTCGTCACCAACTAGAACTGTGGCGAGACCAGGGGTGATACCCTTCTCCCGAAGTGCAGCCACGCGCTTGGCAAGGTCGTCGAAGATTTCGTCGCGGTAGAGATTTCCGTCAAGTTTTGTCGCAGTCACTCCACGATTATTGCACGATCTGGCTCTTACATCGTTGGCTTAAGATTGTTCATATGGCTTTTGCGCACGTGATTTTTGACCAGCCCGTGATTCCGCCAAATACGGGAAATGCAATTCGAATGTGTGCAGGCACGGGTGCGCATCTTCACCTCGCTGGACCGCTGGGGTTCAATTTGGAGGAAAAGAACCTTCGGCGAGCAGGCTTGGACTACCACGACCTCGCCGAGGTCTCCGTGCATGAAAACCTCGAGGCCTGCTTCGAAGCGCTGCCCGGGGCGCGGGTCTACGCGTTCAGTGCGCACGGCGACGTGAGTTACACAGACATCGAGTACCGCATGGGCGACGCACTGTTGTTTGGAACCGAGCCGACTGGGCTGGAGGATGCGGTGCTTTCGCATCCTCGCGTCACTGCAGTTGTTCGGATCCCGATGCTTGAGGGTCGTCGTTCGATGAATCTGTCCAACGCGGCGGCTGTTGCGACGTATGAGGCGTGGCGTCAGCTTGGGTTTCCTGGTGTATGAGTTCCACGTCGCGGCGTCGCAATGCACTGAGTAGCGCGACAGCGTCGTCAGCATCAAGATCTCGGGCGGTCATCTTGATTGGTCCCGGCACGAGGTCAAGCCGAAGGTTTCGCAGATGCAGTCGCCGTTGAATTGGCCCTTCGGTCAGGGATAGTTCTTGGATGTGCTTCGTCTTTACGGTCGCGCTTCGACGCATGAGTCGGCCAGAGAAGATGGTGATGTACTCCCCCACTTCCACGGCTTGGCGCCGATATGCGAGTGGAGAGACCCATTTTCCGCGTTCGGGCGTACGGTAGGCCGGGTTGGTGGAGTCGACAGGGAGGGGCGCGCCTAGACGTCGCGCTAGGGCGCTGGCCTCGTCGTAAGTGCAGACGGGGAGGATTGTGGAGGCGTCTTCGTAGCCGATTGCTGTGGCTCGGACGCGCCACCAGTTGAAGATTCGCCAGAGCGGGGGTTGTTCGAGCTGGATGGCGTGGATGCGGTCGATGGGGATGGACTGGCGGCGGCGGTTGGCGAGGCCGTAGGTGATGCGGATGGTATCGTCGATTTGGATACTGAACCGCCACGCGCGATCGAGCGCGCTCCATACCGCCGGCACGATACCGAGGGCTGCGGGGAGGAGGAGCGCCGGGTTCAGGATCGCGCCTGCAATCATCAACGCAACGCCCCAACCCTGGCTGAGCGCGATTGCGGTGAGGCTTCGAAGAATGGGCAGCTCGTGCTGTCGGTCGCTGTGCACGCCCGTGAGTTCGGCGCGGATGCGCTCCGCTTCGTGCTTGCGAAGGTAGGAAATGGTGAGCGTCGAGCCCGCGCCGCCCGCGGTTTCCACGCGCAGCTCCGCGAGGCCAAAGATCCTGGGAAGGAATGGCTCAACGACGTCCACCGCTTGGATCTTTTCGCGCCTGGCTGACGTGCGCTTCTTGTTAAACACGCCTTGGCGCAGGACGATTTCATCACCGATGTCGTACGTCGTTGCGCGCCACCAAATCCCCGAGACGGCCCAAATGATGAGGCAGGCCGCGACGAATCCTCCGAGCGTCCATGCGAGTACTAGTGGGTGTTCGCGGATGAGGTCGAAGTCGATTTGCACCACTGTTGCGATGACAATCGCGATAAATCCCTGCCAAAACTGCAGCAGCGGAGTGAGCCTGTGAACGCGATTCATAGCGCCTGCATTTTCTTCGCGCGCTCGGACAGACGCACTCGCAGGTCACGGGCCAGCTCACGCTCGAGCCCCGGGATGGTGGCGTCGCTCGAGGCGGACGCCGTGTGCAGCTTGATCTTCGCGAGGTCATAGCGCGCGTCGACGGGCCCCTCGAGGACTTCGATGTATTGAATGCGCCCATAGGGTACGACGGTGAGCGTCCGCCACAACTTTCCCTTTGCGATGAGCAGCTCGTCGCGGTCTTCTTGCCAGCGAATCCGACGCACTTGGAGCGGGTTGATCCATGCGGCAGCAACGCCCAGGGCCGCGACGACGCCGACGCCCCACCATACCCATGGGAAGAACGTCGCGGCGATGATGAGCGCGATGAGGACAGGAATGGTCAGTGCGCCAATCGTGATCCATCGCGTTGTCACCAGTTTCGGGCTCACACTGTGTTCGAGGTCTAATCGCTGCATGTCCCCACTTTAGCGAAAATCCCGAGACCCCCTGCTCAGGAGTTCAGCAAATGGCAACGGCTCGAATTTATCTGCGACCACCGCCGCCACCCCGTTCGCGTTCTGCACGATCCCGCGAACAATGACTGCACGTTCCGTGCGCGCCAACGCCTCGCGCCGCCACAGCCCAACGCTGACGACGACATTCATGAGGCCCGTCTCGTCTTCCATCCCCAAAAAAGTCACCCCGGAGGCCGTGGCGGGGCGTTGCCGGTGCGTGATCACGCCCGCGACGCGGATCCTAGCACCGTCGGGCTGCCCGAGGAGGTCGCAAGCGCGCGTCACGTCTAGGCGGTCCAGGCCCGCGCGCAGAAGCTCGATGGGATGCGTGTGGGTGATACCCGTAGCGGCGACGTCGGCAGCCATCATCTCGAACGCACTCATCCCCGGCAGCGCGGGCGGCGCGATCACGCTGATCCCCGGCAGCATGGAGGGCTTTTCGGTGGCGGCGACGCCTGCTTGCCACAGCGCTTGCCGACGCTCCCCCAGCGCCCCAGCGCGCGCCAACGCCTCGAGGTGGGTGACGGTGAGCTCGGCTCGGCGCGCGAGGTCGGCGATGTCGCGGAAGGGTTGCGCTTGGACGATCGCGTCGACGCGGGCTAAGCCGCGCACGGAATTGAGCCCCAGGCGGATGGCGCCGTCTTCGATGCTGGCTTCCGCCTGGGAGCGGTTGATGTCGACGGGAAGGACGGTGACGCCATGGCGGCGGGCGTCATGCAGCAACGACTCTGGGGAGTAGAAGCCCATCGGCTGCGCGCGGAGCAGCCCCACGCAAAACTGCGCCGGGTAGTAGTGCTTGAACCATGCGGAGAAGTAGACGATCGAGGCGAAGGACTGCGCGTGCGACTCCGGGAAGCCGTAGGCCGCGAACGCAGTGACTTTGTTCCACAGCGCGTCGGCGGTGCTCCCTTTGATGCCGTTGCGCGCGAGGCCCGCGTAGAAGCGCCCCTTCAGCTCTGCCATACGCTCCGGCGAACGCTTGGCGCCCATCGCGCGGCGAAGCTCGTCTGCCTCTCCCCCGCTAAAACCAGCGGCATCCACCGCCAAGTGCATGAGTTGTTCCTGGAAGAGTGGCACCCCGAGCGTCTTGGCGAGCGCGGCCTCTAGCAACGGGTGTTCATAGGTCACGGGTTCTTCGCCGTTTCGTCTCCGCAGGTAGGGGTGCACGGAGCCGCCTTGGATGGGGCCGGGGCGGATGAGCGCGACCTCAACCACGAGGTCGAAGAAGCACCGCGGCTTCAGCCTGGGCAGCGTGGCGAGCTGCGCGCGGGACTCCACTTGGAACACGCCCACGGCGTCGCCGCGGCAGAGCATGTCGTAGACGGCGGAGTCGTCGAGAGGGATTTCCCAAAGATTCACTTCCCGGCCCGTCTCCGCGACGAGGTCGATCATATGATGCAGCGCCTCAAGCATGCCAAGGCCCAACAGATCAAATTTCACCAGGCCCGCAGCCGCGCAGCCCTCCTTGTCCCACTGCACCACCGACCGATTCTCCATACGCGCCCACTCCACGGGCACCACGTCCGCGATCGCGCGGTCACAAATCACCATTCCGCCAGAATGGATCCCCAGGTGGCGCGGCTGGCCAATGAATTGCTCGGCGAGCGCCTCGACGCGCGCCGGCACCCCGCCTCGACGCGCCCATGCGTCAGCCACTCCCTGCGGGTAGCCGAGGGCACGCGCGGCGTCGCGGACCGCGCCTCGACGTCGGTAGGTGATGTAGTTCGCTACTTGCGCGGCGTTTTCCCGGCCGTACTTTGCGTAGACGTATTGGATCACTTCTTCGCGGCGCCCGGATTCGATGTCGATGTCAATGTCCGGCGGGCCATCGCGCTCCGGGGAGAGAAAACGCTCGAACAGCAAGCCCGCCGCAATCGGCTCGGCATTCGTGATGCCCAGGGTGTAACACACGGCGGAGTTCGCAGCCGACCCGCGCCCCTGCGCAAGAATGTTTTGGGCTTTGCAGAAATCCACAATGTCGCACACGATCAGGAAGTATCCCGGGAAGCCGAGCTGCTCGATCACTGCGAGCTCATGTGCAATCTGCGTTCGGGCCGCGTCCGCGCGTTCCGACGCTCCGTAGCGCGCGTCGAAGCGAGACTCGACCAGCGCGCGGAGGTGGGCTTGCTCATCGACGGCCACGCCGTCGACGGTCCAGTGCGGTAGTCCGGGCGCGATGAGGTGGAGGGGGAAGGAACACTCTGCAGCGATATCCAGCGCGGTGTCGAGCTGTTCGCGGGGCGCCGGTGGGATGCGTAGCCAGGTGGATCCTGCTGGGTGGAGGCGGTAGCGCGCCTCGTCGAGGGATTCTCGTTGGTGGAGGGCATGCTTCGCCGCGGCAAGGCGGGAGTCGCGCGGGGTTGCCGCGCTGGGACGCGAGGTGGCGATGCGCCGCCCTGGGTATGAATCGAGGGTGCGGTGGTTGTCGGCATCCTCGGGTGTCATTGTGTAGACGTATTCGAGGATTACGTTGTCACCAAAGCAGGCCAGTTCGCTTGGTTCCCAGGTGTGGTCAGCGAGGATGTACCAGTGCCCGTCAGCATGCCTGGCGATCTCTGGCAGCGGAGGGTACTCGGTGGTGTCTTTATCACCTCGCATCCTTGCGGCAGAGATGAGCCGAGACAGCCTCCGGTAGCCTTCCGGGTTCTTGCAGAGCACCGAAAGCACGCGGTGGTCAATGGTGAGTTCCGCGCCGAACACCGTTGCCAATTCCCGGCTTGCCGCGGCCTCAGCAAAGGCCATTGCGCCGTATAGGCCATCCCTATCGAGCAATGCCAAAGCTTCGATTCCGCGTTCGATTGCAGCAGCTACCATTGCGTCCGGTTCACTCGCCCCCAACAAAAAGTTGTAGGAACCGCGCGCATGCAGCTCGGCAAACCCACTCCGCGGCGCTACCGGCACATTTCCGCCAGAACCCTCATCAGAAACCACATGTAGAACTGGTTTCAACTCAGGGGTTGGCTTGCCGGAGAGGATGCGCTCAAGCCGGGACCAACTCAGCGGCTTACCATTGAAGCCGCTGATCCCACTACTCCATTTCACAGGTCGTCACAATACTCCCGGCACCCCCCTTTCTCCAAACACATGTTCTAGATTAGCCACAACACGAGAAGGCGTCAAGATAGACCAAGCTGTACATTTTCTGGCCATGTGTGTAGTATTTCCCAACATAAACTGAACAGCTTGGTTCATTTTGGACCTAAATGGCCACCTCAGAGGCACCACGGGCATACATAAAGCGCGCATACAGCACGCACAAAACACGCAAAAGCAAGCGCGCAAACCCCACCCGCCTCCGACGTTGCCCTTTGGTTCACAATGCACGAAGCAACCCCGAGGAGCCCTGCTCACGCCGCCCCGCGCCTGCCTACGTCGGCAATGCGACTCCACAGCAAGCGCGCAGCACGAGCCCGGCGCCAAGGGATTGACACAACAAAAGGAAGACTCATGAACATTCGCAAGACCCTCGTGGCCGCAACTGCACTGGTTGCAGCTACTTCGCTCGTCGCTTGCTCCAGCAACTCCAGCGACTCCACCGGCGAGACCGCTGCGTCCGGCGAGAACACCACCATCCGCATCGGAACCACCGACGCCACCCAAAAGTCCTGGGCCGTACTGGAGGACCTGGCCGCAGAGAACGGCATCACCCTCGACGTGGTGAACTACTCCGACTACAACACCCCAAACGAGGCACTTGACCAGGGCCAGCTCGACGTCAACCTCTTCCAGCACCTGAAGTTCCTCGCCGCCTACAACGTGGGCAAGGACGCCACCCTCACCCCCGTTGGGGCAACCCAGATCGTGCCACTCGCACTCTTCTGGAAGGACCACACCTCCCTCGACGGCATTGAGGGCGAATCCATCGTGATCCCGAACGACGACTCCAACCAGGGCCGCGCCATCAACGTCCTCGTGCAGGCGGGCCTGGTGACCCTCAAGGAGGAAGGCCTCGTCACCCCAACGCCAGCGGACATCGATGAGGCCGCCTCGAAGGTGACCATTACGCCAGTCGACGCGGCCCAGACCACCGTGGCATACGGCGAAGGCCGCCCCGCGATCATCAACAACTCCTTCCTGGATCGCGCAGGCATCGACCCCAACCTGGCCGTCTTCCAGGACGACCCGGCTTCCGCTGAGGCTGAGCCTTACATCAACGCGTTCGTCACCACCGCCGACCGCGCCAACGACCCAACCATCCTCAAGCTCGCCGAGCTGTGGCACGACCCAGCCGTGCTCGCCGCCGTGGACGAGGACTCCAAGGGCACCGCAATCCCTGTGACCCGCACCCAAGACGAGCTCAAGGCCATCCTGGCCCGCCTCGAAGAGGACGCCCGCAGCTAACCCTCCCGCATACGCCAGCGCCCCGTCGAACGATGGGGCGTTTCGCGCGAAATCCACACGTTGACATAGTTCACGTTGACATAGTTAAGGAACACCATGAGCGGAACTCGTATTGAGTTTGAGGGCATCTCCAAGGTCTTCACTTCCGGCAAACGCACCATTCAGGCGCTTGAAGACGTCACCCTCACGGTTGAGCCAGGTGAGATCCTCGGCGTCATCGGCTACTCCGGTGCCGGTAAGTCCACACTGGTTCGCCTCATCAACGGCCTCGACACGCCCACCAGCGGCCACCTGCGCCTCGACGGCGTGGACATCGTCGGCATGCCTGAGTCCGGCCTTCGCCAAATCCGCAAGGGC
The DNA here is from genome assembly GCF_024580965.1 of Corynebacterium kozikiae. NCBI lineage: Bacteria > Bacillati > Actinomycetota > Actinomycetes > Mycobacteriales > Corynebacteriaceae > Corynebacterium > Corynebacterium kozikiae. Next base: position 142,099 of record NZ_JANIKJ010000005.1, read on the forward strand.
ATCGGCATGATCTTCCAGCAGTTCAACCTCTTCAACTCCCGCACCGCCGCCGGTAACATCGCATACCCGCTCAAGCTCGCGGGTATGCCAAAGCCGGAGCGCGAGCGCCGCGTGCAGGAATTGCTGGAGTTCGTTGGACTCGGCGACCGCGGCCGCAACTACCCCGAACAGCTCTCCGGCGGCCAGAAGCAGCGAGTGGGCATTGCACGCGCGCTCGCAAACAACCCCGCGCTGCTGCTTGCCGACGAAGCCACCTCGGCCCTGGACCCCGAAACCACCCACGACGTGCTAGAACTTCTACGCAAAGTGAACCGCGAGTTCGGCATCACCATCGTGGTGATCACCCACGAGATGGAAGTGGTGCGCTCCATCGCGGACAAGGTCGCCGTGATGGAAAACGGCCGCGTGGTGGAGTACGGCTCCACCTACGAGGTCTTCTCCAACCCGCGCACCGGCGTGGCCAAGCGATTCGTGGCCACCGCGCTGCGCAACACGCCCGACGCCATCGAGTCCGAGGATCTCCTCGCCCACGAGGGCCGCCTGTTCACCATCACGCTGTCCGAGTCCTCCGACTTCTTCACCGCCGCAGCGAACGCCAAGGCAGCCGGGGCCTCCATCAACATCGTGCACGGCGGCGTGACGACGCTGCAACGGCACTCTTTCGGCAAGATCACAGTGCGTCTCCAGGGTCCAGACCAGGCCATTGACGACTTCTTTGCCCACCTCAACGGCACCACCGACATCAAGGAGATCCGATGACAACCACGCTGGCAGCCGACTGGGGGCGCCTCGGCCCCACCTTCACCACCGCCATCCTGGACACCCTCATCATGGTGTCCGTCACCTTGGCAGTAGGCGGCCTCCTGGGCTTGGGCCTCGGTGTGCTTCTCTACACCACGCGCGCCCAAGGCATCCTGCGCAACGGGCCGGTGTATAACCTCATCAACCTTGTGGTGAACTTCATCCGCCCGATCCCGTTCATCATCATGATCTCCGCTTTCGGCCCGCTCACCCTCCTGGTCGTGGGAACGACGATCGGCAGGAACGCGGCGATCTTCGTGATGATCATCGCCGCCACTGTCGCCGTGTCACGCATCGTGGAGCAAAACCTCGTGGCCATCGACCCCGGCGTCATCGAGGCCGCGCGCTCCATGGGCGCGAGCCCGTGGCGAATCATCACCACAGTGATCATCCCCGAAGCGTTGGGTCCGCTGGTGCTGGGCTACACCTTTATCTTCATCGCGATCGTGGACATGTCTGCGATGGCGGGCTACATCGGTGGCGGCGGTCTCGGCGACTTCGCCATCGTCTACGGCTACCGCGCCTACGACTGGCAAGTCACGTTCGTTGCCACCGCCGTGATCATCCTGATCGTCCAGGTTGCCCAACTGTTCGGCAACTGGCTGTCCAAAAAGATCATGCGTCGCTAGTGACGCTAGGGACGAATCTTCGCGACCCACACCTTCCCTGGCTTCGACGCGGCGCCACAGGAGGCCACCACATCCATGGTTTCCTGGCGCGCGTCGATGTGCCACACCCGCCCGTCTCTGTGCCGCACTTCGGTGCCGTGCACGCTGAGGTCGCCGAAGCGCGCCTGCCCCAACTCCCCCAGGACTGCGATTTCCGCTGCTTGGCCGGGGGCGTCGTAAAGGCCGCGTCCGCGTAACCCGGGGAGGAAAATCTCGCCGCGCTCCGCAAAGGTGTACGCCTGGAGCGCGGCTTCGGCGTTGAGGCGGCCGTAGACGTATCCGTGGGGGAAGATGACGATTGCCGGCGCGAATCGGTGGCCTTTGGTGTGGCTGGATTCCCAGACGTGCGCGCCGCGGGCGGCGAGGTCGGCGGCGATGGGGCGGCCTTTGATGGCGCAGCATTGGTCGCGCTTGGCATGCGTGCACACCAGCATGAGGGTGCTCACGGGTTCTGCGTCGTTGCGGCCGGGGCCGGTGAGGTCGAGGGTGAAAAGGTCGTCGAGGCTGGTGATGTGGAGGCGTTCGGCCACCCCCTCGGCACTGAACACCAGATAGACCGTGCGCGTATGACCGCGTTGGTGCCCTTCGCGGCCAGGGCGGCGGATGAGGGTGAGCCCGGGGAGAGCGCTGAGGCGTTCGGTGTCGGCGCCGAAGGTGTGGCCGTCCAGGATGTCGTGGCTCCAGGGGCCAGGGTGTTCGAGGAGAACGAAGGTGTCGCCGCGTTTCGCGGTGCCGGGGAGGGGCTCGTTGTTGTCTGAGCAGCGCGGGGCGAGGTTCATGGTTGCCTAGCGTACCTGTGGTGCGTCTATATCTCGGTTTCGCAACGATTCCCGCGCACCCGCCACCGCCGTTGTTACGCAAGTTACCCTTGGGGCATGAGTTACCGCCTCGTCTCCGCCCCATTTCTGGCCCCAGTTCTCGCCCCAATCCTGGCCATCGGCCTCGCCGCGTGCAGCGCCCCCGAACCTTCACTCGCCACGCTGTCCGCCACGAGCACGGCAACAACCTCCACAACCACCGCAACGACCACCACTCCCGTCGGGGACCTCGACCCGAAGGAATCCGCAGGCACCGCCGCTGAGCTGCAGGTCCAGGACGTCCGCGTGGGCACCCACGACGGCTACGACCGCATCGTCTTCGAGTTCTCCGGCACCGGCACCCCCGGCTGGTTCATCAACTACACCACCGAGCCCGCACAGCAAGGCAGCGGCTTCCCTGTGGAGTTTGAAGGCGGCACCGCGCTCGACATCCACCTCCGCGGCATCCTCATGCCCTTCGAAACCGGCGTGGACGTAGGCCCGCTTCGAAGCGACGGCGCAGGCGCGATCAACGCGGTGGAGTCCCACGGCATTTTTGAGGGGCAGGAGCAGTTCGTGGCGGGCATCGACAAACCTCGCCCCTACTCGGTAACACTGCTCGAAAACCCCACGCGGCTGGTCATTGACATCCAGCAGTGACATCCAGCAGTCCTAAATCTAATACTCCGCCTCCACACGCCACTGCCCCGCCCACACCAGCAGCCACGCGCGCGGACCGTCGCCTTCCCCAGTGACCTGTAGCCGCACGCAGGGTTCGCCGCCGCGCCACCACGCGTCGTCCACCGGCCACGGCCCCGCCCAGCCCGTGACCCTGTAGGCAGTGCGTCCGCGAAGCAGCGTCGTAGGCGCGGCGGTCAGGGCCGCGTCGGCAAGCCCAATGTCGGTGCCGTCGGCGGTGAGGAGACGTACTTTGGTTGCGGGGTGGCGTATCGACGCGGGCAGGGGCGCGCGGATGGCCCCAGCCCATGGCCGGGTGTCGGGTTGCGTGTGCTCACCGTAGGCCACGAATTGGATTCTTTCGGCGACGCCGCGACCGCCGGCCTCAAAGGGTTGCAGGACGGCGTCGGTACCGAGCGTGGATTGCACCTGAGCCACCGCCTGCTGGCCTTCGCCGCGGCTTCCCCACAGTTCCGTTGGGGGTGCGGGGGCGCATTGGGGTTCCAGGGTGAGTTCTTCGAGTTGCCCTTGACCGCCGGTGGTGAGCCAACCGTCAAGTTGCCAGCGCACGCGTTGCGCGGTGGCGTGTTCACTGAGTGGTTCGGTGGTGCGCCATGTGCGGCTGAGCTCGCGCTCGCCCACGTGAGCTTTGATGGTGAGCCTGCTGCACACCAGACCTGTGCGTGCGATGCGTTCGTGGAGCTGGGCGGCGAGTTGGCGCGCCACGAAGGCCGCTTCGTCGACACGTTGGATTGCTTCTTCGGGGCGGTAGGTGACGGTGAGCTCTGGTTGTGTGAGTTCCGGCGCGACGAGTCTGGTGTCGCGGGCCTGGGCGATGGCATGGCAGCGTGCGCCCGCAGCACCAAAGCGTGTGGCGATTGAGCGCGCGTCGAGGTCTGCGAGCGCACCGAGGGTATGTAGGCCGAGTTCCTCAAAGGCGTGCACGGTGTCTGGGTCGCAGGCCAGCGCGGGCTCGGCGAGCACCCCGATGGGCTGGCTACACAAGAAGGCCTGCGCACCTCCCGGCGGAACAACCTGGGTGGCGCGGGCGGCGATGATGGCGGTGGGGATGTCATCGGCGATGCCCGCAAAGCTGTCCAGGCCCGCGCGGGAGCTTGCATCCACGAGCATGCTCGCGGCCTTGTCCTCGCTGCCGTGGTAGTTGGCGGCGGCGCGCACGTCTACGGCAACGAGTCCTGGGCGGAGGATTTCCACGCTGGAGGCCACGTCGTCGAGGCCATCTGCGATGGTGGAAAACACCCGAGCGTCGCGTTCCTCATTGGCATCCACCAAGGTCAGCGGCGGGTAGATGGCCTGGGCTTGCCGCGCGCGCATGCCTCGACGAATCCCGTGGGAGCGCGCGGCGGCGTCACACACCACCACTCGGTGCTGGGCAACAACCGCCACCGCAGGTGAATCAAAGAGTTTTTCAAACCGTGCCGCCTGCACCGGCCAGTCCGGAAACCAAAGTGCAAGTGTGCGCACGTTACATCACCGTCAGTGTGCGCTGCTCACCGATACTCATGGATGTTTGTGTCCGGCCCCCCTTCGCCATCACCTCTACCTGCAGGTCCACTGCACGGATCCTGCCCGTGCCTTCTCCAATTCCACGAAAGCCCGTGACCGAGGCGCGTATGCGCGCCGCCGGGGAGGCCACCGTTACGCCTACCAAGAGCAACGCCGCAACGCCTGTGCGCAGCTTCCCCAGCAAGGGGCGCGCCTGCACGGGAGTCAGTTGCCGCGCTGCACCGCGGTAGACCACCAGGTCCACGCCTGACACCAGTACCGACACCACAGAAAGCGGATCCGGGCCGGGGTCAGGGATTGCCACGATCCTTTCCAAACTCCCACCCTGCGTAGCCACGGCAGCATACGCCAAATCTGACCAACCCACTACCGCAACAAAACCACCAGATCCGCTCACCTGTGCGATTATCTCAGCAAGAAGTGAGGGCGTATCACTACACTCAGTAATGGCCCTGCGTAGCAAGCCGCCACCAACCAACGCTTCCCCAAGCGGCGGATGCAACGCAAGCACTTCCTCCGCAGGCACCACGTCTACCTGCGGCTGCTTTCCCAACACCTGATCCATCTGCTTTCGCAGTGCAGATATGCGCTCTTCACGACTAAGGGATGCCAACCCCCCGGCCGCTTCAAGTTCTCGCACACCCGTTTGAATCATGGGTTCATGCTAACCCCGCTCAGCACACGCGTCAAGCCCCTCCCCAACGCCCAGCTCAACGCCCCAAACCAACCACACAACCAGCCCAAACAGGGCGCGTCCGGGCCAGTTGCTAGGATGTGCCCATGCTCAACCCTTCCATGTTCAACCCTGGAGCCTTCATCACCCCGATTCCCACCCCGCCCACTGTGCGCCTGGGGGCGTCGTTCCTGCTCGGGGCGGGTGCAGCCGTCCTCACCACAGCCCTGCCCCGCGGCGTGCAAGTGGTGCTGATGGTCCTCTTTGTTGGTGCTGGGATTACCCTGATTTTCTCCCACCCCTACCGGGCGAAAATCCGCAGCTTCCTGGAGGAACGCAACCTGCATTACACGCCCAAATTCGCGCAGATTGTGCCGATGTTCATCATCTGGCTGGCCCTCATGATCGCGCCTACCTTCGCCCCCGCCCCAATATGGATCACCCTGCTGTTCGGCACGGGCGTGTGTGCATGGACATACTGGGTGTTTCCGCATATCGACGGCACCAGGGCGCTCGCATTTCTGGAGAGCACCCCAGGCGCAAAGGATTAATCCACGGGGTTAGTCCAAGTCGCGGGCATGCGCCCAGTGGGTCAGCGCGTGCCGGTTGGACTGCTGCGTCTTCCGCAGGATATTGGAGGCGTGGGTTTCCACGGTTTTCACGGAAATGAACAGTTCACTGCCAATTTCCTTGTAGGTGTAGCCGCGTGCAAGCAGACGGAGCACCTCCAGTTCACGGCGGGTCAGGGCATCTACGATTGGGTCCACCTCCTGGCCATGCTCCACCGCAGCGTCTTGTTCCGGAGCGTCCACTACGCCCGCGCCGGCTGGGTCTGGCTTGGCAAAGGCGTCCAACACGAAGCCTGCCAGGCGTGGGGAGAATACGGCGTCTCCCTCAGCCACCCGCTTAATGGCGGCTACCAGCTCCGCACCGGAAATGCTCTTGGTCACATAGCCGCGCGCACCGGCGCGGATCACGTTGATCACATCCTCGGCGGCGTCGGAAACACTCAGGGCCAAAAAGCGCGGAGAGCCGCTGACCTGCTGCAGCACTGCAACGCCGCCACCTTCGGGCATGTGCACGTCGAGAAGCACCACGTCAGGCTGCGTGGCGTCGATCCCCGCAACGGCCTCCGCGACGCTGCCTGCCTCGCCGACGATCTCCACCTGCTGCCCGATCTCAGCGCGCACCCCGGCGCGGAACACGGAATGATCGTCAACGAGAAACACCTTCATGAGTTCCATTTGTATCACTCAACCGCCCTCACCCCAAGGGCATGCGGATCACAACCTCAGTTCCACTTTCATTGCGGATATCGACGGTCCCGCCCGCGCGCTCCACGCGCTGAAGGATGGATTCACGAACACCATGACGATCCTCATCAACGAGCGCCAAATCAAAGCCGGGGCCGCGGTCACGGACAAAAATACTGAGTTCGTCGAAGCGTTCGGCGTAGACATCCACGGTATCCACCCCGGCGTGCTTGGCGGCGTTCACCATGGCTTCGCGGGCTGCCAGCACAGCCGCCTTGCCCGCGTTGTCCAGCGGCACGTCCTGCCCCACGGTCACGGGTGCGATCCGCACCCCGAAGAGGTCCTCCACCTCACCGGATGCCCGCTCGATGGCGGTGAACACGGTGGCGTCTTCACGCGGATCGAACAACCACTGGCGCAGCTCGCGCTCCTGTCTCCGGGCCAGGCGCTGCACCTCAGGTTCCTCGGAGCGTTTCTGGATGAGCGCCAAGGTTTGCAGCACGGAGTCGTGCAATTGGGAGGCGATTTCCGCGCGTTCATCAGCAGCTGCCTTCTCCGCTCGCTCCTCTGAGATCTTCTCCCACAGGCGGATACCGAAGGGCACGGCGAGCGCGCCCACGCCGAACAAGGTGAGCGCCACCGCAACCACCGCCTGGCCGAACAGTGCACCGTCTTGGCGCTGGAGCGCACCGAAGATCACGCCGGCAAACACCAGCGTTGAGCCCAGAACCACGGTGAATACGGATTGTTTGGTGCCAAGCCTGTCATAGGCAAACCAGGCCAGGGCCGCGCCGACGCCAATCACGGCCAGTGCGATGAACAGCCCGATCGGGAGGCCTGGGCGAAGCAGCACCCCCGAGCCGAGCAGCCCCACCACCACGAGCATGATGTTCAGCGGCATGGAGCTGTGCTTGCGGTCAATCGGCGCGCCCTGCTTCACGGATTTGCTGCAGATCCATACCAGAACATAAATCCATTGCCCGATGCCGAACAAGGTCAGGGCTACGAATCCGACGCGCACCCAGGTCACATTCACGTTAAGATGCGCGGCGAGTCCCGATGCCACTCCCGCGAGGACTGCCCCGTCGGCGCGGCGCTGGAAAGTGGGGTAGGCAGGTTGCATGTGTTGATTCTCCCACGCGGGCTTACACAGGTGGAATCGGGAATGTCCCTGAAACGGCGGGTCGCGCAGAATTGGGGGTACTCCCCGATGTGCCAACGGTAGGCGGCGGCCCACAATGAATGCATGGAATCCTTCACTCACACATGGGCTCAGATGTGGAACACCCGTCCCGTTCGCATGCCTGACACTGCTGGTGCTGGCGTCAGTGAAGGTATTGGTGTTCGCTACCAAATCGACCCCACCCTCGTGCGCATCGCCTTCGTGGTGCTCACGTTCCTCGGCGCCGGCATCCCGCTATATATCCTGGCCTGGGGGTTCATGCCAAAATATTCCCTGGCACAGTCCCCCATGGAGGCACTGTTCGGCGGCAAGCCCGTCACTGACAAAGCCGACAAAGCTGACAAAGTCCTGGAAAAGGAACGTCGCAACGGCATCGCCCTGATCATCGCTTTCGTCCTCCTCGGCGGTCTGAGCGCGTTCTCACTCTCCGACATCCCCGCGTTCTCCGGCGTTGTCCTCGCCGCGTTGGCTTGGTGGGCACTGCACGCTCGCACCCCAGAACCTCCCGTCGGACTGCTGGTCCGCGACGCCGGCCGCGAGCCCACCCATGATCTCAGCTCCTACGCGCCTGCCGACGGGCACAGCGCCCCATTCCAGACGCCCACACCGCCCGCTTGGGATCCGCTGGGCGCAGCGCCGGGGTTGTGGCACCTGCCTGAGCCCGGGGACGCCCCTGAGCCCACCCCTGAAAAGCCGCGCAGGGGGCGCAAGATCGTGCTCGTGGGAGTCACTGTGGCGCTGCTGGTGGCCCTTGCTTCCGCCGCGGGCCTCGGGATTTACCGCGCTGATGTGAAGGTTGAGAATATGGATGTGGCGGTGGAAGATCAGCTTCAGCCCTTGTACCAGACTGGGATTGGCAATATCACCGTAGATTTCTCAAACCTTAAGCCGCTTGAGGAATCACACGATGTGACCGTACGCGCAAACATCGGCCACGTGATGGTCACCTTGCCCGAACACGTGGCCGTGGAGCTGACGTGCACCAACTCGGCTGGCAACGTCACCTGCCCGGACTCCCCCGTGATGCCCGAAGGCGTGGACCCGAACGCGCCCCGCCTGCACCTACACCTAGAAAGCGGCGTTGGTAACCTGACGGTGCAAGAAAGCTAACTTTCTAATTTGCCGCGCAGTTCCTCACTGAGGTCCGCTACGTCGTAGGGTTCCTCGTAGGACTGCGCGGCTTCGTGGTCTTCGGGGCTCAACGCAAAGTATTTCAGTGCGGTGGTGATCTGGGTGTGAGTCTTGGGGTCGGCGTCAATGCGCATCATGCGGTCTTGCTTCCCACCCACCCGGGCCAGATTGAAGCGCCCCACCTTCTTGGACTCCAGCAGCAGCACCGCGAGTACCAACACGGGGTTGTAGGTATAGGAAAAGTAGACCGCGCCCGAATCTGGTCCCGCGTCGAGCTCCCCACCGGTGAAGTTTCCGGCAAGGTCTGTGAGCCCGAGGTCGGAGAAGATGTCTGCCACAGCAATGATCTCTTCGCTCTTGTTGCCCAGGTAGTCCACGAGCGCTTGGGCGTCGTGCTGGGCGGCTGCGCTGACCTCGCCCCAGTATTGATCAATGAACATGTTGCTCCCTTGAGTGTTGTCTTGGCATAACAACGCGGGCACAGGAATCATTTCCTGTGCCCGCGCGTTGTGTTACTCCCACTCAATTGTTCCCGGTGGTTTGGAAGTGACGTCCAAGACCACGCGGTTGACGTCGGCTACCTCGTTGGTGATGCGGGTGGAGATGCGCTCGAGTACGTCGTAGGGCAGGCGCGTCCAGTCCGCCGTCATCGCGTCCTCGGAGGAGACGGGGCGTAGCACGATGGGGTGGCCGTAGGTGCGGCCATCGCCTTGCACGCCAACACTACGGACGTCGGCAAGCAGCACCACCGGGCACTGCCAGATTTCGCCGTCCAAGCCCGCGTTTGTGAGCTCGGTGCGCGCGATGAGGTCTGCTTGGCGCAGCGTCTCCAGGCGCTCTTCGGTGACTTCGCCGATGATTCGGATGCCGAGGCCGGGGCCTGGGAAGGGTTGGCGCGCCACGATTTCCTCGGGCAGGCCGAGCTCGCGACCAACGGCGCGGACCTCGTCTTTGAAGAGCAGACGCAGGGGCTCAACCAGCTCGAACTCCACGTCGTCTGGCAGGCCGCCCACGTTGTGGTGGCTCTTGATGTTGGCGGTGCCGGTGCCGCCGCCGGACTCCACCACGTCTGGGTACAGGGTGCCCTGGACCAGGTAGTCCACGGTGGTGCCTTCGGGTGCCGCCTCCAGGATGGAGGTCACGGCGCGCTCAAAGGAGCGGATGAACTCCGCGCCGATTGCCTTGCGTTTCGCTTCCGGCTCGGTCACGCCGGCGAGCTTGGCAAGGAACGCCTCACGCTCGTCCACGGTGACCAGCTTGGCGCCGGTAGACGCAACGAAGTCATTTTGTACCTGCTCGCGCTCGCCCGCGCGCAGCAGCCCATGGTCCACAAAGACACAGGTGAGGCGGTCACCAATGGCGCGCTGCACGAGTGCTGCAGCTACCGCGGAGTCCACACCGCCGGACAGACCACAGATCGCGCGGCCTTCGGGGCCAACCTGCTCGCGTACCGCGTTGATGAGTTCCTCAGCGATGTTTGCTGGGGTCCAATTCTGCTCCAGGCCTGCAACCTCAGTGAGGAAGCGTTCCAGCACCTGCTGGCCATGCGGGGAGTGCAGCACCTCGGGATGGTACTGCACGCCAGCCATCCGGCGCTCCACGCACTCAAAGGCGGCAACGGGCGCGCCTGCGGTGCTCGCGGTGACGGCGAATCCCGCTGGAGCCTCAGAGACGGCGTCGCCGTGGCTCATCCATACCTTGTGGGTTTCCTCCAGGCCGTCGTGGAGCACGCCACCTGCAACGTTGAGGTCGGTGCGGCCATATTCACGGTCGCCGGTGGAAGCAACGGTGCCGCCGAGTGCGCGGGTCATGTATTGGAAGCCGTAGCAAATGCCGAACACCGGCACCCCGAGTTCCAGGATGGCCGCGTCAAGCTGCGGGGCGCCGTCCTCGTACACCGAGCTAGGGCCGCCGGAAAGAATCAGCGCGGCGGGGTTTTTCGCCTTGATTTCCTCCAAGGTGACGGTGTGTGGAACAACCTCGGAGTAGATGCTCGCCTCACGCACCCGGCGCGCGATGAGCTGGGCGTATTGCGCGCCGAAGTCCACCACGAGCACCGATTTGTGGGCCGTATTGTTGGGTTGTGGAGTTTTCTGTGTCACAAGTTGGCAGTCTACCCTGCCAGCCACTGTTTCCTGAACCCCGCTAGCGTTTGCCGGCCATCCCCAAAAGCTCATCCGACGTGCGCATGTGGGCGTGAAGCTTCACCCGGATACGCGCGACGCAGGATCTCGTGCACCACCACCGGCAAAAAACATATGCTTCGCGCCCACGATTTTCCGCAGCGACCCCGCACCGAATTCACTTTGCCTATCGACGCTGCCCAGCGCCACCACGCTCCCGCACGCAGTGACGCGGATCACTGCCGCAAGTTGCCACTGCAAACCCTATTGGACTTGATTCACCCATTCCTCCAAGATGAAAGGCATGCAGCAGCCGCCCCCACAGCCGCCCTCAACCGCACAACCCGCTTCAGGCCACACCTCTCTCAGTGGCGTGGCTTTTGTGATTGGCTCCTGCATTTCTTTGCAACTGGGCGCAGCTCTGGCAATGCAGTTGTTCCCGCACCTAGGCGCGGCGAGCACCACTGCCCTGCGGCTTGGCATCGCGAGCGTCATCGTGACGCTCATCGTGCGGCCGAAGTTGCGTGGCTACTCGCGGATGCAGTGGCGGGCGATGGCCTTGTTCGGCCTTTCGCTCGGCTTGATGAACACCTTTTTCTACGCGGGCATTGCCCGCATCCCCTTGGGGGCTGCGGTGACCATCGAGTTCCTCGGCCCGCTGCTGCTAGCGGCTGTTCTCTCGAGGCGCCCCCGCGACTTCCTCTGGGTGGCTCTCGCGCTTGCGGGTGTGGCGCTGCTCGGCTTGGACTCGCTGATCGGCACGCCGTTGGACCCCGTGGGCGTGTTCTATGTGCTCTGCGCGGGCGCCTGTTGGGCGGCCTACATTTTGGCGTCGGCGAAGGTTGGCCAAACGGTCCCTGGGTCGAGCGGGCTGGCATTGGGCATGCTGCTGGCTGCGTGCGTGCCGCTTCCACTCGGCATCCCGGGGTTGGGGAACCTCAATTGGGAGCTGTTTGGCATCGCGGCCGCGGGCGCATTGTTTGCCTCGGTGCTGCCGTACAGTTTTGAGTTTGCGGCGTTGCGCAGAATGCCTGAATCCGTGTTCGGCATTCTGCTGAGCCTCGAGCCGGCGTTCGCGGCGCTGTTTGGTTGGCTGCTGTTGGACCAGCCAATCACCCCTTTGGTGGGACTTGCGATCCTGCTGGTGATCGCCGCCTCGGCGGGTTCCACGATAAGCAGGACGCCGCTCCCGCAGAAACCCACCAAGGATGGCAGCGTCTAGTAGACGTCTAGTAGACGCTAATCTCCACTTTTTGGAAACTCTTGAGGTCGGTGAAGCCGCACTTCGCCATTGCCCGCTTGAGGCCGCCCACAAAGTTTTCCTCGCCAAACACCTTGGTGGAAGGGCCGTGCAGGATGGTTTCCAGGCTCACACGCTCAGCACCATAGGGGGTGTTCACCTCCACTCGGGGGAAGCGTGGGTGCGCGGCTGCGGATTCCCAGTAGTAGCCTTGCGCTGCCGCCTCGGAAGCGTTGGCCAGCGGCTGGCCCAGTACCACGGCGTCGGCACCGCAGGCGATTGCCTTGACGGCGTCGCCGGAGAAAGAGATCTCTCCGTCGGCGATCACGTGGACGTAGCGGCCGCCGGTTTCGTCCAGGTAGTCGCGGCGCGCGGCGGCAACGTCGGCAATCGCGGTTGCTTGGGCGCTGCCAATGCCCAGGGAGAGGTCTTGGGTGGAGGCACCGGAGCCGACGATCACGCCTACCACGCCAGCGCGCATGAGGTGCAGCGCGGTGGTGTAGTCCGATACGCCGCCTGCGATCACGGGGATGTCAAGGTTGCCGATGAAGTCTTTGAGGTTGAGTGGCTCGCCATCTTCCTGCACGTGTTCTGCAGAAATGATGGTGCCTTGGACCACCAGAATGTCTGCGCCAGCTTTGATTACCACTGGCGCGAGCTCGCGGCAGTTCTGTGGGGAGACGCGCACCGCCACTACCTGGCCAGAATCGCGGACCTCGCCGATTCGCTGGGCCAGCAGCTCATGGTCGATCGGAGCCGCATGCAGCTTTTGCAGTGCTTTGATGGCGCCGGAGGAGGCCAGTTCGTCGAGCTCGTCCACGCCCTCGGTCACCTCTGCGATTGCGGCGTGGAGGTCTTCGTGGCGGCCCAGCAGGCCCTCCGCGTTGAGCACCCCCAACCCGCCTTGCTTGCCCATCTCAATGGCAAACTCTGGGCTGGCCAGAGCGTCCGTGGGGTGGGACATGAAGGGGATGGCAAAGGTGTAGGCGTCGATGTGCCAGGTGGTGTCTACATCCTTGGAGGTTCGGGTGCGCCGGGACGGCTGCACAGTAACCCGTGACAAGGGGTAGGTGCGGCGCGCCTCGCGCCCAATGCCAATTTCTACGTATTCACGCATGGTGTGTGGGGGTGCTTTCTGTTTCTAGCGGTAGTTCGGCGCTTCAACCGTCTGCTGGATGTGGTGCGGGTGGGATTCCTTGAGGCCAGCGGCGGTGATTTGGACGAATCGTGCCTTTTGCAGGTCAGCGATGGTTGCCGAGCCGGTGTAGCCCATGGAGGCGCGGAGGCCGCCCACAAGCTGGTGGGTGATTTGGTCCAGGTTGCCGCGGAACGGCACGCGCCCCTCAATACCTTCCGGCACGAGCTTGTCCTCGCTCTTCACATCCGCCTGGAAGTAGCGGTCCTTGGAGTAGGACTTCTTCTCACCGGTGAGGCCGCGGCCCTGCATGGCACCCATGGAGCCCATGCCGCGGTAGCGCTTGTACTGCTTGCCTTGGACCACCACGATGTCACCTGGGGCCTCAGCGGTGCCGGCGAGCATGGAACCCAGCATCACTGAGGACGCACCTGCGGCGAGGGCCTTCGCAATGTCGCCGGAGTACTGCATGCCGCCGTCGGCAATGATTGGCACCCCTGCCGCGTGAGCTGGAACCGATGCCTCCATGATGGCGGTGATCTGTGGCGCGCCCACACCGGCGACCACGCGGGTGGTGCAGATGGAGCCTGGGCCGATGCCCACCTTGATGGCGTCGGCGCCTGCTTCGATCATGGCCTTCGCTGCGCTGCGGGTGGCCAGGTTGCCGCCGATGACATCCACGCGGTCACCGAAGCCCTTCTTCACGCGGGAGACCATGTCCAGCACGCCGCGAGAGTGTGCGTGGGCAGAGTCCACCACGAGCACATCCACACCAGCATCCACCAGGGCTCCTGCGCGCTCCCAAGATTCCTCGCCTACACCGATGCCGGCACCCACCAGCAGGCGGCCGGAAGCGTCTTTGGAGGCAAGGGGGTGCTGTTCGGTCTTCACAAAGTCTTTCACCGTGATCAGACCAACGAGCTTGCCCTGCTTGTCCACGATCGGCAGTTTCTCCACCTTGTTAGCGCTGAGCAGCTCCAGCGCGCGCTCCTTGCTCACGCCTTCTTCCGCCACCACCAGCGGCATTGGGGTCATGACCTCGGAGACCTTGCGCTGGAAGTCCTGTTCAAAGCGCATGTCGCGGTTGGTGCAGATGCCCAGCAGCTTGCCTTCGGCGTCCACAACCGGCAGACCAGAAATGCGGAAGCGCGCGCAGAGGGCGTCTACTTCCGCAATGGTCATGTCAGGGCTGCAGGTGACGGGGTCGGTCACCATGCCGGACTCGGAACGCTTCACCGTTTCCACGTGCGCGGCCTGCTCCTCAACGGAGAGGTTGCGGTGGATCACGCCCAAGCCGCCTTCCCGGGCCATGGCAATTGCCATGCGGGACTCAGTCACGGTATCCATCGCCGCGGAGACAATAGGGATGTTCAGGGAAATGTTGCGGGTCAGTTGGGTGGAAGTGGTCACTTCACTCGGGATTACATCAGAAGCATCCGGAATCAACAACACATCATCAAAGGTCAGGCCAACGAGGGCCACCTTGTTTGGATCATCGCCGCCAGTGGACACCACGTTTTGCGTCATTGAATACAAATCCTTCCCTTATGACCAACCAATTCCTTTAAGAGTAGCCATTTTCCTTCCGCGTGAAAACCAAGTGTTCGTGTTGTCACTTCCCCTCACGTTGGTGCCACACCTCACTTTCCGCGCGTTCCGACGCCGCCCGACGCGAGCAGGCTGCCGCGGGGTGTTCAGGCGGGGTGCTGAAGGCTGGGCGGGGTTTCTCTAAGGTTGTCTTCTAGGGGTGTCTTCTAGGGTTGTCTTGTTATGTCCATGGGGTTTTTGGGCACGGAGTCCATAGACTTGTTGGACAGGGAGTCTAGCTTCTTGTTGGACGGGGAGTCCAAGGGGTTTGTGGACAGGTTTTAGGCGCTGGGTGGTCTACGGCTT
>NZ_JANIKJ010000050.1:0-946 GCF_024580965.1 Corynebacterium kozikiae
TGAATCGGCCTGAGTTTTTCGGAGACTACAGGTAAAAGCCTTACTGGGCTTTTCGGGTGGTGTTGAATTCCTCGTAGTCCTGCTCGTATTCGATCGGGGGAACGTCACCGATCGACGAGTGCAGACGCTGGTGATTGTACCAGTAGACCCACGAGGCTGTTTCCGTTTCGACCTCCCGGGCATCCCTCCATGTGCGTGCGGGATCGACGTCGATGAGCTCAGTTTTGTACAGCCCGATCGTCGACTCCATCATCGCGTTGTCCAGAGCATCACCGACCGAGCCGATCGAGCCCTGGAGTCCGGCTTCTGCCAGCGCGTTGGTGAACGCCAGCGAGGTGTATTGCGCCCCGGCGTCCGAGTGATGGACGATGCCGGTGGCGGTGAAATCCATGCGGGTGCGTTTGCGGCTGAACAACGCGTGTTCCAGGGCCATGAGCACCATCCTGGTGTCCATCACCGTGGTGACGACCCAGCCGAGGACCTGCCGCGAGTAGGCGTCGACGATGAAGGCGACGTAGCAGAATCCCTCCCGCGTCCAAGCGTAGGTGAAGTCCGCGATCCACCACTGATCCGGATGCGACGGATACCTCCACCGACGGCCTATTCGGTCCGGGTGCCGGCGGTGCACAGGATTGGCCACGGTCGTCTTCTTGCGGTGCATCCCGCGGGACACACCGCGGATGCCGGTGATCTTCATCAGCCGTTCCACCTGGTCACGACCAATAAGCATGCCGTCACGGATGGCTGCTTTCCAGAGCTTGCGCCGGCCATAGACCTTGCGGTTTTCCTCCCACAGTCGGTAGATGCGGTGGGCGGCGTACGCTTCGTCGAGTTCTGTGCTCGAGGGACCAAAGCCGCGGGACTGATGGGCGTAAAAGGTGCTCGGGGCAATCGCGATCCCGTGGGCGGTGAGTGTGTCGCAGATTGGCTCGACCCCGAAGCGGTG
>NZ_JANIKJ010000051.1:0-858 GCF_024580965.1 Corynebacterium kozikiae
CAGTTTGTTGAAGACCACCGCACCGAATACTCGGTCAAGCGGATGTGTAAGGTCCTTGATGTCAACAGGTCTTCCTACTACAAGTGGCACGATGGCACTAAACGCCGTGAGGATAGGGCCTGCGATGATGCCTTGCTAGGCGCCCGTATCAGCGTCGTCTTTTCAGACTTCAACGGATGCTACGGTGCGAAGAGAATCACCGCTGAACTGAACTCCCAGAAGGGGTTTGTTTCGGTGAATCATAAGCGTGTAGCCAGGGTTATGAAAAACATGAGCTTACGTGGCTACACCAAGCGTAGGAAAGTGACCACCACGTGGCGCAGAAAGCATGCCAGGGTGTTTGCTGACCTTGTGAACAGGGATTTCACTGCTTCAAGGCCGAATGAAGTCTATGTTGGCGATATCACTTACCTACCGATTAAAGGTGGCTCCAACATGTTCTTAGCTACCGTCATTGACTGCTACTCCAGGAGGTTGGTGGGATTCGCGATCGCGGATCACATGCGCACCGACTTGGTGATTGAGGCTATGGACATGGCTTATCGTGAACGAGGAAGCCTTGACGGTGCGATCTTTCATACAGATCATGGCAGCGTCTACACCAGTGAAGCGTTCAAGGATTACTGCGCCACTCATAGGGTGCAGCAGTCTATGGGTTCTGTGGGTACCAGTGCCGATAACTCGTTGGCGGAGTCTTTTAACGCGACGGTGAAACGGGAAGTATTGCAGGATCGGAAAGTATTTTCCACGATGCTGGAATGCAGGCAACAGGTATTTAGATTCTGCGTAAGGTACAACACCAAAAGGCGTCACTCCTGGTGTGGATACCTGTCACCAAAAGAGTTTGAAGCCAAGACC
>NZ_JANIKJ010000052.1:0-847 GCF_024580965.1 Corynebacterium kozikiae
CGACTGGATCGATCTCTTCCAGGTGACTGGTTCCTCTCTACCTCACCATCGACCCATTTCACCATCGGGAAGTAGTCAACGACCTCCTCAACGGAAAAACCGAAGCCGGCGGCGTTAATCCCCACCAAAACCGAAATCCACCAGTAGTACTAAAAGGGCTCTTCCGGTTTTAGAGTGCATTGATTAGTTCGCCGGGGGTTCGGGCGTGGCACAAGATATTGGGGTCCTTGGCTTTGTAGGAAAAAGGTATCTAATCCATCCGTACAAAACTAAGGACCTACTGTGCAGCCTAACGGAAATGTCATCGTCGATACCATCTGCCGCACCGCAAAACTAGGAACTACTATCACCGGTGCCACAGAAAACGGTGACGTCACTGTTATTGAAGCCGAACCCGTCGAGCCGATCAATGAATGCCCTACCTGCGGGCAGCCTGGAGTATTCCGCGACCACGTCATCCGCAGCCTGGTCGATCTGCCCATCGTCGGCCACCCAACAACTTCATGTGCGCCTTCCACGCTACCGGTGCACCAACAAGCGTTGCTTGCAGAAGATCTTCCGTGCTGGCCTTGCCTGCGCGCCCGACAATTCAAAGACCACGGACCAGGTGACCCACTGGATCCTGCAACGACTCTGCCTAAATCGGATGAGCGTTGCCGCTGCACCCAAGTCATTAGGCCTGGGGTGGGATATGAAGTGTCCCAGGTTTTGTTCCGTTTGATGAAACCCGTTTTTGAAACAACGTACGGAGCACAACGCACGCCGATGCCAAAGCTTCCGCAACATCGACTACCTCATCAAACCCACGACAGTGGGATTCACACCCTCAATCCCCACGCGTGCAATC
>NZ_JANIKJ010000053.1:0-751 GCF_024580965.1 Corynebacterium kozikiae
CAATACCAGCGCACCGCCCACAGGATCACATCACCCTGGAAATGGCGCCACTTGAAATCCGTCATCGTTCCGTCCGTCCAATCTCCGCCAAGCATGCTCAAGCTTCACGATTTTTGCAACAGAGCCAAACCGGAAATCCTAGTTGGCTTCTCGAAGCTCCAGCTTCCCCATTGCGAGGGCTTACTGAAGGTAAACGACGGGAGGCGTTGAGGCGCGCGCGGAATTCTGCGGAGAATCGTTCAGCACATCATCCTCGCCATGGGGCAGCGATTACGCATGACGATGCTTTGGCGAACACAATGTTTGGGATGTGGAAAGACATTCTCCCTAACCACGACCCCGATGCTGAACCGGAGAGGAGGGAGAATAGGAATCGTGTTCGGATGTGGAAAGAAGCGCTAGAAGCAGCGTTTCCGCATGAAGTAGATCCTGACGGGCAAACGACGTACTGGAGAGTGGCCCACCTTCATCTGCTGCGCAATCGGGTGTCGCACATGGATAGCTTGCTCAATGTTGACGTTCTCGATGTGATTGGTGACGTGTTTTCACTGGTTGGGAGCATAGACCCGGTTCTCGAGCAGTGGCTCACGGGCACGAGCACCGTCAAGAAAATTTACGCCGCCCAGATTGCACGCGTGGGGATTGAGGGTGTGAATCCCACTGTCGTGGGTTTGATGAGGTAGTCGATGTTGCGGAAGCTTTGGCATCGGCGTGCGTTGTGCTCCGTACGTTGTTTCAAAAACGGGTTTCA
>NZ_JANIKJ010000054.1:0-748 GCF_024580965.1 Corynebacterium kozikiae
TGGCTCTGTTGCAAAAATCGTGAAGCTTGAGCATGCTTGGCGGAGATTGGACGGACGGAACGATGACGGATTTCAAGTGGCGCCATTTCCAGGGTGATGTGATCCTGTGGGCGGTGCGCTGGTATTGTCGCTATCCGATCAGCTATCGCGACCTTGAGGAAATGCTGGCGGAACGCGGCATTTCGGTCGACCATACGACGATCTATCGCTGGGTCCAGTGCTACGCCCCGGAGATGGAGAAGCGGCTGCGCTGGTTCTGGCGGCGTGGCTTTGATCCGAGCTGGCGCCTGGATGAAACCTACGTCAAGGTGCGGGGCAAGTGGACCTACCTGTACCGGGCAGTCGACAAGCGGGGCGACACGATCGATTTCTACCTGTCGCCGACCCGCAGCGCCAAGGCAGCGAAGCGGTTCCTGGGCAAGGCCCTGCGAGGCCTGAAGCACTGGGAAAAGCCTGCCACGCTCAATACCGACAAAGCGCCGAGCTATGGTGCAGCGATCACCGAATTGAAGCGCGAAGGAAAGCTGGACCGGGAGACGGCCCACCGGCAGGTGAAGTATCTCAATAACGTGATCGAGGCCGATCACGGAAAGCTCAAGATACTGATCAAGCCGGTGCGCGGTTTCAAATCGATCCCCACGGCCTATGCCACGATCAAGGGATTCGAAGTCATGCGAGCCCTGCGCAAAGGACAGGCTCGCCCCTGGTGCCTGCAGCCCGGCATCAGGGGCGAGGTGCGCCTTGTGGA
>NZ_JANIKJ010000055.1:0-591 GCF_024580965.1 Corynebacterium kozikiae
GGCTACACCAAAGCCTTGGCTACCGAACACCAGCCGAGGTTGAAGCAGCCTTTTGGGCATACAACCCACCCAAAGCCATAATGGAAACCAAGGCAAATGCCTAGGAACAAAACCCAGGGCAGCTCAGCCTGCTTGAAACATGCCTCTCATACCCAATGAGGTTTCTAGGTTTCCTGTGTTATGTCCATGGGTTTTTGGACAAGGAGTCCAAAGGCCCTTGGGACAAGGAGTCTAACTATTTGTTGGACGGTGAGTCCGCTCGCTTTGTGGTCAGGCGAATAAATATCCTGCGAATGCTTGTCTCCCCAAAGCGAGATTCATAATCTTTCCAGTATCGGAGTGTGCACACCCAAAACATCACATCCACATCGCACACTCAAAGAGGAAAGGGTCTATGGAATATGACTGAGCATATGAAGCGGCCTGGGTTGGTCGGAGACTAGGTTTTACCCTAGGAGGATGAGCAGCATGGCACGACCCAGTCAGTACGACGCAGCCACGCAGGAGCGCGCGGTGCGCATGTACTTCGAGCGCCTCGAGGAAGGCGACATCTCCAAAGCCGGCGCCCGCCGGGAGATCGGCGAGCTGCTC
>NZ_JANIKJ010000056.1:0-580 GCF_024580965.1 Corynebacterium kozikiae
CGTGTGCCCTTACACAACACACAAAAAACACCAGACACAAAAAATCAAAAAGAATAAAGAATAAAGATACTCGCGTCCACTATACAGTTCTCACACAACACCACTTAAGCCACCACAACACACACAAACACATGTCCTGCAGTAACCAAGCAACACAAAAAAGGACACCACACAAGCACACAACAACCCCACACACAACCACGCAACACAACAGTGTCACACGCAGCCATCCATGAACCCACTTGTGCGCCTGAAAAAAACGTGATCATCCCAGACACCCAACAGCATGCCAACACACCAACAAAACGTCTTTGCACCCACCACCACACAACACACACAATGCATGCATGCAGCAGCACTTTGTTTTTTTGGTTTCTTTTGTTGTGTTCACAACCCCCAACCACCAATCGGTGACCAGACAAAAGGTTGCGTGGTGTTGCTCCACCCGGATTCGAAAAACAATTAAAAGTAAAGCTCCTTAGAAAGGAGGTGATCCAGCCGCACCTTCCGGTACGGCTACCTTGTTACGACTTCGTCCCAATCGCCGATCCCACCTTCGACCACTCCCTCCCCAAAAAAG
>NZ_JANIKJ010000057.1:0-541 GCF_024580965.1 Corynebacterium kozikiae
TCATTCGTTGGCAGAAGTGGTTCAACTCGCTCCCACTGTGCATTCGTGAACTGCGTAAATCTAGACCGTTGTGACACACCTCAATCATGCTCGAGCACAGGCCCACAATTAGGAGACACGCCCTAGCTGCCAAACTCACACAAGAAACCTCCTCGGCGGCGGTCGAAGTGGTCCATGATGATTTCCTTAACTTCCGTTTACCCGCCACTCCCTGCGTCATTGTGGGAAATATTCCCTTTCATCTCACCACTGCCATTCTTCGAAAGTTGCTGCATGCGCCGGCATGGACTGACGCTGTACTCCTCATGCAGTGGGAAGTCGCTCGCCGCCGGGCTGGGGTAGGCGCAAGCACGATGATGACGGCTCAGTGGTCCCCATGGTTCACATTTCACCTGGGTTCCCGGGTACCAAGGTCTGCTTTCCGGCCACAGCCAAACGTTGACGGGGGGATCTTAGTGATCCGCCGGGTGGGTGACCCGAAGATTCCGATAGAGCAGCGCAAAGCCTTTCAGGCGATGGTGCACACCGTTTTCACTGCCCG
>NZ_JANIKJ010000058.1:0-490 GCF_024580965.1 Corynebacterium kozikiae
CTGCACTCGGGATGGTCAGCCCCGTCGACTTCGAGAACCACGCCGGTGCAATCAACAGCAGCAAAGAAATAGCTGCCTAACCACTAGGTAGCTCCACTACGTGTCCACGATTTGCGGGCAACCCCAGTCGGGTCAACAAGGAAGTCCAGATAATGCAGGTTGTCCACGAGGTCATCGACGCGGAAGGAGATGTAGTTGTCCTCTGGGTAGTCAACATCGAGGTTGTAGATGCGAATGACATCAAAGTTGCTCACGATGATCCACTCAGGACGGTCAGAGTTCTTCTGCGCGTTGGCATAATTGCGAGCCTGCTCGAATGGGGTTACTTTTTGCCCCTGACGAAGCTCCTTCTTGTCGAGATCAAGGACCTGACCCCCGTTAGGTAGACACCCAATCTCAGCTCAGTCGGGCTGGGGGAAAGGTAATCTACCACCATGTCAGCGAAACGCTATGACGAGCAGTTCAAAAGGGATGCGGTTGCCTTCTATGA
>NZ_JANIKJ010000059.1:0-473 GCF_024580965.1 Corynebacterium kozikiae
GTACGTGGTGCTGTACAGCCCGATCCAGATGGCCGCGGACCTGCCCGAACACTACCTGCAGCATCGCGAGGCGTTCCGTTTCATCGAGGACGTGGCGGTGGACTGGGAGCAGAGCCGCGTGCTCGATGGCGAAGTGGGTGACTACGTGACGATCGTGCGCCGCGACCGCAACAGCCGCGACTGGTTCCTCGGCAGCATCACCGACGAACACGGCCGCGTGCTGCCGGTACCGCTGGGCTTCCTGGAGCCAGGCGTGCGCTATCGCGCCGAGATCTACCGCGATGGTGAAGGCGCTGATTTCCGCAGCAACCCGTTCGCGTTCGCACGCGAAACCCGCGAGGTGACCAGTGCCGATGCACTGACGCTGGTGCTGGCACCGGGCGGTGGGCAGGCCATTCGCTTCACGCCCATCCACTGAACGTTTTCCTACCTGCGCTCCCGTAGCGCCCGAGCCCATGCTCGGGCGCTACGGG
>NZ_JANIKJ010000006.1:0-123845 GCF_024580965.1 Corynebacterium kozikiae
CCCTCGTTCCCCGCGGCACCCTACCGCGCCCCGCCCGCGGGGAACGAGGGGGTCTACAGGTCCTCGCGGGATTTCGGCGAGGACTGCTCCACGATCTTCACCTGCCCTTGGCTGAGGCCTCCGAGGTCTACCTCTTCTGGATCCACCACGTCGCCGGCAACGCCGAGGTCGCCTTCGATCACCACGTTGCCGGGGATCACGATGTTGCCATCTTCGTCCTGTTCGAGGGCAACTACGGGGAGTTCATTGCCTTCTTCGTCATACCCCGGCGCAGGAAGCGCCTCATGGGCTTCCAGCTTTTCTGCGGTGTCCGTTTTCTCCCAACGGCGAGTTTCCACGCGGCGCTGCGCCGCGGAGTCGTCGGTCATGCCTTTCACAAGGGAATACATCATGACGAGTTGGGTGAGGAAAAACGGGAAGGCAACGATGATCACCACTTCCTGCAACGTGGCAATTCCCGTTTCAGGGCTGAGCACCAGCAGCGAACCGGCAACGGCGCCGATGGCCACGGTCCACAGGATGCGGTACCAGGTGGGGGTGAGTTCCTCCTCGCCGGTGGCGAACATGTCCGTGACCATGCCTGCGGAGTCCATGGACGTCACAAAGAACACCACCACCACGATCAGCGCCAGGATGGACATTGGCAGCGTGAAGGGGTACTCCTCAAAGAAGCCAAACAGCGCGAAGGGGACGTCGCCCTGCTCAACCACCGGAATGGAAAGGCGGCCTGGGTTTTCCAGCTCAATTTCCAAGCCTGCGCGGCCGAAGATCGCGAACCACACCACGGTGAAAATCGTGGGCAGCGCCAACACGCCGCCGATGTATTCGCGAACTGTGCGCCCTCGGGAAATGCGGGCCACGAACATGCCAACATATGGCGACCAGCAGATGGACCACGCCCAATAAAACACAGTCCACTTGCCCTGCCAGCCGGGGTTGTTGCCAAAGGAATCAGTCCAGAACATGATCTCCGGCAGGCGCTCGGCGTAAAGCCCAAAGGATTCCACCACGAAGCGCAGCAGGGTCAGCGTTGGTCCGGCGATCACCACGAACACCATTACCAGCACGGCCAAGGCGATGTTGATGTTGGAAAGAATCTTGATGCCGCGGTCCAAACCGGATGCCACGGAGAACCCCGCGATCACGGTAATCACCAGGAGAATCACCAACTGCGCCCAACTCACCTCGGGCACGCCGAAGAGGCGGTTCAGACCAGCGTTGATCTGCAGCACACCCAGGCCCACGGACACGGCGATGCCGAACACGGTGCCGATGATGGAAAGGACGTCGATCAACTTGCCGGGGGTGGAGTACACCTTCGAGCCGAGCACAGGGGCAAACACCGAACTCACACGCGGCGGCAACTTGCGCTTGTAAATGAAGTAGCCGAGCGCCAGACCGGGCAGGGCCATGATTGCCCACATGTGGATGCCAAAGTGGTAGAAGGTGAACGCGAAGGCCTCGCGCATCGCCTCCTGGCTCATCGGCTCGGTGTCTTGCATCGGTGGGTTCACCGCGTGGTTCAGCGGCTCCGCCACACCCCAGAACATGAGCACCGCACCGATGCCGCCGGCGAACAGCATGCAGAACCAGGCGATGAGGGAGTGCTCGGGGTCATCGTCGTCATCACCCAAGCGCAGCCGGCCGTACCTAGACACGAATATGGCCAGCAAGAAAATGAAGGTCACCGAAACGCCGGCGATATAGAGCCAGCCGGTGTAGCGCAGCAAACCGCCGGCAATGGAAGTGAAGGCATCACGCGCCGTCGATCCCAAAATCGACGTAATCACCACGAAAGCCACGATGAACCCCAGCGAGGCCAGGAATATAAAGGGGTCCGACTGAATCCCGAACAGCGCCTTCTTGCGCCCTTGAGGTTCCTCTTTGATCAGCACCCTCCCGCCCGCGGGGCTGCTGGTTTCCGAATTCTTTTCGCTTTGTTGATCCGAGCTACTCGGGGAAGACATAAATCCAATTCCAGATAGGGAACAAAAACCCAAAGAATTTTAGCGGAGTCACCCCAAAAGTGCCCACTTCTGGAACACTCAGCTCTCAGTTCTTAGGTTTTGGTGATCCCAATCTTGTCCACCTTGATCCCGGGATGCTTGACGACGAGCGCCTGCGCCACCTCATAGGGACGCGGCACTGCGCCCTGCGGAAACTCCACGGTGTACGGGGCAAGGCCCGTGCGCTCCCCCAACGCATGCTCGGGCAACAGGCGCATGTACGAGCGGCCGTGCTCCGAATACAGGTGAAGCTCCCGCAGTTGCTCAGTGGGAAAGCGCACACCAGAGTGCAGGATGCGCACGTGTTCATCGATCTTCAGCACCGGCTTACGGCGTTTGATAGTCAGCACTATCCATGAGATCACCGCAATGGCAATGCCAACCAAAGGGAGCACACCCGCAAAGGTAAACAAGGTGTCCAGCACGCCGCCGTTGCCGCTTCGCGCGGCAAGAAACATCCATGCGAGCGGCGCCATGACAACAATAAATGCGATGCACAAAACAGTGGCTTTGGACCGCGCAATTGCTGCCGGCGAGGTGCGAACTTCAATGCTCATAACACCTTGGGATCCTACCCCACCCAAAGTGCACGATAAGCATTAGCCTGCGGTTGTGGAAGGGTTGGCATACCGGGGCAAAACAACTACATTGTGTGCATGTTGCATTCCAAACGGCTTGCCACCAAGGTTGCCTTGGCGGCATCGATGGCCGGAACCCTCACCGCCTGCCAGGCGGGCTACACGGCCTCCCAGACCGTTGATACTGTAGCTGCCGCGGACGTGATCACCCTCGGGTTATCCGCCGCACCCGCCTCCCTGGACTTCACCACCACCTCCGGTGCCGCGATTCCGCAGGCCCTCATGGGCAATGTGTACGAGGGGTTGGTGCGCATTGATCAAGACGGCGAAATCCAGCCGCTCCTTGCCACGAGCTGGGACATCTCCCCAGACGGCAGGAGATATACCTTCCACCTGCGCCAGGGCGTGACCTTCTCCAACGGTGATGCTTTCAACGCGGACACCGCGAAGTTCTCCATCGAGCGTGTGCTGAGCGACGCTTGGACCAACGGCCTGAAGAAGGGCATGGCCAACGTGGTTGCCGTGGAAGCGGTGGATACCTACACCCTGCAGGTGGAGTTGGCAGAACGATCGAACTCTTGGCTGTGGCGCATGGGCACGCTCATAGGTGCAATGATGACCCCAAACGGGGTAGACAACCTGGCCACCACCCCCGTGGGCACTGGCCCCTACGAGGTGGACGCCTGGGCCGTGGGCACTTCCCTCTCCCTCAACGCGAGGGCGGACTATTGGGGTGAAGCACCAGCCAACCAACGCGCAGTCCTGCGCTACTTTGGCGACCAAGTTGCCCTGGCCAATGCAGTGCGCGTGGGTGACATTGACGCCGCCATCGACGTACAAGCCCCCGAGCTCCTGGACGGACTGCGCCAAGTGGACACCCTCGAGGTGGCCGTTGGCACCACCAACGGCGAGGTGATCTTGTCCATGAACAACACTCGCGCCCCATTCAATGACCTCCGGGTGCGCCAGGCTGTGATGTACGGCGTGGACCGCCAAGCAATCATGGCCACCACCTGGGAAGGCTACGGGACTGACACCGGCGGCGCACCAGTCTCCCCAACCGACCCCTGGTTTGATCCCCAAGTGGCCCAGAACGCCGAGTACCCCTTTGACCCGGCGCGCGCCCGCGCCCTCATGGAGGAAGCCGGCGCGGTGGGCACCCCGATCACCATCTCCGTGCCTTCGCGTACCTATGCAACCACTGCGTCTGAGTTGTTGTACTCCCAATTGCGCGACATCGGTTTTGAAGTCCAACTGGAAACAGTGGAGTTCCCCGCGGTGTGGATTGCCAAGGTGCTGACGCAAAAGGACTATGACATGTCCATCGTGGCCCATGTGGAGGCGCGGGACGTCGGCACGCTTTTTGGCACCCCGGATTATTACCTCGGATTCCAGGACGCCACCGCCCAAGAACTGTTAGCACAGGCAGATTCGGTTGCACCGGAGCAATATGTGCCCACCATGCAGCAGGCGGTGGGCCGGATTGTGGAGCAGGCGGGTGCAAACACGTTGTACAACCTGCCGAACGTGGTGATTGTGCACAAGGGGGTTCGCGGAGTACCCACCAATTTGGTGGCAGATGGCATGCGGCTCGCGGAGATCAGCAAGCGGGAGGTGAATCCCTGATGGCGAGGAGGATCATCCAAATTGTGGCGAAGTACGCCCTCACGCTGCTCGTTGCGAGCATCGCGGTGTTCGTGCTGCTGCGCATCACCCCAGGCAACCCGGCGGAAATTGCCCTGGGCGTGAGTGCTACCCCGGAAGGCGTGGCGGAACTCAGCGCGCAGATGGGCCTGGACCGGCCGCTGTGGGAGCAGTACTTCACCTGGATTGGAGGGCTGCTCACGGGTGACTTTGGGGTCTCCATCACCTCTGGCACCGATATTTCCCCGATCGTGTGGGACCGGCTGCAGGTGAGCCTCATCCTTGTGAGCAGTTCGATCCTGTTTGCTCTGCTTCTGGCGGTGCCGCTGGGGCTGTGGGCTGCGAAGCGCGGCTCGGCGTGGATTATGGCGCTGAGCCAAGTGGGCATCGCGGTGCCCAGCTTCCTTGCCGCCATTTTGCTGGTGGCGGTGTTCGCGGTGCGCCTCGGGTGGCTGCCGCCGAACGGGTGGGCGGTGCCCGCACAGGACTTCAGCGGGTTTCTCGCGCGCCTGATCCTGCCGGTGGTGAGCCTCGGCATCGTGCAGGCCGCAATCATGACCCGCTACGTTGCCTCCGCCATCCAGGATGTGCTGCATCAAGACTTCATGCGCACCGCCCGCGCGATGGGGCAATCAAGCTGGGGAGCAATTTTGAGCCATGGGCTGCGAAACGCCGCCCTGCCAGTGCTCACAGTGACTGGGCTGCAGTTGACCTCACTCCTCATTGGCGCCGTGGTGATCGAGCGAGTGTTTGTACTACCTGGGCTGGGCACGATGCTGCTCGATGCGGTTTCCGCGCGCGATCTGCCCACCGTGCAGACCATCACCATGGTGTTGGTGGGGTTCACCATCCTCATGAACGCATTGGTGGACTTTGCCTACCTGGTGGTAGACCCGCGCACGCGTGTGCAGGCAGCAGGCTCGCGAGCTGGCTCGCGTACAGGTTCGCGGGCTGCAGAAGGGGCAGCGCCCAAGGCTGCTGCCGGTGAAAGCGAAGCACCGGGCGCACAGGTGGAGGCACGCGCATGAACCATACACGAGCACAACTGAAGGCACTCGGCGCAGGAGGAATGCTCGGTCTGGCCATCATCGTGCTGGTGATCGCCACGGCGCTCATCTCCCTGGTCTGGACTCCTTATGATCCGCTGCACGCCATCCCTGCCGAACGCCTCCAGGGCCCGAGCGTTGCACACTGGCTGGGCACGGACCGCTTTGGACGCGACGTGGCCTCGCAAATCATGGTGGGTTCCCGCATCTCCCTGCTGGTGGGCGTGGTCGCGGTGGCGGTGGCTGCCCTCGTCGGCGTGCCCCTTGGCATCGCAGCGGGAATGCGCCGCGGCGTCCTGGAGACCGTCATCATGCGAGGCGCAGACATCCTCCTCGCCTTCCCCGCACTCCTGCTGGCCATTGTGGCAACAGCGGCTTTCGGCGCCACCACCACTACAGCGATGGTGGCAATCGGCGTGGCCAACATTCCCAGCTTCGCGCGCGTTGCCAGGGCCTCCACCTTGCAAATCATGAGCCAAGATTTCATCGCCGCTGCCCAAGATGCCGGGCACTCAAGCTGGCACATCGCCTGGCGCCACGTGCTGCCCAGCTGCCGCAACTTCATCATCGTGCAAGCCTCCGTGGCCTTTGCCCTGGCCATTCTCGCTGAAGCAGCCCTGAGCTTCCTCGGCCTAGGCACCCCACCACCAGACCCTTCCTGGGGCAGGATGCTGCAATCCGCGCAGGCCTCGCTGGCAAGCGCACCGGGGCTCGCCCTGTGGCCGGGCTTGGCAATTGCGCTGACGGTGCTGGGCTTCAACCTCTTTGGCGATGCCCTGCGCAAAGTCAGCGATCCACAGACCGCCAAGCAGACCGCCAAGCAGACTCCAGAGAGGACGCCCAAATGACCAGCAGCACACTCCGCGTAGAGCATTTGCGCATCCCCGACATTCTGGATGACGTCTCACTCCACATCAACGCTGGCGAGCGGGTGGGTCTGATTGGCGAGTCTGGCTCCGGCAAAACCATGACCGCGCTGTCCATTCTGCGCCTGGTGGATTCCAGCGGCGAGATCCGCCTACATGAACAGGATTTGCGCGCGCTCAGTGAACGCGGCATGTGTGAGGTGCGCGGCAAGAAGATCGCGATGGTCTTCCAGGAGCCTATGAGCGCTCTCGATCCTCTCATGAGGGTGGAGCGGCAAATCGTTAAGGTCCTCACGGTGCATGGTGTGCCACGCAACGCAGCAAAGGCCCGCGTTCCAGAAATGCTCGAGCAAGTGGGACTCACCCCGGCGCACGCTAGGCGCTTTCCCCATGAGCTCTCCGGTGGACAGCGGCAACGGGTGCTCATTGCGATGGCCCTTGCCCACGAACCCGACCTGTTGATCTGCGACGAACCCACCACCGCCCTGGACGTCACCAGCCAGCGCGCCATCGTGGAACTCATTTTGGCCCAGGTCAAAACCCGCGGCACCGCCTTGCTATTCATCACGCATGACCTCGGCCTGGTGGCGCACACGTGCCAGCGCATTGTGGTGCTGCAGGAGGGCAGGGTTGTGGAATCCGGTGACACCACCAGCATCCTTGCCGCCCCTGCTCACCCGTACACGCAGCGCCTGCTGGAGGCGTCGGAACTGCCGCGTGCCCGCCCGCACACCCCAAGCCCCGAGGTGCTGGTGGAGGTGGATGCTGTATCCAAGGTGTATCCGC
Organism: Corynebacterium kozikiae; assembly: GCF_024580965.1. Classification (NCBI taxonomy): domain Bacteria; kingdom Bacillati; phylum Actinomycetota; class Actinomycetes; order Mycobacteriales; family Corynebacteriaceae; genus Corynebacterium; species Corynebacterium kozikiae. The sequence goes on from NZ_JANIKJ010000006.1 coordinate 6,927, forward strand.
ATCGTTTCCGCGCCCCCACCCGCGCGGTAGATTCGCTGAGTCTGAAGGTAACGCGCGGCGAACGCCTGGGCATCGTGGGTGGGTCCGGCAGCGGCAAAACCACGCTGCTCAAGATGATCGCTGGGCTGGAAACGCCCACTTCAGGCCGAGTTTCTGTAGCCGCCACCACACGCATGGTGTTCCAAGACCCCAGGGGCTCGCTGGATCCGCGTATGAACGTGCGCTCCATCCTCCAAGAAGGCGCGGGGCCGAAGGCGGGGCAGCTTTCCGACGCGCGCCTGGCGCAAGCTCTGCACGAGGTGGGGCTGGCGGAGGAGATGCTCGAACGCTTCCCGCACGAGTTTTCCGGTGGTCAGCGCCAGCGAATCTCCATAGCACGCGCATTGCTGGGCAACCCCGACGTGCTGCTGGCTGACGAGCCAGTGAGTGCGCTGGATGTGTCCGTGCGCAAAAAGGTGCTCTCCCTCATGGACAAACTCGTGGCCGAACATGGGCTGACCATGATTTTTGTCTCCCACGACCTGCATGTGGTGCGCTCGGTGTGCAGCACCGTGGCCGTGATGCACCAGGGCCAAATAGTGGAATACGGGCCCTGCGAGGAGATTTTCACCAACCCGCAAAGCCCGTACACCCGCAGCCTGCTTGAGGCCGTGCCGAGGATCCCTGAAGTCAGGCGTTAAGCCGTGTGAGCGGCCTTCTCCCCCACCGCTGCCTGCGGTGCCGCAGTTGGGCGAGGGCCGCGCTCATCCATCTTGCGGCAAATGGCAACGTAAACCGCACCGGAAATATTGTGAATCACCGCTGCCACCGCACCTGGCAGGGCGGCTTCTGGGCTGAAGAACTTGGCCGCCATGCCGGAGGAAAGGCCTGCCGACTGCGTGCCCACCTCCACCGCAAGAGTGCGCTTTGCGGCGGTGGACTGGCCGGTGAGCTTGCCTGTGAGGTAGCCCAGGGCGTATCCGCCCACGTTGTGCAGGATCACGGCAACAAACACAATCATGCCCACGGTAGCCAGGCGCTCTGCGTTGTTGGCAACCGCGCCGAACACCACGCCGCCAATGCCCAGGATGGAAATCCACGGAAGCACGGGCAGGATGCGCTCGATGAAGCTATTGGCAACGAAGCGAATTGCCAGGCCGCCGATCACGGGCAGCAGCACGGTTTGGCACAGCGTCCAGGCCATACCCCAACCATTGACCTCAGTACGGGTGTCCGCCAGTGCCAGCATGAGCAGCGGGGTCATGATCGGGGAAATGAGGGTGGAGACAGAAGTCATGGCAACGGAAAGGGCAACATCACCACGGCACAGGTAGGCAATCACGTTTGAGGAGGTGCCGCCAGGCACAGAACCGAGCATCAGCAGGCCCACCGCCAACGCGGGGTTGAGCCCCAGCAGTTTGGCCACCACCACGGCGAGCAGCGGCATGATCACGAACTGCGCCACCACACCGATGAGGATTGGGATTGGGCGCTTTGCAACCGCCTTAAAGTCCGGGATAGTCAGAGTCAGGCCCATGCCGAACATGATGATCATCAGGAAGTAGGTGATGTACTGGCTCAGCGGCTGGAACGGCGCTGGGAACATGAACGCAATTGCGGAGCCGATAATGATGAACGCTGGGAAACCCAGCACTTCAAACAGACTGTTCTTTGTGCTGGCTTGCTGGTGCTCTTGCCCTGTGCCTGTGCCTGTTCCGGTGCCTGCTGATTGTGGGGGAAGGCCGCTTCCCGCGGTGTGCTGAGACACGTCTTGGGTGCCCTTTCGTGATTAGATTTCCTCTCCAACCGGGCGCCCTTGCAATGCTGGTGTGGGTGGCCAGGTGTGCAAGGCGGATGCCGTTGGTGAGGTCTACATCTCAACCGCGCGGATTGTGCGCTGCAGCACACAATCCAACACGGCTCGCCCCACCTCGGTCAAATCAGTGATCCTCAATGAGGGTATGTAGCTCAGAGAAGATCCCTGCTCCGTCGTGTCGGATGCCATCATGCTGGAACTTGTTGGTCACGTGTGGACGCAGGTCAAGGTATGTTTGGGCGGTCTGCATGGAGTACTCGAAGGGCACAAAGATGTCATCCAGATACACCGCCGCGGCGGCAGTCACGGGGGCAGACGCAAGGGTCTCCGCGTGGTACGGGGACTGCTCCCACTCGCGGCGCGCGAGCTGTTCGGCGGCATCCGCAAACACCTTCAGTGCGGGGTCCTCTTCGAATTGCCATGGGAAGATGTGCTCACCGGTAAAGAAGAAGGGCTCCGCCGTGCGTGGATCAAGTTGCTCCTCGAATCCGGGGATTTCCTCGCGGATGCGCTGAGCCGCCCACCCCGTGACGTCCTGGCCCGCAACTCCGCCATAAATCGACTCGTGAATCACCGCATACAGCGGCCCGCCCGCGAAACTGAGTTCCGCGCTGACTTGGCTAAGGAAGTCACCTTTCAGGCGCTTTTCGCCCGCGACGGTATGGAATGGCTCCTCCAACAGGTAGGCCAGATGCGCAAATCCCTCGCCACGGCCAAGGCCGATCCCCAGGGTGCGCAAGCGGCGCGCGCTCAGCCGCTCCCCGCTGGCCAGGCGCTCGTCGGAAAGCTCCAGGTGATGGCAGATCTCACGCAGGCGCTCCTGCGCCCAAGGGAACTGCTGGTAGAAATCCAGATTGCGTTTGCGCAGCTTGGCAAAGGTGGTGCGGTACACCTCGTCTACCGACGCCTCCAGCGCCGGCAGTCCCCCAGTGAGGTAGGCGCGCTCCACGGATTCAGGGTGCCGGGAAAGGTAGGAGGTGATGCAGAAGCCGCCGAAGGACTGACCCAGCAGACTCCACTTTTCCAAGCCCAGGGCTTTGCGGAGGGCCTCGGCGTCCTCCACAATGTGCTCCTGACGCAGGAGGTGCAGGTGCTGGAAGTGGGCGGTGGCGTTGGTGGCGTCGATGCGGTTGGAGCGGCCGGTGCCACGCTGGTCCAGCAAAATCACCCTGTAGTGCTGTAGCGCCGCGCCGATAATGCCGCTTGCCCCGAAGGGACGCGGTGCAGGGAACCCTGGGCCGCCCTGGAGGTACACAACCGCGGGAAGATCCTCGCCCCCCTTAGGAACGAGCTCACGGGCGTAGAGCGTAAACGTGCTTTGCGCTGCGGGTTCGTTGGAATTGGGGGTGTTGGGTGTGCTGAAGTGATCCCAGGGGACCTCCAGGAAATGCTCGCGGATGGTCATGCCGAACTGGCGTGAGGTTTCAGTGCGAAGTCGGGTGGCGTTCATAGCGAACAGTGTAGCCAGTGGGTACGACCTGCACACCGTGGCCACCGTAGCCACCGTGCACACCGTAGCCACCACGGCCAGCGCGGCCAGCGTGGGCGTGGGCGTGGGGGTTGGCGTTGGGGTTCTATAGATTCTCGGTATTCTCAAAAATCTCAAAAATCTCGAAAGTCTCGAACAGGCTACACTGAGTCTATGACTGTGCAATTAAGGAATCCTTTCCGCCCAACCTTTGGCATCGCTCCCCTGTACTGGGTGGGCCGCGCTGATGTACTGGAGAATTTCCGGACTGCGCTTGAAATTGGACCAGGTGCTTTTGGGCGAAGCATGCTCATCAGTGGCAACCGCGGTATTGGAAAAACTGCGCTCCTGAACGAGCTAGAGGATATTGCTGAGCAGCAGGGATGGGTGGTACTGCGGACGTCGGGAAGAAATAGTTTCATCCAGGAACTTGTAGAGACCACGATTCCCAAGACGATCGCCGACCTTGATCCACCGAAGCAGCGCCGTCTTTCCAGCGTGGGGCTGAGCTCTGTGGGATCTGTTGGTTTCGATGTCTCCCCGGCGGAAACATACAAACCCAGCCTCAATACCCGATTGCGCGACCTGCTGGCGCTGCTTACTGAAGCAGGTGTGCTCATCACCGTCGACGAGGTGCAAGACGCCAACCCTACAGAACTCACCGAGCTCGCGGTGGCATTCCAGGACTTGCTGCGCGACGAGCAGGAAATCTCCCTGGTAATGACGGGCCTTCCACAAGGAATTGAAAAGCTCTTGCAACTGCCAGGAACCACGTTCATGAGGCGTGCGCAGCGTTTTAGCCTAGGTGAATTTTCGCCCAAAAATGCAGCAGAAGGGTTCCGGGCCACTGCGTTTGACTCGGGGATAGCATTCAGCCCGGAGGCTGTGGACATGGGAGTGCGAATTTCCAAGGGATATCCATTCCTGGTGCAGCTTGTTGGGGCACTGGCCTGGAATCAGGCACACAGAAGAGGGGCAGTTGAGGTATCTGCAGCCGACGTTGCAGCAGTGGAACGCACCACCGTGAGCAATATGGGTACGCAAGTCCATGGCCCGGCCCTAAGAAACATTTCACCAGCACAGCGCCAATTCCTGGACGCGATGGCCAAACATGACCACGATGCCGTTCCAATTTCCACAATCGCGGCAACTGTAGGCAAACGCCCGCAGGGAGTTTCGGACACCAGGGAAAAACTCATTGCCGCTGATCTCATTGAGAGCGCCGGCACCGGACTGGTCAGGTTTACCCTCCCCTACCTGAGGGAATACCTCAACAACACGGACACCCTGGGGAGGGTTGACTAGCTTCGCCTGGAATACCGGCATGCACGGTGCGCTTGAGACGCTTACTGCATGGGGCGCTTGGGGCTTGGAGTTTGGGGCTTGGGTTCTCAAAAATCTCAAAAATATCGAAATACTCGAAAGTCTCAACCGCCGTGGCTACCCCGACCGTCCCGACTGCCCCGATGCCCAGACTGCCCCGTCTACCCCGATGCCCCGACCGTGCTCGCTTTGCGGAGCGGTAGAATGTCCACCATGTTGGCTGAAGAACTCACCCGTACATACGCACAGAACTACCAGGCCGTATTGGAGCATATCGCCGAAGCCGCCAAACGGACGGGGCGTGACCCCCAAGAAGTGCGCCTGATCGCGGTGAGTAAAACGCACCCCATTGAGCAGGTCCGAGCAGCCGTGGCGGCGGGGATCACCGTCTTGGGTGAGAACAAACCCCAGGAACTCGCAGAAAAGGCCCAAGCCATTGAGGATGCGCAGGTACATTGGTGCGCCATCGGACATCTTCAGCGCAACAAAGCCCGCGAAATTGCGCAGTATGCACACGAGTTCCACGCCCTCGATTCCCTCAAGGTTGCCGAAGCCCTCCAACGCCGCCTCGACGGCTTTGACCGCACCTTGGACGTATTCATCCAAGTGAACACCTCACTTGAGGAGCAAAAAGGTGGGATCGCCGCAGGTGAGCTCGGGCAATTCTTGGAAGCCCTCGCGCCCTTCGACCGCCTCAACGTGCGTGGCCTGATGACCATGGCCGCCGCATCTACGGACCCTGCTGTAGTCCGCCCTGCCTTCCAAGCCCTGCGTGAACTGCGTGATTCCACCCTGCCCGGCGCGGAACTCTCCATGGGGATGTCCGGTGATTACCAATGGGCTGTTGAGGAAGGAGCCACAAGCGTGCGCGTCGGCTCCGCAATCTTTGGAGCTCGCAACTACCCAAACTCACCTTCCGCACACGAACCTAAGTAGGCTGCCCCTGTGATCGGTGTCCTTCACGGCTTTGCCATCATTTTCTTCATCATTGCGGTGGGCTACGCGCTCGCACGAACGCAGGTGATTAAGACGAGTGAGCGCCTGGTCCTCAACCGTGTGTCTTTTTACGCAGCCACACCGGCACTCGTGTTTACGGTAGTTGCGCAATCTCGCCCTGAGGAGCTATTTTCCCCGGTCATCGCGGTGACCACCCTTGCCTCCCTGGTGACGGCGGCCATTTTCGTAGCCGCTTCCCGCGCGTGGTTTCCCGCCGACCGCGCCTCAACCGTCTTCGGTGCAGCCGCCTCCAGCTACGTGAACTCCAACAACATTGGGCTTCCCGTGGGAATCTATGTACTCGGCTCCGCGGCCTACGTTGCCCCGCTGCTCGTGGTGCAAATGGTGGTGCTCACCCCGCTCATCCTGGCACTCAGCCAAGAGCCCGCACAGTCCAAAGCCGGGCGTTCCCGAGCGCTGCAAATGCTCGCCACCATCGGCAAGTCCATCGTGAACCCAATTGTGCTGGGTTCCTTCGCAGGCTTCGCCGTGTGCATCACCCAAGCGCAGGTGCCGAGCATCATCATGGAACCAATCACATTGCTGGGCGGTGCCTCGATCCCTGTGATTCTGATGTCCTTCGGTGCTTCATTGCACGCAGCGTCGCCGCTTTCCGACGCAGCCCAGCGCACCGCAGCACTCACCGCCACCGGGCTGAAAACTGCAGGCATGCCGCTGGTTGCCTTCCTCATAGGCTGGCTGTTCGGGCTCCGCGACGCCGAACTATATGCGGCGGTGATCCTTTCCGCGCTTCCTACGGCACAAAACGTCTACAACTATGCGGCCACATATCAACGCGGCGAGGTAGTTGCTCGCGATTCCATCCTGCTGTCCACCTTCCTCGCTCTGCCCGCCATGCTGGTGATCGCTTTGGTGTTTGGGGCGTAGGAAGACACTTTTCCACAGGTCCGAGGAACGTCACGGGTGGACTGTGGAAAGAAAAAGGGGCGTGTCCGGCCCCCTTGCTACACTGCGGGCTGTGCGCAAAAAGTGCACGTCAAAGCCTATACAGGGGGATGAAAATGCATATCGCAGACATCAAAGACAAAGTTGCGAAGCTGCTGCGCCAGGCGGCCGACCAGGAGGGGACGCCAGAAGGCGCGGTGTTTCAGGAAAAGGCCTTTGAACTCATGGCCAAATACGGCGTAGAAGTAAGCCAACTGGAGGAAGAACAACCTAAGGGTGCCCAGGCACACCACCAATATCTGTACGGCGCCTACACAGACTTGCAGTGCCGGCTGCTCGCAGTGATCGCCATGAGTTTGCACTGCGTGGTGGTGTGCCACACCATTGCTGGAAAGCAACGGATCAACGTGGTGAGCGTGTTCGGACTGCCGCAGCATCTTTTCCGCGTACAAACACTGTTTGAGCTGCTCAACCCAACCATGCTCACCGGTGCCCAGGAATACCGCAGGCACCGGGACTTCCCGAACGGTGGCTACACGCGCAGAGCGAAGCGCTCCTGGATGATCGGGTTCACCCACACCATCGGCACCCGGCTACAGGCGATCGAGCACGCCTACACAGAGCACTTTGCCCGCGGTGGTCGCTCCGGGGAGCTAGTGCTGCAAAGCGATCTTGAGCAGGCTCAACAAGCTGCCCACGAGTGTTTCCCGGAGAGTTACGTTGCCCCAAATAAGGGAGTGGACATGGTGGATTCCCACGCCTTCCGGCATGGGAAAGAAACCGGGGACCGTCAAGACCTTGGGCAGCAGCGGGTGCCGCCGCGGCAATTCGCGCTCGAAGGCCGCTAGAGGCGGAAAGAGACTCGTGGCGGAAAGCTACGGAAGGCTAATCTTCGTCGGTGGAAAGCGCTGCCACAAAGGCCTCTTGAGGTACGGAAACCGAACCCAAGGACTTCATGCGCTTCTTGCCTTCCTTCTGCTTTTCCAGCAGCTTGCGCTTACGGGAAATGTCGCCGCCATAGCACTTTGCCAGCACGTCCTTGCGCATCGCCCGGATGTTTTCACGGGCAATGACCTTGGAACCAATGGCCGCCTGGATGGGGACCTCAAACTGCTGGCGTGGGATCAGTTCCTTGAGCTTCTTGGTCATCTTGTTGCCGTACCACTGCGCGGAATCGCGGTGGACGATCGCAGAGAAGGCATCCACGGGGTCGCCGTTGAGTAGGATGTCCACCTTCACCAGGTTGGCCTCCTGCTCCCCGGCCTCCTCATAGTTCAAGGAGGCGTAACCCTTGGTGCGGGACTTCAGCGCATCAAAGAAGTCAAAGATGATCTCGCCGAGCGGCATGGTGTAGCGCAGCTCCACGCGGTCCTCGGAGAGGTAGTCCATGCCGCCCATCTGGCCGCGCTTGGATTGGCACAGCTCCATGGTGGTGCCCACGAACTCCGAAGGCACGATGATGGTGGTTTTCACCACCGGCTCCCACACCTCACGCAGCTTGCCGCCAGGCCAGTCCGAAGGGTTGTGCACATGGGTTTCGGAGCCGTCCTCGGCAACCACGCGGTAACTCACCGAAGGTGCGGTGGAGATGAGGTCAAGATCGAACTCGCGCTCCAGGCGGTCGCGGGTGATTTCCATGTGCAGCAGGCCCAAGAAGCCACAGCGGAAACCGAAGCCCAAAGCCACGGAGGTCTCAGGTTCGTAGGTGAGGGATGCGTCATTAAGCTGGAGTTTTTCCAGGGCATCGCGCAAGTCTGGGAAGTCGGCCTGGGAAATTGGGAACAGGCCGGAGTACACCATGGGCTTTGGTTCCTCGTAGCCCTGCAACGGCTCCTCGGCGCCTTTGGTGGCCCAGGTGACGGTATCGCCCACCTTGGACTGGCGCACGTCCTTCACGCCGGTGATCAGGTAGCCCACTTCACCGGGGCCTAGGCCATCGCACTTTTTCGGCGTTGGTGAAACAATGCCGATTTCCAGTAGCTCGTGCACCGCGCCGGAGCTCATCATCTTGATCTTTTGGCGTGGGGTGAGCTTGCCGTCAATCATGCGGATGTAGGTGACAACGCCGCGGTAGGTGTCATACACCGAGTCAAAAATCATCGCGCGTGCCGGCGCCTCCATGGGCTGCTCCGTGGTGGGGGCGGGAACCAGCTCGGCAACCTTGTCCAACAGGGCCTCTACGCCTTCACCAGTTTTGCCGGACACCCGCAGCACATCCTCCGGCTCGCAGCCAATGATGTGGGCGATCTCCAGGGAATACTTCTCCGGGTCGGCGGCAGGCAGGTCAATCTTGTTGAGCACGGGAATGATCTCAAGATCGTTTTCCATTGCCAGGTACAGGTTGGCCAGGGTTTGGGCCTCAATGCCCTGCGCGGCGTCCACCAGCAGGATTGCGCCCTCACAGGCTTCTAGTGCTCGGGAAACTTCATAGGTGAAGTCCACGTGGCCTGGGGTGTCGATCATCTGCATCACGATCTGTTCACCCTTAAAAGGCCCGGAACGGGGCACCCACGGCAAGCGCACATTTTGCGCCTTAATGGTGATGCCGCGCTCACGCTCGATGTCCATGTTGTCCAGGTATTGGTCACGCATATCACGCGCGTCCACCACGTTTGACAACTGCAAGATCCTGTCCGCCAGGGTGGACTTGCCGTGGTCAATGTGCGCAATGATGCAGAAATTGCGGATCTTGGTGGGATCCGTGAACGTCTTTTCCGCAAACTTCTCTGACAATGAACTTCCTTTACACCTGCTATACGTCTCCCCCACCATATCCCATGCCACATTGCAGAATTGAACCAACGCATCTCCCAGGCCCACGCCCAGGGCACGCATTTTCATTTCCTTTTCATTTCCTGAGGCAATTTTTAGGGCTAGAATCGAGGGATATTTCCACAGTTGAAGGTAGATCAGGATCCTCCCCTCTTTTAGGACGAATCCATGGGCACACACACCAACCGGTTGCACCTCACTCGCCGCCGCAGCAAAACGGACGCCAGCGGCATGGACAAGCTGCGCAATTTCTTCCGCAAGCACGAGGAAACCTCCGCCACCATTGGGCTTGATCGCATCAGCGAGCGCCTGGGGCTCAGCAACCCCTCCGAAGACGCCGCCCGCGCCCTGGAAAACGCCTGCATTGTCTGTGATGCCCAAACCCTTTCCCGCGATATCGTCTATGCCCCAGACATGGACGGCAAAGTGGACCCCGGCGAAGTGGTGTGGTTCTGGGCGCCCATCGACTCCCGCACGAAGGAACTCAACGAGCGCGCCATGGTAGTGATTGGCCGCACCGGCGAGCACGTATTGGGCCTTGTCACCAGCACCGACCCCGACCACGGGGAGGAATACAATTGGATCGACATCGGCGCTGGCCCCTGGGACGGCGAGGGCCGCCAGTCCTGGGTTCGCGTGGACCGCGTAGTCCAGGTCCCTGAGTACTCCATCCGCCGCGAAGGCGCCGTACTCCCCCAGCACCGCTTCGAGCGAATCGCTAACCGCCTGCGCAAAGACTTCGGCTGGCTCTAGCGCCTCCCCAAGCATTACCGACGCCGCCAAGGCCCGAGTTACTCAGGTTACTTCGCGGCTCCACCACTGCTTGGTGTTTCAGGTGCTGCTCTGGTAGTGTTTTCGAAGCAACATTTGCAGTTGTTCCAAGCATCAAGCGTGTGCAGTCACGCGGGCAGGACCTTGGGCCCGTGGGTGCACGCCTTTTGTTTTGCAAAAGGTGCTTGTTGGGGAGCCATCCCTGCTGGGCAACACCAATATCACAAGAGGTATTTTTTCATGGCAAACATCAAGTCTCAGAAGAAGCGCATTCTCACCAACGAGAAGGCTCGTCAGCGTAACCAGGCAGTTCGTTCTGCAGTTCGCACCGAGATCCGTAAGTTCCGCGAGGCTGTTGAGGCCGGCGACAAAGCCGCTGCTGAAACCCAGCTCCGCGTTGCTTCCCGCGCTCTGGACAAGGCTGTGACCAAGGGCGTGTTCCACCGCAACAACGCGGCGAACAAGAAGTCCCGCATGGCAACCGCTTTCAACAAGCTGGGCTAACACCCTCACTGGTTGCTAAAAACTCCACCGCATTCCCCTCATGGGAAACGGTGGAGTTTTGTTTTCCCTGGTGTGCGCTAGTACAGCTCCGCGATACCGTTGAGCACCAGCGCCACGCCCGCAACGCAGAAGAACACGCCGGCTATGAGATCCAGCCAAGGGCCAAAAGCCATGAACCTGCGGCGCAACGCATTTGTACTTATCAGCAGAGCGATGAGCGAGAAACCTGCGAATGCCGACGCACAAATGACCGCCACCACCAGCAGCGCCACCGCAATGCTCGGTTCCGGCGGCATCAAGGGGGCAATGATTGCGGCGAAGTACAGCAGCACCTTGGGGTTGGACAAGTTGGTAAATAGCCCCTGGCGGTAGCATGCCCACGCCGTGCCGAACAATTCAGAGATCTGCGCCTCGCTGGCAACGGGGATACCCATCGCAAACTGGACCCGCGCGCTGCGCAGCATCCCAATGCCCATCCACACAATCCACGCGCCGCCTACCATTTGCACCCAGCCCAAAATATCCGGGTACGCAGTCAGCAACGTAGCAGCGCCGAACACGGTGAGTGACACCCACACCACTAGGCCAGTTGCAATCCCCGCCGCCGCGGCAAGGCCACGGATCCGAGAGCGGGTAGCCAGGCGCGTGATGAGGAAAATATCAGGGCCGGGGGTGAGCATTCCGGCGAGGTTGAGCAGCAAAATGGTGCCGAGCTGATGCAACCCCATCGCCGCTACGCGCTGAGGTCCGAGATGTCTACGCCGAACAACGCCGCAGTGTCCCGCGCGGTTGGGTGCCCTGCATCCAGGTCCGCACCGGCCTGGACGAGGATTCGGGCGATCTCCAATTCTTTCTTAAACAGCACGCCGGCTATTGGGGTCTGACCTCGGTCGTTGACCCGGTTGACGTCGGCACCGCGCTCGATGAGTGCACGCACAGCGGGCTCGTTGCCGTTGTATGCAGCAAGCATGAGCAAGGTGTTGCCGTCTTGGTTGGTGAGGTTGACGTCAACGCCGGCGTCGATGTAACTGGCGAGTTCTTCGGCCGCCTGTGGGTCGCGGGACAGCGCGAAGATTTTGGTTACTAAGGCTTGTACGTCTTCGGGGAGTTCGTTCGTCACCTGAATTATTCTAACCAGCAAGTTGGCTAATGCGGGCCACGGCCTGCTCAATGGCGTATTCGGGGTCACCGCCTTGGCCTTTTACCGTAGCATCGAGGTCTGCCATCACGATCACCGCTTCACTCACGGCACTGCTTGACCAGCGGCGGGCAATTTTAGCGGTCTTTTCCACCACGAAGGGCGCCATCCCCAACTGGCCCGCCAGGGCGTGAGCATCCACGCGCATGGTGGAATAAAGGCGGGCGATCGCGCTGACTTTCATACTCAACGCCGCGGCAAGCGCCACCGGGGACGTCCCTAATTGCAGTGCCCTTCGGGTGCTGGCAACGGCCCGCTGGGTTTGGCCACTGCAGGCGAGGTCCGCGATGTCAAAACCGGAGACCTCCGCCACGCCGATATAGTACTCGCGCACAGCTGCTTCCGTAACGTTGCCGGCGTTATCCGCCACCAACTGACTGATTGCGCTGGCAAGCTCCCGGAGGTCAGAGCCCACACCCTCCAACACCGCTTGCACAACGTCCGGTGTGACGCGCACACCGTGGCGTCGGAACTCATCGGTGACCCACCGTGGACGCTCGCTTGGCTTTAGGTTGGCTACCTCATGGACCGTGGCGATCTTGCGCAGCTTGGTTGCCAACTGCTTTTGGCGCCCGCCCCCGGAGTGGGAAATGATCAGCGTGATCCCAGGCGCGGGGTTCATAGCGGCATCGAGGATGAGCGCTGCCGGTTCTTTGCCAGCATCCTCGGTGTTGGTGAGCACCACCAGGCGGTCCTCACCAAACAAGGAAGGGCTAAACAAGTCAATGAGCTCGTGCTCAGTGACGTCCCCGGCGCGCAGGGTGGACACAACCACGTCTGGGGACTGCTCAGCGCGAACCTGCGCCACCACTGCCTCACGCGCGCGTTCGGCGAGGAACTCGTTTTCACCGACGATCAAATGAACCTGCACGCACACTATCGTGCCACAAGAAGCAGCTACTGCGGCCGCCTGCCCCGCGCCGCTAGCCCCATACCGCCGCGAGCTCGCGCCCATGCCGATCCAGAGCATCACAGTTACCAACCCAGCAACAAACCACCCCAGGCCCACGAGCTTGGCGCGCGCGATGCCCACTCCTCAGGCAGCGAGTGCTAAGGGGGCGCGGCTGTCGGTTGTGTCGGAGGCTTTTGTTCCTCCGCTTCCGCGGTCATCGCTCTCCGGGCTTGATAGCATGGGGCTTATGGCCCGCAATCCCGTCCGCCACAACTGCGCCCAACCCCACCAGTGCTCCTTGGACGTGCGCATGCAGGTCATGGCCCGTTCCCCGCTGACCAAGATGCTGAACCCGCAACAACACAGGGAACTCGACCAGCATCTGACCTCCTGGGCCTGGGCCGCGGGTGATCCCATCCTCCTAGCCGGCGAGCAGGCCCAGGGCAGCTATATGGTCGCCGCCGGTCGGGCCCGGATCACCCGGGACACCATCGATGGCCGAGAAATCACCGTCGACATCGCCGCCCCTGGGGATATCATCGGCCCACTGCACACCCATAGCTCCCCAGCCACCGACTCCGCCTGGGCGATTGAAACCATCTGCGCGCTCTACCTGCCCGCCGAGGCCCTAGCCGAGGTTGTGGACGCCTACCCGCAAATGGCGTTGGCGATCATACGGATGCAGCAGGACCAATTGGTCCGGTCCCGGGAACGCGAGACCGCACAGACCACCTCGACTGTCGAGCAGCGCGTGGCCGCCACCCTCCAACACCTGGACGCCAAGCTCGGGCAAATCCGACAAGACGGATCCAGCCTGCTGCAGGTCCGCCTACGCCGCGACGACGTTGCCGGCATGGCCGGCACCACCGTCGAGTCCGCCTCCCGGGCAATGGCGCGGATGAAGAAAACCGGTGTCATTGACTCCGGCCGCGAATGGATCGCCATTACCAACCACCAGGCCCTGGCCGACCTGGTCGCCGGCCTCTAAACGCCCACATCCCTCTCTTTTTTCCAGAACAATTTCCTGGTAGGAGAGATTTGTCGTTGTTTGATCCAGGTCAAGGAATTACCCCGGAAAGGACCGTATCTTCAAGGGTGCAAGCACAGGAACATGACGATAAAAGATGAAAGGACCTGGTTACGATGACCGCCCCGGCCACACTGAAGAACACCACCTTGCGCTCTGATGAGTTCACCTGTCCGAGCTGTGTCGCCAAGATCGAAAACAAGCTGAATGGTTTGGAGGGCGTGGAGAATGCGGAGGTGAAGTTCTCCTCCGGACGCATCCTGGTCAGCCACGACCCACAGAAGGTCTCCGTACGGGACCTGGTCACCGCGGTAGCCGAGGTCGGTTACACCGCCAAGCCGTCGGCCTACTAAACACCCCCTATCCGAGTACCCAGGAAAGGAGCATGATCGACGCCGCGTCATCTCCACGCTAGGAACCCACCAGCACCGTACGGTGCTGGTGGGTTCCTAGCGTGGACAGGCCAAGTGACATGTTCTTCTGCTCTACCTCGTCAGGTCGGAGGTATGTGGGTGATTGATCCAGGTCAAGGAAGTTTCTCCGGAATCGTCCTAACTTCATGAGTGTCAAAAGAAAAGGACCTCAAAAGTAAAGGAGACCCATCATGAAGACCTGGAAAACCTGGGGCGTGGTCGCCGTCTCAGGACTATTGATTATCCTGTCCTGGCTCACCCCCGTTGGGTGGGTGTCAGACGGATTCATGATCGCCGCCGCGGTGGTCGCCGGCTGGCAGATCGCCGTCTCCGCCGTCCAGGCCCTGCACATTAGGATGATCTCGATTGACCTGCTGGTCATCGTCGCCGCCATCGGCGCACTGTTCATCAATAACTACTGGGAATCCGCCGCCGTCACCTTCCTCTTCGCCCTGGGCAAGACCCTGGAGAAGGCCACGATGAACCGCACCCGCAAGGCACTGTCTGACCTGGTGGACGCTGCCCCCGAGACCGCCACCGTGCTGCGCGACGGTGAGCCCGAAACCGTTGAGATCTGGGAACTGGCCCCCGGTGACGTCGTGCTCGTGAAAAACGGCGAGCAGATCCCCGTCGATGGACGCGTGCTCTCCGGTCACAGCGGGGTCGACGAGGCCACTATCACCGGGGAATCCGTACCCGCCGAGAAGGCCGAGGGCTCGGAGGTTTTCGCCGGTACTTGGCTGCGCTCCGGGGTGCTGCGCATCGAGGCGATTGGCATCGGCTCGGACTCCACACTGGCCAAGATCATCCACCGCGTGGAAGACGCCCAGGACGACAAGGCGAAGACCCAGACGTTCCTGGAAAAATTCTCGAAATACTACACCCCCGGTGTGATGGTCGCCGCCCTCGCCGTTGGCCTGATCACCCTCAATGTGGAACTGGCCTTGACCCTGCTGGTCATCGCCTGCCCCGGGGCACTGGTCATCTCCATCCCGGTCTCGATTGTCGCCGGTATCGGACGCTCCGCTAAGGACGGGGTGCTCATCAAGGGTGGCGAATACCTGGAGACCTCGGCGAAGGTCGACACCGTGGTCGTCGACAAGACCGGCACCCTGACCAACGGCCGCCCCGAGCTGACCAACGTCGACGTCCTCGACCCTTCCTACTCGGACGATGAGGTGCTCACCCTGGCCGCCCGTGCCGAAACAGCCTCCGAGCACCCCCTGGCCAATGCGATCATCCGCGGCGCGGAGAACAAGGGACTGACCATCGAAATGGTCGAGAAGGCCAAACCGGTCACCGGCAAGGGCATCGTCGCGAAAGTCGACGACCATACCGTCGCCGTAGGTTCCGTCGACCTGCTCGACCACGCCCTGGATACCACCCGCATCCTTGAACTCAATGACCAGGGCAAGACCGCCATGTACGTCGGTGTCGACGGACGCGCCATCGGCATCGTCGCCGTGGCCGACACCATCCGTGACGACGCACCGGCCGCTATCCAATCGCTGCATGACAAGGGTGTGCGCGTGATCATGGCCACCGGTGACGCGAAGCGGGTGGCCCGCAACGTCGCCGCCGAACTCGGGGTCGACGAGGTCCGGGCCGAACTCATGCCCGAGGACAAGCTCACTATCGTCAAGGACCTGCAGGCCCAGGGCCGCACCGTGGCCATGATTGGCGACGGTGTCAACGACACCCCGGCACTCGCTCAGGCCGACATCGGCGTGGCGATGGGGGCTGCTGGCTCACCTGCCGCCATCGAGACAGCCGACATCGCCCTGATGGCCGACAAGCTCCCCCGCCTGCCGTACGCCCTGGGTCTGGCCCAGCGCACGGTACGCACCATGCGGGTCAATATCTCCATTGCCCTAGCCACCGTGGCGATCCTGTTGCTCGGTGTGCTGCTCGGTGGGGTGACCATGTCGATTGGCATGCTCGTCCACGAAGCTAGCGTCCTGATCGTCATCATGATCGCCATGCTGCTGCTGCGCCCCACCCTGAAGGAGGACAAGGACAAGGCAGACGTCCGTACTGCTGACGCCGCGAAGGAGACACTGAGCGCCTAACAACACAATCGCCACAGCCAGCCCCAACGGTTTTCCTCCAGGTCTTCCCGGTGGGGCTTTCCCTGTGCACCAGATCCCCGATCTCATGAACCTGCACGCACACTATCGTGCCACTAGATGGTGCCACCGCGGACGGTGCGCGGCGCTGCTACCCCGCGCCCATGCCTATCCAAAGCATCACCACTACCAACCCAACACTGAACCACCCCAGACCCACCAACTTGGCGCGGGCGAGGAGGTAGAACGTCCAACAACACCCGAGGGCCACCCACGCCACGGGCGCGGTATCTGGCACATCAACCACTGCCCCCGGGATCTGCGCCCCGATGCGCGCCACCTGCCCGATCCACCACGCGGCAGGCTGAGCCAATGCCAAAGGCACCCACTCCAGCCCAAAGGGCAGCACGCCGAGAATCGCAGCCACCAGACCGAGGACGGTAATCAGTGGCACCACCGGCGCGGCCAAGAGGTTTGCCCCCAATGCCACGAGGGAGAGTTGCCCCGACATTGCGGCAAGAAGCGGTGCCGTGGAAAGTTGTGCGGCGAGTGTCACCGCAACGGCCCTGCTGCCCACCTCCGGGATCTTCGGGTGCATGAAAAACTCGGCGAGGATCGGGCTCAATGCCACGATTCCCGCGGTTGCTGCGGCTGAGAGCGCAAAGCCGTAGGACGTAGCCATCTGCGGTTGCAACACCATCATGGCGATCACCGCGATACACAGCGCATGCATCGGCGGGGTGCGGGTATTCGCGAGCACCGCCACCAATCCCACGCTTCCCATGATCCCCGCGCGCAGCACCGAGGGCTCGGGCCCCACCACCAGCACATACATGCCGAGCGTCAGCAGCGCGCATATGGTCTGCCACCGCGGCGGCGCGCGAAGCAGCGCGGCAAGCACCACCACGCAACCGGCCACAATGGCAACGTTGCCACCGGACACCGCGCTCAAGTGTGCCAGCCCCGTGTCCAGGTACCACTGCTGTTCCTCGGCGGTTTGGAGGGAAGTATCACCCAAGGTCATCGCCGGTATCAGCCCGCGCGCCGGAGAATCGAGCAGCCCCAGCGCACTGTGGTGGAACTCCGCGCGGATCTCCGCGGCAAGGGCGTAGGGGGTGTTCCAGATGCTGTGCAACTCAGTTGGCTCAATGCGCCGCGCCCGGAACCACTCCTGGGTGCCGCTGCCCTCAACGCGCAGCATCTGGCCGAACTCCACATCCAGTTCCGCCCCATCGGGGAGTTGCACACGCGCCCCACCAACCTGAATCCACTTCTCCCTCAGTGCATACACCCGGCCCTCCACCACTTCACGCTGCAGCGCAGCCCGCTGCGCGTATAACACCCCTTGTGCTTGAGCACTCAGGCCCCACGCCGCGGTGAAAATGCCTTGAGCCGGTGACTTCACCGCAAGCACCACCCCCACGGCCACGCTGAACAGCAACACCCACCACTGCCCCAGGTGCACCGCCAGGAACGTGCCGCACCAACAGCACAGCGCCGCGGGGAGCAAACGCAGTTCACTCACAACCGCACCTCGCTCACAACCGCACCTCGGCGGCGATGGCGGCGAACTTCGCCGGACCAATCCCCTTCACTTCCTGGAGCTGCTCTATGGACTGAAACGCCCCAATCTGATCGCGGTAATCCACGATCGCCTGTGCCGTCTTCTGGCCCACCCCAGGCAGGGTCATCAGCTCCTCCACCGACGCCTGATTCAACGACACCCCCTCCCCCATCCCCATCCCCGAACTCGGACCCGAACCTGAACTCGAACTCGGCTCCGCAACGCCACCGGCCCCCGGTTCGGGAATGATGATCTGGGTGGCGTCGGCAAGCAGTTGCGCATGGTTGAGCCCCATGGTGTCCCCGGTAGGGCCAGCGGCACTGAGGGCATCTGCAATGCGCGCACCCGGCGCGAAGGTATAGAGCCCGGGCCGCTCCACGGCACCTTGAATGGAAACCACCAGCTCGCTCGGTGTTGCGGCTGCCACCGGTGCGGTGCTGGGTTGGTGGATTGGCGGCGGCGGGTCGGGTTGCTTGAACCACAACAATGCACACACGGCCGCTGCTAAAGCCGCACCGGCAACCCCCTGACGGGCGGAAATGCCGAACCTGTGCGTGGGGAGGGCCACCTTGAGTTCATTGGTGGCAACGGATTCTAAACGTGAAATTGCGTGTCCCATGCCGCCGATGCTGCCGCACCCCCACCCCAGCAACAAGCACGCCCAACAGCGTTTGTGGAAAACTCACGTTCCGCGGGCTCGGCTGTGGAAAACGCGAAAAACTAGGGCGTACCGACGCCCCCAGCGCCGGACGCCTCCCGCGGCTCTGCTTGGGGATCTACTGCAGGTTGCTCATGGGGGTGGTCACGAAACACTGCGGAAACACCCAGGGAGCCAGGGCCACAGTGTACGGCGAGGATCTCCGCCATCTCAGTGATCATGATGGTGGAATCCACCGGCAAAGCGGCGCGCAATTGCTCTTCCAGAGTATGCGCAGCCTCGAGGGCCTCACACTGCTGGATGGCTACAAAGGCTGGGCTGCCCCCGGCACGAGTGAGCACCAGGTCCACCAAGCGGGCAAAGGCCTTTGCCTGGGTTCGAGTACGCGCGGCGAGCTCCAAACGACCCTCGTTGATCCGCATGATCGGCTTGGTGGCCAGCGCCGTGGACACTACCGCGGTGGCGGCGGTAATCCGCCCGGAGCGGCGGATTTCATCAATACGGTGCAGGTACAGCCAGGTTTCTGAGCGGGCCAGGGTGTCCCGCGCCATGTCCGCGCATTCCGCCAAGGAACCGCCCTGGGCGGCGATCCGCGCGCTGGCCATTGCGGCGGCACCAACCGCCATGCCCACATTTTGGGTGTCAATGACCTCCACCGCGTCATCGAACACCGCGGAGGCAGTGACCCCCGCATTCCAGGTGGAGGAAAGGAACTTGGAGATGTGCAGGGCAACCACGCCCTGGTCCACCCCATCAACCGCGCCGCGTTCCAATTGGCGCGCGTAACCGGCTGCCAGCTCCAACGCGGACAGCCCAGAGGTGCTCTCCTCCTGGGCATCCCGCATCAGGTGCAGGTCAAGCACCGTGATGTCTAAGTCCTCAACGATTCGCTGCGGAAGTCCTGCAGAAGAATCAACGACCACCCGAACCGCCATGGTTAGAGCACTCCGCGGTTCCAAGCATCCAGGTACCACTGCGCAGGCTGCGGGTCCTCCGCGGTAAAACGCATCGGAGCGTGTGGGTCTTCTCGGTCAAAAACAGGACGCCCGGTGAGTTGGGACCAGCAGGTGTTCCCCAAACCGGACAGCAGCGGGTATTGGGATACGTCCAAGCCCAACAAATTGGAGGTTAAGGCGGAAATCGTGCCGCCGTGGGCCACTACCAGCAGGGTTTCATCGTCCCAGTTACGGTAGCTGCGCATTTGCTCATCAATCACAGCCCGAGCCCGGCGGGCAACATCCAAGCGGGACTCCCCTTGCGGCGGCGCCCAGGAGGCATCATGGCGCCACACCGCACGCGCACCGGGGTGGGCATCATCCACCTCGCCGTGGCTCTTTCCCTGCCAGTCACCCAGGTTGGTTTCCCGCAACCGGGCATCCGTAGTGAAGGGGAGAGCCAACTGTTCGGCAATCACCTCGGCGGTATCTTTTGCGCGGGTCAGATCCGAACTCACGATCCGCCCCACGCCGAAGTCAGCCAGGACCTTTGCTACGGCCTTGGCTTGCTGGATGCCTACGTCGGAAAGATGCGTATCCAGATGCCCCTGCATGCGGCCGGTAGCGTTGTACTCGGTTTGGCCGTGCCGCAAAAGGATGAGTCGCCTCGTCATTGCCAGCCCCTCTTTGTGTGACCCGTGGTTATTCTTCCGGCTCCTGCTGAGCCAGAGGAATCTCGTCCAAAGACTCCACCTGGCGCACGTCCACATCCTCAGCCCACGCTGCCGGGCGCTCCTGGGTTTCCACGCCCTCAACCTCGATGAGGGGGCAGTCGCGGTACAGGCGGTCCAAACCGTAGAAATCCCGCTCCACATTGCGCTGAACGTGGATGATCAGCATGCCGTAATCCAGCAGCACCCAGCGGTTTTCACGGTTGCCCTCGCGGCGTTTCGGCTCCTGGCCCAGGGCGGTGAGTGCGTCCTCGATCTCTTCAACGATCGCACGCACCTGGCGCTCGTTATCCGCGGAAGCCAGGACGAATACCTCGCTGATCGCCATAACATCGGAGACGTCGATCACCGCGATATTGGTAGCCAACTTCTCCTGCGCAGCCAACGCCGCCGCAGATGCAAACTCAATAGTTTCTTGTGTTGCAGCCAAAACAATCCTCTTCTTAATTCCGTTATGCTCCCCCAGCCAGTCCGCTGAGGATCGTGCGCCAGCACATGCGCTTTTCACCCAAGGCGCACGCCCGCAACCTCAGTGTGGACAAGCCAACATCGGGCGGAAACAGGGTGAAAGCAATCCTTAACCAGTGTTCCACGAAACTGCACCACCGCCAAACAGGACGGCACACCGGACCCAGGATGAACTCACTGGAGAACGAACAGTCCTACGCGTTGTCAGCGGCGCCGGCCCCTTCAAGCGATCCAGGTTCGCCAGAACCCTGGGCGCCACGAGTGATCTCTGGGGTTGGATCCCTGCGGGCATCTGAACCGCAAGGGCTATACAGGCGGCGCTTGCCGATGTACTGCACCACCCCATCCGGCACCAAATACCACACCGGCAGCCCCTCATGGGCTCGCTGCCTGCAACCCGTGGAACTGATCGCCATCGCCGGGATCTCAATGAGGTGCACGCGGTCCTGGTATTCCTCCGGGACCACCTTGTCTACCAGTTCATAGCCGGGGCGGGTCACCCCAACGAACTCCGCGAGTTGCAGCGCCATCTCCCAATCCCGCCACGAAAGGATGGACTGCAAAGCATCCGCACCGGTGATAAAAAACAGCTCGGCGTCTGGGAATTGCTGGCGGAGATCACGCAGCGTGTCCACCGTGTACGTGGGACCAGGGCGGTCAATGTCCACACGGCTCACGCTGAACCGCGGGTTGGAGGCGGTAGCGATCACGGTCATGAGGTAGCGGTCCTCCGCCTCCGAGACCACGCGGTCCGCCTTTTGGTAAGGCTGGCCGGTGGGCACGAAGACCACCAGGTCCATGTCAAACTTCGCCGCCACCTCACTCGCGGCAACCAGGTGGCCATGGTGGATCGGGTCAAAGGTGCCGCCCATAATGCCAATACGCTGGGCTGATTTCTGGGCTGGCTTCTGGGCTGTTTTCTGGGCTGCTGCCCCACCCTCAGTGACGGACTGCGCGGTCACGGACGAACCTGCCCGGTGCCTTGCAAAATCCACTTGGTTGAAGTGAGTTCCGCCAGGGCAAATGGTCCGCGCGCGTGTAGTTTCTGGGTAGATACGCCGATCTCTGCGCCCATTCCGTACTGCTCACCGTCGGTAAATGCAGTGGAGGCGTTAATCATCACCGCTGCGGCATCCACTTCATCGGCAAAGCGCTGCGCGGTCACAATGTTGTTAGTGGCAATCGCCTCGGTGTGGCCGGTGCTGTAGGTGCGGATGTGCTCCAGCGCGGCGTCGATGCCATCCACCTTCACGGCAGCGATGTCCAGGGAAAGGTACTCGTTTTCCAGGTCCCACTGCGTGAGCTCAACGACGTCCACATCGCCCAACTCAGCAGCGTCGCCATGGATGGTCACCCCTGCCTGGCGCAAGGCCGCCAGCACCGCCGCAACGGAAGCAGGCGGCAGGGCGGCGTCGAGAAGCACCGTCTCCGTGGTGTTGCACACCGATGGCCTGCGGGTTTTGCCGTTAATGAGGATGTTGATGGCAAGCTCCAGGTCGGCGTCGCGGTCAATATAGAGGTGGCAGTTACCGGTGCCAGTTTCAATGGTAGGCACGGTGGCGCCGGTGACCACCGCATTGATGAGCCCCGCACCGCCGCGAGGGATCACCACATCTACTAGGCCGCGGGCGGTGATGAGGTCCTGCACGGAGTCGTGGGTTTCGCAGGGCAAGAGCTGCACAGCTTCACGGGGCAGGCCGTGTTCTTGGAGGACTTCCTGGAGGATGTCCACGAGTTTGGCGTTGGAACGCTTCGCTGACTTGGAACCACGCAGGAGCACCACGTTGCCCGACTTCAACGCCAAACCAAAGGCATCCACGGTGACGTTGGGGCGGGCCTCATACACCATGCCAATCACGCCGAGTGGCACGCGGACCTGGCGCATCTGGATACCGTTGGGCATCACGTGGCCGGAAACTACCTCGCCAACAGGGTCGGTAAGTGCCGCCACCTGGAACAAACCGCCCGCAATGCCGGCCACGCGCTGCTCATCAAGCGCGAGGCGGTCAATCAGGTGTTCCTGAATGCCTGAAGCCTTAGCGGCAGTGAGGTCCTCAGCATTGGCTGCCAAAATCTCTGCTGTGCGCTCAATGAGCGTGTTGCCACAGGCAATCAGCACCTCTGCCTTTAGCCCGTCTGGCAGCTTTGCAATCGCTGGGGCAACGCTCTTGGCTGCCCGGGCGAGGGCAAGCACCTGTTCGCGCTCAGAGGCGGCTACGGCAGAAGCAGCTTCGGTGGACGTAGTGGTGTGTGAATCAGTTGCCATGTTGTATCGCAGTTTTCTACACGGGCTCTCACGCAGCGCACGCGGAGCGTTGATGGTTAATGTGTTGCTAAACGTTTCTGGCTAGCATAGCCCCTCGCCCCGACACGCGGCGGCAAACGCCAACGCGGACACAAACGCCCACGCCAACGCCGCGACGACTCCCGACAGCTCAAGCCCTCGAAGCGTAATCAGAGAGGTAGTCCGCGTGGACCACCGGGCGCTGCATCCCCTCCGGCAGCTCGGAGGTCTGCTTACCGAGCATCCCCACGAGCGTCTCCGAATCATAGGCCACTTCCCCGCGGCCAATGAGCTCGCCTTCAGGGCCACAGATTTCCACGATTTCCCCTGAGTGGAAGTCGCCAACTACCTCGGTGATACCCACCGCTAGCAAGGAGTTTCCGCCGGAAGTTACCGCCTGGACCGCACCTTGGTCAATCCGGAGGCGCCCGCCCACGTCGGCGGCATAGAGGACCCAGAACTTCCACGCGGAGAGGCGGTTTTCCTTCGGGTGGAACACCGTTCCCGCCCCTGCGTGGTCCAAGGCCGCGCCGATGTTTTCCGCGCTGGTGAGCAGCACCGGGATGCCGCCGCGTGAAGCCAGGCGCGCCGCTGAGACTTTGGAGGCCATGCCACCAGTACCAACCGCGCCACCTTCACCTGCAACAACACCCTTGAGGTCATTGCCATCGCGGACTTCCGGGACGAACTTGGCGTCCGCGGCGTTTGGGTTCTTGTCGTAGAGCCCGTCTACGTCAGACAGCAGGATGAGGGCATCGGCGTAGGTGAGGTGGGCTACGATCGCCGCGAGCCTGTCGTTATCTCCAAAGTGCATTTCG
This sequence comes from Corynebacterium kozikiae, assembly GCF_024580965.1. Taxonomy (NCBI): domain Bacteria; kingdom Bacillati; phylum Actinomycetota; class Actinomycetes; order Mycobacteriales; family Corynebacteriaceae; genus Corynebacterium; species Corynebacterium kozikiae. The sequence continues at coordinate 30,516 of NZ_JANIKJ010000006.1, forward strand.
GAGGTTGCCACCGTGTCATTTTCGTTGACGATGGGCACCGCCCGCAGTTGCCGCAGCTTATCAATGGTTCGTTGAGCATTGCGTGCACGATCCCGCGCGCCGGCGTCGGAAGCCGTGAGCAGCACCTGGCCGATCACACGACCGTATCGGGCGAAGCTGCGGCCCCAGGAATTCGCAAGGTAGACCTGCCCTACCGACGCCGCCGCCTGCTTCGTGGCAAGGTCGGTGGGGCGCTTGCTGAGTCCCAGTGGGGCCATCCCAGAGGCGACTGCGCCTGAGGAGACCACGATGACGTCGGAGCCGCGCGCCATGCGGGCTTGTAGGGCGTCCACGATGTTGTCAATCGCCTCCTGGCTCACGGCAAAGTTTTCATCCGTAAGCGAGGAGGAACCGATTTTCACCACTACCCTCTTCGCGCCGGCAATCACCTCGCGGATCGGGGAGGCAAACTGCGGTTCGCCCTGCGCAAACTCAGGTTGAGGCTGTTGGGCGGCACCGGTGTAGGGCGCCGCCGGCAGAATGCTCGCGGAATCTGAGGCGGCGGGCAAATGCGTGGACTGGGTTTCCATAAGGCACCATTGTATTCACCATCCGGGCCAGCGATAAACCGGAAATCACCGCCGCCTCACGGCCTCTCGGAGCTGTGGCTAGCCGTTCCAGCGTTCGCGATCTGCTACTTGGCCATCGCCGTAGTCGTATTCGTCGATCAAACCGCGGCGCACCTGGGAGGCGCGCTTGCGCTCTTCGGCAGACATTCGGCCGGTGTGCTCCAGGCGGATATCGGTGCCGCGGCCAGTGAGGGTGGGGTCCACGCCTGCGGCGGTGGTGGGCTCCCACTCAAAGGTCACGGGACCAATGGTCACGGTACAACCGGCGCGAGCACCCATCTTGAAAAGTTCTTCCTCCACGCCCATGCGGGCCAGGCGGTCCGCGAGGTAGCCCACGGCTTCGTCATTTTCAAAGTCCGTCTGGATGATCCAGCGCTCCGGCTTCTCGCCGAGCACCACAAAGCCACCCTCGATCTCTGGATCGGCCTGGATCTCAAAGTCTTTGCGGTTCTTCTTCGACCTCGCATCCACTGCCTTGGGTCGCACGATCACCCGCTCCTCCACGGCTGCTGCAGGCTGCGCTGCGCGGTGCTCCTGGACCAGTTCCAGAAGCTTGTAGCGCAGCGGGTCCAGGCCTTTGCGGGCAACCGCTGAGATGATAAACACCGGCCACCCGAATTGCTCCTCGAGGTCGGCTTTCACAAACTCGGCGAGCTCGAGGGCCTCTGGGACGTCGGCTTTGTTGAGCACGATGATGCGCGGGCGTTTCATGAGGTCACCCAGGCTGGTGTCTTCATCCAGTGCGGATTGGTATGCGGCGAGCTCGTTTTCCAACGCTTCAATGTCACTGGCCGGGTCTCGGCCGGGTTCCAGGGAGGCGGTGTCCACGATGTGCGCCAGCACGGCGGTGCGCTCAATGTGACGCAGGAAGTCCAGACCCAGGCCCTTGCCCTCTGAAGCACCGGGGATCAACCCGGGGACGTCTGCGATGGTGAAGGTCTCGTTGCCCACTTCCACCACGCCGAGGTTGGGCTGCAGGGTGGTGAATGGGTAGTCACCGATCTTGGGGCGGGCGGCGCTGAGCACGGAAATAAGCGAGGATTTACCGGCGGAGGGGAAGCCAACCAGGCCGACGTCGGCCATGGATTTCAGCTCCAGCACCACATCGTGTTCCTCGCCTGGCTCCCCTTTAAGCGCGAAGCCCGGCGCCTTGCGCGCCTTGGACGCGAGCGCTGCATTGCCGAGGCCACCGTAGCCACCTTCGGCTGCAACGAATCGCATGCCGACGCTCGTAAGGTCGGCCAGTGTCTCACCGGTCTCGGAGAGGACTACGGTTCCAGGGGGAACCTCGAGCACGAGGTCTTCGCCGCGTGCGCCGTTGCGGTGATCACCTGCGCCGTTGGCGCCGCGCCCGGCTTTGATGTGGGGGCGGTAGTGCAGGTCAAGCAGGGTGTGGACCTGGGAGGAGACTTCGAGGATGATGTCTCCGCCGTGGCCACCGTTGCCGCCATCCGGGCCGCCGAGGGGCTTGAACTTTTCACGGTGGATGGAGGCGCAGCCGTTGCCACCGTCGCCTGCTTTGAGGTGCAAGACCACGCGGTCGATGAAACGTGCCATTGGTTGTGCCTCCTAGGGCCGAAAAAATTTGGAGTGCGATATTGCGCGAAGGCTGAATGTTTTCAGGTGTTTTCAGCCTAGTGGAATGTGAGTGGAATGAAATCGACCCGGCCGTGCGGGTGTGCAACGGCCGGGTCGGTTTTCAAGTTGTGCAGCTTATGCGCTTGCGGTCTCCACAACGTTTTCCACGATGTTGACCGTGCGGCGGTTGCGCTTGGTGGTGAACTCCACAGCGCCTGCCTTGAGGGCGAACAGAGTGTCGTCGCCACCGCGACCGACGTTCTCGCCTGGGTGGAACTTGGTGCCACGCTGGCGAACGAGGATCTCGCCGGCGTTGACCTTCTGGCCACCGAATCGCTTCACGCCAAGGCGCTTTGCCTCGGAATCGCGACCGTTGTTGGAGCTAGATGCACCCTTCTTGTGTGCCATTTCGGTTTCCCTCCTTACAGGAAAATTGCGGCCCGGTGAGCCTTACTTGATGCCGGTGACCTTGACCACGGTCAGCTTCTGACGGTGACCTTGGCGCTTCTTGTAGCCGGTCTTGTTCTTGTACTTCAGGATCTTGATCTTCGGGCCCTTGGTGTGCTCGACGATCTCGGCTGCAACGCTCACCTTAGCGAGCTCTTCAGCCTTGGAAGTTACGTTTGCGCCATCCACGAGCAGAACCGGGGTGAGAGCCACGGACGAACCTGGCTCACCCTCGATCTTCTCGACCTTGACGAGGTCACCTTCGGCAACCTTGTACTGCTTGCCGCCGGTCTTGACGATCGCGTACATACGAGGGCTACCCCTTATCTGTTACTCGGCTCAGGTCCGGCAACAACGCACCGTTTACCTGAAACATTTGATTGATGATTACTGAAAAGAAAAAGTTTGGCGTTCTCACTCGCAGCGCCTTCCGCACATGGCGGGGCACACGCGGGTGAAAACAGCGACTTTCAAAGACTACCCCGTAAGGTTGGAAAAGACAAACCAGCCCTACGGGGCAAAACTTTGCCTGCGGCCCTCACGCGCAGCTCCCGCGCAAGGACCCGACTGCAGGCCACGCACGGCATTAGCTGCGCCGCACCGCCCGCCGACGTCCCCCTGCCGCACGCGATCCCCGAGCGCTCCCCGTGGCGCGGGGCGCTGTGGCTTCCTTCGCTTTGCGGTCCGCGGGAGCGGCCCCATCATCGGTAGCCGAGGTAGCGGAGGTTGCGGCAGTGCTGTCTGCAGTGCCCTGTTTCAGGCTTGAGCCCTGGCTGCTGCGGCTTGTCTTGCGGACGGCGCGGCGTCGGCCTCGTTCGCGCCCCGAGCTCGCGGGAGCGCTTTGGGATGCTGCCGGCTTGTCGTCGGTGGAGTCCTGGGCCTCAAGCTCAGACCCAACCTCAACCTTTGGCTTCTTCGCAGCGGTGCTCACGCGGCGGCGTCGGCGGCCTTTGCCTGCGGCGGGCTCGCGCTCGGCCTCCACTGGCTCGGCTGCTGTTTCGGGAGCTGGCTCGGAAGCTGGTTTCTGGAAGTCCTCCGGCTTTGGCTCCACGTCGGACACCGAGTTTCCGCGCACCTTTCGGCGGCGGCGCGGCGAGGCGTCGAAAGCGGCTTTGGCCTCCTCATAGGTGGTGGGTTGTAGGTTCTTGTCCGCAGCCCCGACCGGCAGGTGGTCGCGCCCGGATGGCTCGTCCGGTTCTTCCTCCTCCGCACGCTCCAAGGCGGCATCCACGATGTCCAGCACGTCTGCGGCCTGCGGGGTCTGCTCGCGGGTGCTGCGGCGGGAACGACGTCGCCTGGACCTCCGCACACCGGATTCAGACTCGTCACTCTCAGGCTGAGTGGCCTGGGTAGCCTCAACCTGCCGCTCTTCCATGTCCTGCGGCTCTTCGTCCGTGAACAACTCGCTGCCCAGCACGGCCTCGGCGAGCTCCTCATCGCTCGTGCGTTTGCTCGTCTGCTGGTGCTGCTGGTGCTCGTGCATGGCCACAGCGGCGGGGTGTTGCGCGGGGTCATGCGCTGGAGCTGGACGTCGTTTATGCTCCCTGACCTTGGCTTCTGGGTCGCGATGCTCCACTGGATCGTCGTGGATAATCACGCCGCGGCCCTGGCAGTGCTCACACTCGGTGGCAAAGGTTTCCAAAAGGCCGGTGCCCAGGCGCTTACGGGTCATCTGCACCAGACCCAGGGAGGTGACCTCGGAGATCTGGTGGCGGGTTCGGTCGCGGCCCAACGCCTCGGTGAGGCGGCGCAGCACGAGGTCCTGGTTTTCAGGCAGCACCATGTCAATGAAGTCCACCACAATCATGCCGCCCAGGTCACGCAGGCGCATCTGACGCACGATTTCCTCAGCAGCCTCCAGGTTGTTGCGGGTCACCGTTTCTTCCAGGTTGCCGCCGGCGCCGGTGAACTTGCCGGTATTGACGTCAATGACGGTCATGGCTTCGGTGCGGTCGATCACCAGCGTGCCGCCGGAGGGTAGCCACACCTTGCGGGAAAGCGCCTTCTTGAGCTGCTCTTCCACGCGGTATTCCTCGAAGGCATCCACGCCGTCGTGCTCATCGCGGTCGTATCGCACCAGGCGATCCACCAGCTCAGGGGCCACGGAGGAGACGTAGGCGTGCACGGTGTTCCAGGCGCGGCGACCATCGATCACCAAGGTGGTGAAATCTTCATTGAAGATGTCCCGAACCACCTTCACCAGCATGTTTGGCTCTTCGTACAGCGTTTGCGGCTTGGCTGACTTGGCCTCTTTTTGCTCGTTGGTACGCTCTTGGATCTGCTCCCACTGGGTATGCAGGCGCTGCACGTCCGCGGCAATCGCTTCAGCGGGCACGCCCTCCGCAGCGGTGCGGATGATCACGCCACCGTCCTGCGGCACCACCTCTTTGAGGATGCTCTTCAGGCGGTTGCGTTCCGGCGCCGGCAGTTTGCGGGAAATACCCGCGGTACGCCCGCCCGGCACATACACCAGGTAGCGCCCGGCCAGGGAAATCTGGGTTGTCAGACGCGCACCCTTGTGGCCAATGGGGTCTTTGCTCACCTGCACCAGGACGGCATCACCAGGCTTAAGGGCCTGTTCAATCTTGCGGTTGCGCCCACCAAGGCCCTTGGCGCGCCAGTCCACTTCACCGGCATAAAGCACGCCGTTGCGGCCCTTGCCGATGTCAATAAACGCCGCCTCCATGCTTGGCAGCACGTTTTGCACACGTCCGAGGTAGATGTTGCCCACCATGGACGCCTGCGTGTCCGAGGTGACAAAGTGCTCCACCAGCATGTCATCTTCCAGCACACCAACCTGCGTGACGGACCCCGGCGCATCCAGGCGTTCGCGCTCCCGCACCACCATCGTGCGGGTCACGGACTCGCGGCGCGCCAAGAACTCGGCCTCGGAAACGATGTGGCGCTTCTTGCGCTGCTCTTCACGCATTTCCGCCCGGCGCCGACGCTGTGCCTCCAAGCGAGTCGATCCGCGGATTGCCTTCGGCTCGGAGATCAGGGAATCCTCGTCTTCGGCATCATCTTCATCGAAGGTGACGTCTGAATCCGAGCGATCGCGGCCGCGGCCCCTTCCCCTACCGGTGCCACGCTTGCCCCGACGACGCCCCCGCGTTGCCTTTTCCTCAGTATCATCTGTGTCCTCGGTATCTTCGGCGGGCTCAGCGTCCTCGGCTTCCTCGGCGCCATCGGTGTCCTCGCCCTCCCAGTCCTCGGCGATCGCCTCCAGATCAGGCGCTACAAACAACGGGGTGGCAAACACCGGCTGCGCAACTTGCTCCGCTACCGGCGCAGGAGTGATCTCTGGTGTGACGTCCTCAAGCGGCTCCGCGTTCAGCTCTTCCTCGACCGCCAGCGCAAAAGGCTCCCCCGCAGCTTCCTGGCCGCCCGCACGCTCGGCAAGCTCACGCTCGACCTTCTCCTCAATCTGGTGGATCTCGTTTTCCACGTTCTTTTCCACCCGATACCGCAGTTGCTCCTCCTCAGAAGCAATGCGTTCCGACGAAGCCACCACCTCCACCGCACTCGTCTCCACGGCGCCTGCGCCTTCTGCTCTTTCAGTGCTTTCGGTGCTTTCGGTGCGCTGGGCGAGCTCACGCTCAACCTTCTGCTCGATCTGGCTGATCTCGTTCTCTACATTCTTTTCCACCCGATGCCGCAGTTGGGCGTCCTCATCTGCGGCGCTGGCGGCGTCGGAACCCGTTTCAGCAGCGGGAGCTTTTGCGGCACGCTTGGCGGCCTTCTTCTTGGCCTTGGGCGCCTTTGGTGCCTCGGATGATTCGGATGATTCGGGGGTTGCGGTTGCTTCGGCGGCTTCAGGAGCCTCTGTGCTTGTTGCAGGTTTGCCGGATTCGAGGAAGTCGATGAGGCGGTGGACCTCGGCGAGGTCGAGTGAGGAGGTAGCCGCCTTGGTGATGCCAAGCTCGGCGAGCGTGGCCAGGAGTTCCTTGGAGCTCAAATTGAGCATCTTCGCAGCTTGGTAGACGCGGGTCTTGGTGCCAAACTCGCCGCGGTCAATGGAAATGGCTGGTGTAGCGGCGCTGGGTTTCGCTGCTTTCGTTGCCTTTTTTGCTGCGGTCTTTTTCGCGGCGGTCTTTTTTGCTGCGGTCTTTTTCGCTGTGGTCTTCTTGGCGGGGGCTTTCTTGGCGGGAGCCTCGGCTGGGACAGCGGCGACTTCAGCAGGCCCAGTTTCAGGGGTTTGGGTTTCAGGGGTTTGGGCCCCCTTACGCACGGCACGGCGACGTGTATTGGTTGATGCAGCCACTGCATCTCTCCTTTGAAGTTTCTGCCTCGCAAACTTGCTTACACCCGGGCGCTGGCTGCCAAAAAATTGGGGCTCTCAACGAGCGTGCTTGAAATGCAAGCATTGGTCACCGCCGCCACACAGGCGCGTTTGTGCAGGTTATTGAGTTGTTCTGGTTAAGTCTGTTCGCGTGTCCGCAGCCTTAGGCGCGCACGCTGCCTTCTATTGTGGCACAAACAACCGACCATGAGCCCCTGCACCTGAGGTAATTGCGCATTCTCTTAGGGAAAATTTTCACACGGCCAGTTGTGGGGCACAACGCAGGGCGCAGCAAAAGGCACAGCAAAGGGCACAGACGCCAAAAACCTCCCGAGCCGCAATAATGCAAGCTCAGGAGGCTGAAACACTACCGTGGTGGTGCACCACCAGCGATTACGTTCTTAGAGGTTTGGGAACCAGATGGAGATCTCGCGCTCAGCGGACTCTGGGGAGTCAGAACCGTGAACTACGTTTTCTGCTACCTCGAGTGCAAAGTCACCGCGGATGGTGCCTGGGGTCGCTTTGGAGACAGGGTCGGTGCCACCGGCGAGCTGGCGCCATGCCTCGATAGCGCGTGGCCCCTCAACAACGCCAGCGATCAGTGGTGCGGAGGTGATGAACTCAACCAGCTCGCCGAAGAATGGCTTGTCAGCGTGCTCGGCGTAGTGCTTCTCAGCGGTCTCGCGGTCGGTGAGGCGCAGGTCAAGGGCAGCAAACTTCAGGCCCTTGCGTTCAATCCGGGCGATGATTTCACCGATGAGGCCGCGCTCAACACCGTCTGGCTTAATGAGAATGAGTGTGCGTTCAGTCATAGTTTCTTACTCTAACGCATCCCACTTCCCTCGCCCCTCACCCAAAACCCCGTATATCCCCCGCCGCACCCCCGAAACATTGGCGCCTAGCGCATGCGTCGGATGAGAAATGCCCACACCGCACACCCGATCGCGGAGGAAAGGAACAACCCAATCCACCACAGTGGCCTGCCAGTGAGTACGGTAGCCACGCACAACACCAAAAAGAGCACGGCAAAACCGGCGTAGAGCATCCAAAGTTTGTTCACGGCTCCTCCAATCACACACACCAAGCAATCCCAGCAACGCCAAGCAAACACCCCCACCCCAACACCTCCGCCACAACATTCCGAGCTTGGTGGAACAATGGTGGGTATGACTGCAGTGGAGATTATCAGCCCGCGCACCGTTCCTTTGGGTGGTCAGCGAGCAATGGATGTGCAGCGCACGTTGCCGCACCGCGACCGCGCAACGATCGGCGCTTGGTGTTTTGCGGACCATTATGGCCCGGAGGAGACCAAGATGGACGTCCCACCACACCCCCACACGGGGCTACAAACCGTGAGCTGGTTGCTGGAGGGTTCCATCAAGCATGACGATTCCGGTGATCGCCATGAAATGGTCCGCCCCGGCGACCTCGTCATCATGACCGCCGGCTCCGGCATCTGCCACTCCGAAGTATCCCAGTCCGAGCGCCTCCACGGGGTGCAGCTTTGGGTGGTACTGCCGGAACACGCACGGCACATGGAACGCCGCCTCGATGTGTTCCATACGCCAACCACCGAGGTTGAAGGCGGCGAGGCCCTGGTGTTCCTGGGCTCCATGCTGGGTGTCACTTCCCCGGTAGAAACCCACACCCCACTGCTGGGCGCGGAGGTTCGCATCGATCCGGGTGCCTCGATCACCCTGGACCTGGACCCCACCTATGAGCACGGCATTTTGGTGGACGCCGGCCCGGTGCTGGTGGACGGCCAAGGTGGCACCGAGCTCAACCGCCACGACCTCGGCTACATCGCCCCCGGCCCCACCGAGGTTGTGCTGGAGAATCCCGGCCCGGACCGCGCCCGCGTTGTGGTACTCGGCGGCACTCCGTTTGAGGAAGAGTTCATCATGTGGTGGAACTTCATTGGGCGCACGCATGAGGAAATCGAACTGTACCGCGAAGAGTGGATGGCGCACGGGGATCGCTTTGGCACCACACACGGTTACGTCGGCGGTGGTCCTGATCCCCTGCCCGCACCCGTGATGCCGAACGCCCGCCTCAAGCTGCGCGGCGGCAAGTTCAACCGCAAACGCTAAAGCAGAGATTTCCAGGGATTTCTAGGGATTTCCGACGCCCCCAAGGCCCCACCCAGCACCCAGGCTTTGGGGGTTTCGCGCTACTTTCGGCGGCGGAGCACCGGGTTGCAGGCTTCCAAGGCGCCCGCGACCAGCACACAAACCGCGGGAATGCTGAACGCCAGGTGTGATTGTTCCCCGCCGGATAGATAGAGCGGGAGCAGCACCAACGGCGCCGCCGCTGAGGAGAAGAAGCGGAAGGCCTGCACGGTGGCGTTGAGCGATTTGCCGCCAGGCGCACCAAGGACCGTGATGATCACCGCCAGCATGGCTGCCTGCGCAGAGACGAGCGCGATGGCCCACATGGCTACGAGAACCCAGACGTTCGGTGCGTGGTCGATTCCCCAGATACCTACTGAGGAGCCCACCGCACTCACAATCAGCGTGCTCCTCGCCCCGAGCCGGTTGATGAGTACACCGTTGGGCCGGCCCAGGATGAAAGTGGCCAGCCCGCCGGACATCACCACTGCGCCTGTTGCCCCGGTGTCCAGGTTGAAGCGCGTCGCAGCGTTCAGCCCCACCAGAGCACCGATGCCGAGGGTACAAAAGCCCCAAATCGAGGTAGCCAGGATATGGATGATCGTACCCAGTACGGGGACCTTTGATTCGGTTTCAGGCAATCCGTGGCCACCCGATGGAGTTGCCGAGCCCACCTTGGGTAGGCCCTTGAACAGGATAAACAGCACGGCGGCGATCACCACCAGGTAGGTGAGTTGCCAATTCACTTTGGCGGCAAAGCCGGCGAGCAGCGGCGAGGTGAACATGCCAAAAGCCTGGGCGGCCGCATAGGTGCCCAGGCTGGGTGCGAGCTGGTGGGGCGGCACCATTGCCTGCAGGATGTTTTGCAGCAATGGCATGGTGAATGCGTTTGCCGTTCCCATAATCGCCAGGCCCACCAGGAACATGGGCCACCAGGGGCTCAACAGCGCGATGAGCGCGCCGAGGAACGTCACCACATACGCAAGGTTAACCACGTTTCGGGGCTCAAACCCGCGCACGATCCTTGCGCTAATGAGCATGAGAACCGCGAAAGGCACCAAGTAGACAGTGATTGCCAGGCCCGCCTGCTGCACGGTAATGCCAAACGTGGCAGCCACCGTGGGCAGAATTGCAGAGGTTGCTTGCGCTGAAAACGGCCCCACGAACCCGCCCACGTACACGGGGAGCAAGGCTGCAGATCGAGGCGAGCGATCCCGCACAGGCAAACTCCTTCCCTCATGGCAACACCGGTCCCCCAATATCCACGGCCCCAAGATCCAAGACCCAATATCCAGGCCTCAGACCCCAAGATCCACCGCGCAGACCAACGTGCAGCGCTGCCCGGGAGCCCATGTATTGAGGGATTGTTCCACTATCGCGCACCAGACGTGACTTAGAGCACGTTTCAGTGCAATCATGCGCAAAGGGCTCGGGATTGTTACCGTGTGCGCAAGAAAGCCTGCCTCGAATTGGCCTACATGTGCTGGGTGGTGAGCAGCCCGCGCTTCATACGCTCGATGAGGTTGCGGCGCAGGTAGAACAGGTACGCCCACACCACGATGAACAGGATTGCCATGACGGCCATTGACGAGTGGATGAACACCCCGCCAAGAGCGAACACCTGCAGTGCGATGTTCACCGGGATTGCCCAGGGCTTGCGCTGCAGGAAGCTCATCACCAGCATCACGGTGGCCAGCGCAGTGACGTACCCCCAGTTCAGCGGGGTCCACAGCGCGCCGTTTTCCACCCGCAGGATCACCGTGAGCACCAGATAGAAGGTGATCGCCTCCATCATCATGGTGGCACTCATCACGCCAACGAGACCCTTCATCGGGTCTTTGACAGGAGCGTGGCCGGGGCCGAGTGGGCCGTATTCCACTTCGTCGTGGGCACTATTGCCATGGCTCATGCGGGTTCCTTTCCAAATAGGGTGCGGGCCTCACCCGCTGTCACCACAGAGCCGGTGATGACAACCCCGGCGCCGGATTGAACATCTGTGTCTTCGGCCAACTCCACAGCCAACTCCACGGCGGAAGGCAGATAGGGCTCCACGTGGACGCGCTCCTCACCAAAGATGTCACGGGCGTATTCCGCCAGCACTTCCGCCTCCAGGGCGCGCGGGGAGGAGGTTTGGGTGCACACGATGTCCGCAAGGTGCGGCTCAAGTGCGTTCAGGATGCCTTGGGCATCTTTGTCCCCAAGTACCCCAACCACGCCGATAAGTTTGGTGAACTCAAAGTCGCGCTCCAGGGCCTCACCCAAGGCCTTGGCGCCGTGGGGGTTATGGGCGGCATCAATGAACACCGTGGGTGCGGTGCGCACGCGCTCCAGGCGGCCCGGCGAGCTCACCTGCGCAAAGCCCGCACGGACGGTGTCCTGGTCCAATTGGCGGCCGGCGCCGGCACCGAAAAACGCCTCCACTGCGGCAAGCGCCACCGCGGCATTCGCAGCCTGGTGCGCGCCGGAAAGCGGGAGGAAGATGTCGGTGTACTCACCACCCAAACCACGAAGCGTCAGCTGCTGACCCCCCACGGCCACGGTGGCCTCTACCACGCCAAACTCCTGGCCCGCGCGGGCCACGGATGCATCCACCGCGATGGCCTGCTCGAGGACCACGCGCATTGCCTCGGGGGTTTGCTCAGCGATGATGGCCACGTTGTCCGGTGGGGTGAGTAGATCGTCGGCATCCCAGCGCGACTTAATGATGCCCGCCTTTTCCGCGGCGATCTGCTCAATGGTGTCCCCCAGGTAGTCAGTGTGATCCAGGCCAATTGGGGTAATCACGGAAACATCGGCGTTGATCACATTTGTGGCATCCCACTTGCCACCCATGCCCACCTCAACCACGGCAACGTCCACGGGGGCGTCGGCAAACGCCGCGTAGGCCATGGCGGTGAGCACCTCGAATTTGCTCATCGCCACGTCGCTGCGAGCGTCCACCATCTCCACGTAGGGCTTGATTTCCTCCCAGGTACGCACGTAGTCGCGCGGGTGAATGGGCAGGCCATCGATGGCGATGCGCTCCGTGACCAACTGCAAGTGCGGGCTGGTGGTGCGGCCGGTGCGCCGGTGGAAAGCACGCAACAGTGCCTCGATCATTCGAACCGTGGACGTCTTGCCGTTTGTCCCCGCCACATGGATCGCGGGGAACGCCCGGTTTGGCGAGCCCAACAGGTCCATCAGCAGCTCAATCCGCTCCAGCGAAGGGTCGATCTTAGTCTCCGCCCAGCGTTGATCCAGCTCCGCCTCAACCTGGGCGAGCGCCGCTAAATCCTCCGCCGTCACCTCCCGAGACACCGCCTCCTGTGCCGCCTCGGGGGCGTCGGTAGGCATTGCCAGATCCAGGGAGAGGCCTTCTTCACTCAACCGCACGCGGTCCACTTAGCTCAGCTCCTCAAGGCGAGAGCTGATGCGCGCCACCTCTTCTTGCGCAACCTGCTGGCGCTCGCGGATCTTGGCCACCACGGCCTCCGGCGCTTTGGCCAGGAAGGACTCGTTGCCCAGCTTCTTGCCGGTGGTCTCCAGCTCCTTGTTCGCCGCCGCGAGGTCCTTCTCCAGGCGCTTGCGCTCAGCCTCCTTGTCCACGGTGCCAGAGGTGTCAAGTGCGATGGTCACGGTTGCTTGGCTCAGGCGCACTTCAATGCTTGCCGACGCGGCAAAGTCCGCACCAGGGGCGTCGATGCGCGCGAGCGAGCGGATGGTCTCCTCCTGCGCGCCCAAATCACAGGCAATAAAGTCCAAGCTCGCGGGCACTTTTTGGGAGGGCTTTACGCCCTGGTCCGAGCGGAAGCGGCGAATCTCGGTGACGAGCTTCTCCAAGTCCTCCATGCGGCGCGCGGCAACCTCATCCACCTCGGTGTCTGCATCACCATTGGCCACACCTGGCCACTGTGCAAGGTTGAGCGACTCCCCATCGGTGAGTGCTGTCCACAAGACCTCGGTAACGAATGGCATGGAGGGGTGCAACAGGCGCAGCACCGTATCCAACACATTGCCCAGCACAATCTGGGTATTCGCACCGGTGGCGCTGTGGCCTTCGCGTGGGATCTGCACCTTGGCGATCTCCAGGTACCAGTCGCAGAACTCGCCCCAGGTGAAGTGATACAAAGCCTCGTTGGCCTTGGCAAATTGGTAGCGATCCAAGTAGTCATCCACTTGCACGCGCACCTGCTCCAGGCGGTCGAGGATCCACCGGTCGGCGTCGGTAAGCTCCTCCCGCGGCGGCAACTGCCCCGTGTGCGCGCCGTTCATCAGTGCGAACTTTGTTGCGTTGAACAGCTTGGTGGCAAAGTTACGCGAGCTCTGCGCGGCATCTGGGCCCACCGGCAGATCGACGCCCGGGTTCGCACCGCGGGCCAAGGTGAAACGCAGGGCGTCGGCGCCGTATTCGCGCACCCAGTCCATGGGATCGATGCCATTGCCTAGGGACTTACTCATCTTTCGCCCGTGCTCGTCGCGGACCAAGCCATGCAGGAAAACGTCGGTAAACGGAATCTGCGGGCGGCCGTCATTGCCCTGACCCAGCAGCTCAGGGGTCTCCTTTGCCGCGAACGTGCCGAACATCATCATGCGGGCAACCCAGAAGAACAGGATGTCATAGCCCGTCATCAGTACGCTCGTGGGGTAAAACTTCTCCAGCTCAGGGGTGGCATCCGGCCAGCCCATGGTGGAAAACGGCCACAACGCAGAGGAGAACCAGGTGTCCAGCACGTCTTCATCCTGGGTGTAGCCCGCCGGTGGCTGCTCGTCCGGGCCAACGCAGACCACTTCGCCGTCCGGGCCGTACCAGATTGGGATGCGGTGGCCCCACCACAACTGGCGGGAGATGCACCAGTCATGCATATCGTCCACCCACTCGAAGTAGCGCGGCTCGGAAGCCTTGGGGTGGATCACCGTATCGCCCTCGCGGACGGCATCGCCGGACATCTTTGCCAGCTCTTCAACTTTGACCCACCACTGCAGGGAAAGTCGCGGCTCGATAGGCTCGCCGGAGCGTTCGGAGTGGCCGACGGAGTGCACGTAGGGGCGCTTTTCTGCAACGATGCGGCCCTGCTCTGCCAGCGCCTCGCGGATCTTCACGCGGGCCTCGAAGCGGTCCATGCCGTCAAACTCGGTGCCGGTGCCTGCAATGCGGCCCTTGGAGTCCATGATGGTTGGCATTTCCAAGTTGTGACGCAGGCCGAGGGCATAGTCATTGGGGTCATGCGCCGGGGTGATCTTCACGGCACCCGTGCCGAACTCCGGGTCCACATAATCATCCGCGACCACAACCATCTGCCGCTCGGGCAGGAACGGGTGCGGCAAGGTGGTGCCCACCAGGTCCTTGTAGCGCTCATCCTCAGGGTGCACAGCCACCGCAACGTCGCCGAGCATCGTCTCCACGCGGGTCGTGGCCACGATGACGTGGGGCTCATCATCGTTGAGGGAGCCGTAGCGGATAGAAACCAGCTCACCTTCAACGTCCTTGTAGACCACCTCGATGTCTGACACCGCAGTCTCCAGGACAGGCGACCAGTTCACCAAGCGATTCGCCTGGTAAATCAACCCACGGTCATAAAGCATCTTGAAGATGGTCTGCACCGCACGAGAAAGCCCCTCATCCAGGGTGAAGCGCTCGCGCTCCCAGTCCACGGAATCACCGATGGCGCGCATTTGGCTGCCGATGGTGCCGCCGTACTCCTGCTTCCACTGCCACACCTTGGCAATGAACTCATCACGCTCATAATCCCAACGGCTCTTACCCTCGGTCTCCTTGAGCATCGCCTCCACCTTGGTTTGGGTGGCAATACCCGCGTGATCCATACCAGGCAACCACAACACCTCATAGCCCTGCATACGCTTCCGGCGCGCAATCGCATCCATCAACGTGTGATCCAAAGCGTGGCCCATGTGGAGCTGGCCCGTCACATTCGGCGGTGGGAGCACAATGGAAAAAGCCGGCTTCTCGCTCGTAGGGTCAGCATGGAAATAGCCCTTGGCCACCCAGTTTTCATACAAAGTGGACTCGTGGTCCTGAGGGTCCCAACTAGCTGGCAAACGATCCGCACGGTTTTCAACAGTCATGCGTCCCATCTTAACCGGCTGGGCAAATCAGGATCGGGTTCGGGATCGGGCACAGGATCCAGCTCGGCGGTGATGGGGGCGGCCCGGGGATGGAGCCCAGCACGTCGGCGCCGTTGGGCTCCTAGGATTTCACTACCGACGCAAAAAGGGGCGCCCCTCAGGGGACGCCCCATAGCTCACAGGCCTAATCACGGCCTGATTGGCCTACTTCAGCAGGTCAGCAACGGCCTCGCGCTCTTCTTGGAGCTCCTTGACGTTGGCGTCGATGCGCTCACGCTGGAAGTCGGAAACCTCGAGACCCTGGACAACTTCCCAGCGGCCAGCGCGGGAGACAGTTGGCAGACCCACGATGATGCCCTCTGGGATGCCGTAAGAGCCGTCGGATGGGATAGCCGCGGAGACCCACTGCTCGGTGCCGTTGATCCAGTCATGCATGTGGTCGATAGCGGCAGAGGCTGCGGAAGCTGCGGAGGACTTTCCGCGGACCTCGATGATCTCAGCGCCGCGCTTTGCAACGCGTGGGATGAACTCGTTGAGGTACCAGTCCTGATCCACCAGGTCAGCAACCTTTTCACCGCCAACAGTGGCGTAGGTGATGTCTGGGAACTGGGTTGCGGAGTGGTTACCCCACACCACAACCTGCTCGAACTCCGTAGTTGCGCGGCCAAGCTTGGTGGCCAGTTGGCTGAGCGCGCGGTTGTGATCCAGGCGCATCATGGCGTTGAAGCGCTCATTTGGTACGTCAGGTGCTGCGTGCATTGCGATCAGCGCGTTGGTGTTCGCAGGGTTGCCCACCACGAGCACGCGGATGTCGTCCGCAGCGTGGTCGTTGATTGCCTTGCCCTGTGGACCAAAGATCTTGCCGTTCGCAGCCAGCAGGTCAGCGCGCTCCTCGCCCTTGCCGCGCGGCTTCGCACCGACCAAGAAAGCAGCGTTGGCGCCGTCGAAAGCCTTGTCTGCAGAGTCAGTCACGTTAATGCCGCGCAGCAGAGGGAATGCGGAGTCCAGCAGCTCCATGGCCACGCCCTCAGCAGCCTGGGTGGCAGCGGGGATCTCCAGGAGTTCAAGCTCGACGGGAACGTTCTTGCCGTAGACGTCACCGTTAGCAATACGCCACAGGAGGGAGTAAGCAATCTGGCCGGCGGCGCCGGTAACAACAACCTTCTTGGCAACTTCAGTCATGTTCCAACCTTTGTGTGTTCTGGCCCCCGGGATTGTGGGCGCCTAGCTGATGTAGTTCCTGCTTCACTGCGGCCCACCGTATTCCACCGTGGTCCACCGTAGTTCACTGCGGTTCCCTGCAAGGTTCACTGCAAGGTTTACTTCGGGAGTCACCGTGTAGGTATTCACTGCGCGAATTTTTATGCACTTTTGGGGGAAGTGTGCGTATGGTGTTTTTCACGCAAACGCCCGCACAAAGCGCACGCCATGTTGCTGAGTGAGCCGCGTCAAAGCGTTGCCCCTAGGGTATCGTGCCTCACGTTTCTTTTCCGCCCGAGTATGCATTTTCGCAGGTAGAAACGATAAGGAGAAAAATCACATGTGAATCCCCTCTCATTCGGACACAAAACAAACTTTTCCAAAAGTGTTGTGACTTTTTTCCTGAAATTCCGTGCCACTTCACCCCCAAAAGGCGCCAGTAGGGCACGAATAGATGCCCTTTGTATGTGCAAGACAAAAATTCGTCTATGGTTGGCGTTGTGGTTCCTGCGCCTCATTTTCCAAAGTCAAGGCCGTCAAGGAACCGCACGCTCCACCGAGCGTGCAGCAATTCCGGGAATGTTCCCATCAAAACTTCACACGGTAGGTCCCAAGGATTTCGTAATTCGCGCTTTTCGCTCAACGCAGCCCTTGAGATTCCTACCTCAGCTCCGGCAAGCACACCGCAACAACCAAAGATAGAAAGCTCTTGACTAAAAAGGATTGATTGATCCGTGCGCTTTTCAGAACAACGAGTAGACCCAAACTCAAACCTCGAGTCCGAATCCGGGACTGGATCCGTATTCCCCGCTCAAGTTAAGGGGCAGGAGGATTCCTCTGCTGCGTTTGGTGCAAAGGGCAGTGCCCAGACCGGCATGGATGACGCGCCCTCTGAGGCAACCCGGGAAGCAGTGTTGGAAACCGCGCTGCAGTCGTTTGCCTCCTTGGGGTTTGCAAAGACGCGTCTGGAGGAGATCGCGCGGGAGTCTGGGATGTCTAAGCGCATGATTCACTACCACTTTGGGGACAAGCGCGGCCTATACAACCAGTGCATCATCCGTGCTATCCAGCTTCTGCGCCCCACCGCATTAGAGATGCAAATTGACTCCAACGTGCCGGTGGAAGGCATCCGCAAGGTAGTGGAGGCCGTGTTCGGTTGCTACATAGATCATCCACAGGCAGCCCGCCTGCTGGCAATCGAAAACATCCACCACCACGGCACGATGAGCGACGCCAACTCGCTCCTCGACCAGTCCCCCACGTTCCTCCAGCTCGACAAGCTACTCATGGTTGGTCAGGACTCCGGCGCCTTCCGCCCAGGTATTGCCGCCCAAGACATTTTCACCCTGATCGCTTCCCTAGCGCACTTCCGCATCAACGCCCGCTACACCACCATGCACCTCTACGGCATGGACTACATGGATGAGGAAAACACCGAGGGCATGAAGCGCCTGGTGGTGGACACCGTCCTGGCGTTTCTCACCAGCAATCTGAAGTCCACGGAAAGCGTGAGCTATCTGGTCACCCGCGACGTCACCGAGGACCCGCTGTCTCACGACGGCGACGGCTTCTACGAAATCGGCGCGGACCCATTTGAATAAACTTCATCCTCCGGGCGAAAGCCCGGAGGATCTCTTTTTTAGCCCCTCCCACCGCGCCCCATCCTTCACCTGGTGAATTAAGGGAACCTTGGGGCGTGGTTACGCGCTCTTTTCTTCAAACTCCACGAGCTGCGGCTCGGCCTCGCCGCGGGCTACGGCCGCATTGATCACAACCTGGGCGACGTCCTCACGGTCCGGGATGTCATACATCACCGGCAGGAGCAGCTCCTCCACGATGGCGCGAAGGCCGCGGGCACCGGTGCCACGCTCAAGAGCTTGGTCAGCGATAACCTCGAGGGCATCTTGCTCGATGACCAGCTCCACGCCATCCATTTCAAACAGGCGCTGGTACTGGCGCACCAGGGAGTTCTTCGGTTCGGTAAGCACCTTCACCAGCGATGCCTGGTCCAGGTTGCTGACGGTGGCAACGATCGGTAGGCGGCCGATGAACTCTGGGATTAGGCCGAATTTCACCAGGTCCTCAGGGTGGACTTCCTTGAAGATGTCCACCTCGTCGCGCTCCTGCTTGGTGGTGAGCTCAGCGCCGAAGCCGAGGCCTTTCTTGCCGCGGCGCTCCTCGATCACCTTCTCCAGGCCGGCGAAGGCGCCGGCCACGATGAACAGGATGTTGGAGGTATCCAACTGGATGAACTCCTGGTTGGGGTGCTTGCGTCCACCTTGCGGCGGGATAGAAGCCACGGTGCCCTCAAGGATTTTCAGAAGGGCTTGCTGCACGCCTTCGCCGGAAACGTCGCGAGTGATAGAGGGGTTGTCAGACTTGCGGGAGATCTTGTCTACCTCATCAACGTAGATGATGCCGCGCTGCGCACGAGCAACGTCAAAATCTGCGGCCTGCAGCAGTTTGAGCAGGATGTTTTCCACGTCCTCGCCCACATAGCCCGCTTCGGTGAGGCTAGTTGCGTCAGCGATGGCGAAAGGCACGTCCAGCAGGCGCGCAAGGGTTTGCGCGAGGTAGGTTTTGCCGGAGCCGGTTGGGCCGAGCAGCAAAATGTTGGACTTCTGGAGCTCCGCCTCATCCTCTTTGGGCTTTCGGCCGGACGCCGCGCGGGCCTCCTCAGTGCGCACGCGCTTGTAGTGGTTGTACACCGCAACGGCGAGTGTGCGCTTCGCCGCCTCCTGGCCAATCACGTAAGTGTCCAGGAACGCCGAGATCTCTGAAGGTTTGGGGAGCTTCGTGCCGGTATCCTTGGTGTCCTGCTCCGCCTTGGAGAACTCTTCCTCGATGATCTCGTTGCACAGCTCAATGCATTCGTCGCAGATGTACACGCCGCCACCGGCGATGAGCTTTTTCACCTGCTTCTGGCTCTTGCCACAAAATGAGCATTTGAGCAGATCAGCGGTTTCCTGCATGTGTGCTATGCCTATCTTTCTGCCACTGTTGGCGTGTGGTGTGCTGCCATTTCTTGGGCTTATTGGGGCTGCGGTTGCGTTCTGGACGGCGAAGCTGTGCCACACCGGATGCCCATTCCCCAACGCGCTCCATCGCTGCAACGCGTCAAGGCACGATTTGTTCCCGGTGTTATTCGTGATCACCCCAAAGCAATCATACGTACTTTACACGGCTTGCCAACCGGAGTGTTTGAGGCGCCGCCGAAACTGCTCAAGCCGCTCCGCATTCACAGGATTCGGGGTGCCGTCAGCCCAGCGCGCAGGGGTGATTCCATGCACCGCATTCAGCACCCACGCCTCCTTTTGCTGCAACTGTCCAAGGGTCAGCGCCTCCGCACGCACGGGGATTTCCATCGCCTGCGCGATCTCCCGCACCAGGGCCTCGGTCACCGACGCCAACCGCGGCGCATCCATGACCACCATCCCCTGGGAGTCAAAGGCAACGAGGCTGCCGGAGGTTGTCTCCGCGGCGATCAGCTCCACCCCTCGGCTCTCCAGCCCGGCGCGCCGCCGCAGTAACACTTGCTCGCCTTTCCGACGCAACCTGGTGAGCAATGCAAACTCCGGCCCCTTCACCTCGGGGTGTGCGATCTCGCACTCCACTGCTCCCAGCACAGTTTCCTCGCGCCGTTGTGGCACTTCCCGCAGCGTCACCTGCAATCCGCCAGCGCTCATGGAAAGCCGCGGCCACCAGGTGCCTTCGGGGAACCGCAGCGTGCGCAGCGCCTGCTCAGCTTCCTCACCGATGGAAATGCCCATGAGGGCGCATCCGCGTCGCAGCCGTCGAATGTGCAGGTCCCAGCCCTGCACCGCCCCTTCTCGCACAATGAAGGATTCCACTACCTCCACCCCCGGGAAGGGTTGGCCCACGAGTTCCAGTAGCGGGCGGGCCTTGGTGTGCAGCTCTTGGTATTCCTTGGCTGGCTCCGAGAGCGCGATGATTGCCCCACCCACTCCGTAGCTCAGGCGCCCATTGTGAATCACGGCGGTGCGAATGGCCATGGCGAGGTCTGCCTCTCCCAACTCACTCACCCAGCCAATGCATCCCGAATACACACCCCTCGGGCCGGATTCCAATGCGTTGATGATCTCCATGGTGCGCTGTTTCGGTGCGCCGGTCATGGACCCACCGGGAAACGGCACCCGCACCGACTGCTGGATGGGCGCCTCCAGGTCTGCCTCGATGGTGCTTACCAGTTGGTGCACCCCTGGGAAGGTGCGTACCGCGAAGAGTTCGGGCACGCGCACGTTGCGGCCCACCTGCGCGAGGTCATGGCGCACCAAGTCCACCACCATCAGGTTCTCCGCCCGATCCTTGGGGTTGCTGCCCAGATCTTCGGCGAGGCGCGCGTCTTCACCCGGTGTTTTCCCGCGCTGCCGGGTCCCCTTGATGGGCTCGCTGGAGATCACTTGGCCACCAACGCCACCACCAACGTCACTACCAGCGCCACCACTTGGGCACACGCCGCGAATACTGAGGTAACGCTCGGGTGACACGCTGGCCACCGCAAAATCACCCAGGCGGAGGAAGCTGCGCATCGGTGCCGGGGTGACGTTTCGCAATTTCGCGTACACCGCCAGCGGGTCGCCCTCAACGGCGCAGGATAGTTGCGTAGTCAAGCACACCTCGTAGGTTTCCCCTTGGCGGATTAGCTCCTGGCATTGCTCGATCATCTCCAGGTAGCGCTCATGTGTGTCCCGCATCTCCAGCGCGCCAAAGCGCAGATGCCCCAACGCCAACTTGGTGCCCGCTACATGCTCGATCATTGCCCAGGCCTGTGTAAACCAGGGCCCTGCCTGCGTGGCGATCAGCTCCACCTCACTCTCACGGATCACGATCACTTCCGCGGCATAGAAGAAGCGCTCTCGCCCCTCATATTCCTTGCAGCCAAACCAACCAGGCCCCACACCTCTCTCCGCCTCGGACCTTGCCGCCCGCACCTGCACTGCGTCCAACGTGACGCTGGGGGCGTCGGAAACTGCGATGATCGCTTCACCCCCAAACTCCAGGAGCACTGCGTTTTCTTTGCCTTCCGACGCCGCCCGGAACACACTCAGCGGGTCCGCGTGGGTGTTGCGGCGCTCGCGGTGCCAGGTGGGAGTGGCGAGCGCGAGGAAATTGGCAATGAGCTGCTCGCCGAATGCGGAACAGATCGACTCGGGGTGGAATTGCACGCCCCAATGATTGCCGATCACCCCGGCCATGATGATGCCTTCGCCGTTGGTGGCTAGCACTTCCATGTCTGTGCGGCCCACAACGAGCGAGTGATAGCGCACCACCTCGTAGCTCTGCGGGATGTCGGCGAACAGCGGCGAACCCGTGTGCGTGATGGTATCCACAAAGCCATGCACCGGGGTTGGGGCGAGCTCCACAGTGCCGCCATGGAAATGTGCGATCGCTTGAAAGCCCAGGCAGACGCCGAGCACGGGAATCCCGGAGGCGAGGACGGCGGTGCTGATGCCGATGTCTTCGGGGCGCTCCGGGCGGCCGGGCCCTGGTGAGAGGATCGCGGCGGTGTAACGGCTGAGGTCTGGGAGAGGATCGTTGTTGGCAATCACATGCGGCTGCTCTCCCAGCCCCCGCAGAAGCTCCACCAGGTTAAAGGTAAAAGAATCATGGTTATCAACAACGAGGATCACACAAGTCACCTTAGTGGCTGTGACCTAAAGTATTCCCATGCCGAGTACACCGTCTAGCCGTGCCACGCTCCTCCACGCCTATGAGGAACAACTGCGCACCCACACCGAACTCGGCTCCTTCCCGCACCGCTGGCAACAAGGCCCCCTGTGGATCGGCGCTGACCCGGCAGCCGGCCTGGGCTTCATCACGCACCGCCAACTCCCCCGATACCTCGACCCAACCCCGCTCATCCAAGGCGCCCTGCGAAGCCTCACACAAGACCCCAGCATCACTGAGATTGAGTGGAAAACACGAGGTCACGACGTCAACCAGTTCCTCCCCGGCGCACTTGAAGCTTTAGGCTTTGTGCGCCAAGACCCCGAGACGGTGATGGCCGGCAGCACCAGCAGCGTGATCGCTTGCGCGCCGGAGCTGCCTAGCGAATACGCCATCGAGCAGATGAACAGCTTCGAGGACATTACGCAGGCGATGGTGGTGAGCTCGCAAGTGTTTGAGATGGATACGCCTGAGTCTCTGGGCATCGCGGCGCGCCTGGCTAAGGGTTGTGCTCAAGGCGAGCTGGAGGTTTGGGCGGTACGGCACCTGAGCAGCGGGGACATCGTGTGCGTGGGGCGTGTGGAATTCGTGGAAGGCACCTCCTTTGCCGGCGTGTGGGGAGGTGGTTGCCTGGAAGCACACCGGGGCCAGGGCCTGTATCGGGCGCTCACAGCCACCCGCGCTGCCCGCGCCGAGGCCCGCAGCCACGCCTTGTTATACGCGGACTGCACCGAGTTTTCCCGCCCAATCCTTCAAAAATCAGGCTTAGTGCCGATCACCACTACAACCCCGTACTTTTGGCGGAGGTGAGGGGTCAGCATTGGGCTCGGGGGCGCGTTGGTAGAAAGCTAAAAGTCGATAGGACCCGATTTTCCGCCCGGGGGTGCGACCTATCGACCAACACAGCGTCCTATCGACTTTGGGCTATCGACCAACGCTTGCGCTCACGCCCACCACTGGCCCGGAACCCGCAAAGGCGCCCACGCACAACTCACTGTGCGGGGCGCCTTTGGTTCATCCAGCGTGCTAGCCGTTGAGCTTGCGGTAATCAAACACCTGGTCAATGATGCCGTACTCCACTGCCTCTTCGGCGGTGAGGATCTTGTCACGGTCGGTGTCAATGGCGATCTGCTCGGCGCTGCGGCCGGTGTGGCGGGAAAGCGTTTGCTCCATCAAGGTACGCATACGCTGAATTTCAGCCGCCTGAATCTCCAGGTCAGACACCTGGCCTTGAGTGCCCTGGGTGGCAGGCTGGTGGATCAGGACGCGCGCATTTGGCAGGGCCGCGCGCTTGCCCGGTGCACCTGCGGCAAGCAGCACCGCAGCGGCGGAAGCGGCCTGGCCGAGGCAGACGGTGCGCACGTCGGGACGCACGTACTGCATGGTGTCATAGATCGCCATGAGCGAGGTGAAGGAGCCACCTGGGGAATTGATGTACATGGTGATGTCGCGGTCTGGGTCGAGGCCCTCGAGCACGAGCAACTGCGCCATGATGTCGTTTGCCGAGGTGTCATCCACCTGGGTGCCCAGGAAGATGATGCGCTCCTCGAAGAGCTTGGCGTAAGGGTTGGTTTCTTTGGTGCCGTATGCAGACTGCTCAATGAAGGATGGCAGCACATAGCGTGCGGATGGCATTTGCATTGTGGGAGTTCCTCCTGGTTAGGCAGTGTGCTTAGTTGGACAGCGGGCCGCGAGCGGACTCAATAACGTGGTCAACGATGCCGTACTCCTTGGCCTGCTGGGCGGTGAACCAGCGGTCACGGTCGGAGTCCTTGGTGATCTGCTCGAAGGTCTGACCGGTGTGCTCAGCGATCAGCTCAGCCATCTCACGCTTAGTCTGCGCAAACTGCTCAGCCTGAATGGCGATGTCTGCCGCAGTACCGCCAACGCCTGCGGAAGGCTGGTGCATCATAATGCGAGCGTGCGGCAGAGCATAGCGCTTGCCTTTGGTGCCGCCGGAGAGCAGGAACTGGCCCATCGACGCCGCCAAACCCATGCCATAGGTTGCGATGTCACATGGGGAGTAACGCATGGTGTCATAAATAGCCATGCCGGCAGTCACGGAGCCGCCTGGGGAGTTGATGTAAAGCGAAATGTCACGCGTTGGATCCTCGGCGGAAAGCAGCAGGATCTGCGCGCAGAGCTTATTCGCGATCTCATCATCAACCTGGGTCCCCAGGAAAATAATGCGTTCGCGCAACAGGCGCTCATACACGGAGTCGCTCAGGTTCATACCTGAGCCAGCCTGCATCAAGATCTTGTCAGTCATGGTGCTCCTAAATATTTGCCGTTGATTTCTATGGCACTGCGGGCAATCGCTGCGGTTGGGGTCCTGGCCTGGTGCCGAAACTCCTCAACAGCATGGTTGCCCGCCTGCCATCAATGCAACCCAGATTACCGCCTAGAGCTTCCCGGCTACCGCCCTGTTCGCTCTCAGCGTTCGCGCTGCCGACGTTCACCCGGTTAGCCCAAAGCCACGCCCAACAATCTCGACCGCACAAGCTCCCCGCAGCATGGGCAGCATGGCCAGCATAACCAGCGCGAAAAGCAAAAAGGAGCCCCGAAGGGCTCCTTTTTGGAGATCTGAGGTTTAAGACTCCTTGGTCTCAGAAGTGGCCTCAGAAGTGGTCTCAGCGGAATCAGTACCCTCTTCCACTTCTTCCTCACCAAAGTACTCGGCTGGATCAACCTTGTTGCCGGCCTCGTCCTTCACGGAGGTGCGGGTGATGGCGATGGCGAGGGCCTTGCCGCGGCGGACGTCAGAGAAGAGCTGAGCGATCTGACCGGACTGGGACACCTGCGCGATGAAGGTGTTGGGGTCCATGCCGTAGGACTGGGCGGTGAACAGGATGTGGTCGGTGAGCTCCTGCTGGGAAACCTCTGGCTCCTCCTGCTCGGCCAGAGCGTCGAGGAAGAGCTGGTTGCGGATGGCCTTCTCGGCGTTCTCGCGGTTCTCTGCCTCAAAATCAGCACGGTTGGTGCCCTGGGCTGCGAGGAGGGTGTCGATCTGGTCGTCGTTGTGAGCCAGCTCCCCGTAGATCTGGTGGAGCTGTGCGTGAGCCTGCTCGTCCACCAGGCCTTCTGGGAGTGGGAACTCAGCCTGCTCGAGGGCAGCCTTGAGGACCTCGTCGCGGATGGCGGCAGCCTGGTTGGCCTTTGCCTGCTCCTTGACCTGCTCGGTCACGGATTCGCGCAGCTCCTCAACGGTGTCAAACTCGGAGGCTTCCTGCACAAAGTCGTCATCGAGCTCAGGAAGCTTGCGCTCCTTGGTCTGCTCAACGGTCACGGTGACGGTTGCCTTCTCGCCAGCGTGCTCACCGAACTGCAGCTCAGCCTCGAAATCTGCAGACTCACCGGTCTTGAGGCCGCGCAGGGCGGTATCGAGACCATCAATGAGGTCGCCCGCGCCAACCTGGTAGGAAAGACCCTCAGCCTTGGACTCCTCAATCTCCTTGCCGTCGATTGCAGCGGAGAGGTTGATGATGGCGAAGTCGCCAGTCTTGAGCTTGCGCTTGGTGTCCTTCAGCTCGGAGAAGCGCTCGCGGAGGCGGTCGATCTCTGCGTCTACGGCCTCGTCGTCAGCCTTGAGCTCGGGCACCTCAACTGCGATCTTGGAGAAGTCTGGGATGGTGATCTCTGGGCGAACGTCTACCTCAGCGGTGAATTCAACGAGCTCGTTGTCTTCCAACTTGGTGACGTCGATCTGCGGCTGGCCGATCACGGCGAGCTTGTTCTCCTCAACGGCTGCCTGGTAGCGCGAAGGGAGGATGTCATTGATGACCTGATCCAGTACGGCGCCGCGGCCGAAGCGGGCGTCGATAAGCTGGCGTGGAGCCTTGCCTCGGCGGAATCCTGGGATGGAGACTTGCTGGGCGATGGCCGCGTACGCATTGTTGATGTCACCCTGCAGCTCATCGAAAGGCACGGTGATGATGAGCTTCACGCGGGTATCGTTCAGCTTCTCGACAGAACTCTTCACGAGTATTTCTCCTGGTCTAATCAATAATTGGCGTAGAAATGACGTATCCCTCCACCTGAAAGAAACTTTCCAAAGTGGAGGGACATTCGTCGGGACGACAGGATTTGAACCTGCGACCCCCTGCTCCCAAAGCAGGTGCGCTACCAAACTGCGCCACGTCCCGTTTCCGATCCCTCGTTGGGGCTCGTAAGCAGTTTACATATTGCCAGCCGTTTTGGAAAAACGCGCTCTGAACAAACCGTAATCATACTGCCGGAAGGGCCTTCGGGACCAGGGCCTTGGCACCTTCCGAGCGATAACTATACGGAGACGGCAAAAGAATTCAAAACCCGCAGCATAGTGAGGGTATTCAAGGACAACGCTGCGCGTACCGACGCCCCGGCGTCTGCTTCCGGCTCTCACCTCTTGTCGGAGTCGGTTGAGAATGGGAGTCAGGATGGTGACACACCCTTTTACGGCACGTTTGGACACAAAAGCGCTACCCCCGTTGAAAAAGTTTTTCATAGCAAAGTTGCAGCTCAAGAGGCTTCACGGGAGATCTGACATGTGGCATATCCACGCAATAGGTGCAAAATCCAACTGATACACAAACAGACGAAATCAATTCCAAGCAACACAAAAGGCCCGCCACGTTTCCACGAGACGAGCCTTTGACCAGAGGGAATGACGGGAATCGAACCCGCGTCTTCAGCTTGGAAGGCTGAGGTATTAGCCACTATACGACATTCCCATGCCCTAATAAGGACTCACCAAGTCTAGACAATCTCACCGCAATAAAGCAAATCGGACATTTGCTTAGTCATTGGCATTATTGCTTCTTAACGCTTACTGAACACCTGCTGAATCGGTCCATTTACCCCTAGAAGCAATCAATTGCACACCCACTATCACGGCTTTCCCTACCCCCGATTCTGGCTTTTCGCCTTGCGCAAAGTGTGCTGCACCACCCCCTCACCTTTAGAATGAAAGGTATGACGCCGAAGATCATTGACTCAGAAACTGGGCGTGAACTCTGGACGGCCGTCGATTGTGCAGCATTCTCTGGCACCGCTCGGGGCACGTTCACCAGTTACGCCGGCCGCGGACGAGCTCCCTCCCCCGTTGGGAAGTTCCACGGCCTAACGTTGTGGGACTCCGAGGAGGTAAAGCAGTGGGTGGATGCGCGCAGCAATAAGCAGTTCGAACCACAGCCCTAAACGCAAGGGCTCGTACATCAAGCCCTTTACAAGCAGTGGCCAAGAGTTGTTCAGCTCAACTCTTGGCCACTGCGCTTTTTCGATGGAACTAAATCTTTCACCGGCCCGTTAGGCACTGTGATGGCAAAATTTGCCACCGGCCCCAATATCAAGATGAAGGATGAAGCGCCATGGAAGGCTTGCTACTGATCGCCCTCGTAGTTGGCGGTCTAGTGTTCTTGGTGTCCCGCGCAGGCGGCAATTCCAAGAAACAAGAAACCGCAAAACTCGAAGACGCAATCGCAGACGCCCGCCGCTGGATCGATCGCCTAGGCTCCCAGGTACTGAGCCTGGCTGGTAACGACGCCGCCTCCACCCAAGCAATCGCCGACGCCTCCGAGCGCTACAACGCAGCCTCCTCGCAAATCTCCACCGCCCAGACTGTGCGCCAGGCTCAGCTTGCCCGCGAATCGGCACTCGAGGGCCTGCACTACATCAATGCAGCCCGGGAAATCATGGGCATGCCAATCGGCCCCGAAATCCCACCCCTTGAGGGCCAACGCCAAGCCGGCAAAGTGACCGAATCCCGCACCATTGATGTGGAAGGGCGCCAAGTCTCCGCGTCCCCACACGCCACCTCACAGACCCCGAACTACTACCCAGGCGGCATGGTGGCGGGACGCCCCGTCCCTGCAGGCTGGTACTCCGAGCCATGGTGGCAGCAGGCACTGCGTACCGGCATGTGGACCGCGGGCTCCGTGTTCCTGTTCTCTGCCCTGTTCAGCGGCATGAGCGGCGTTGGCTACTCCGCGGCGGCCTTCGAACAAGGCTACGGGGATGGCTACCAAGACGGCCTCGAGGCAGCGGGCACCGACGCCGCAGATTCAGGTGACATGGGAGACATGGGTGCAGTTGACGCCGATGCCGGTGGCGACGGCGGCTTTGACTTCGGCGACTTTGGTGGCGACGGCGGCGGCTTTGACTTCGGCGACTTTGGCGGATTTGACTTCTAGCTCTTATTCAGCCCGCACCTGAACAGAAAAACCGCTCCCCACTTCCGGCAACTGATTACTCAGTTTCGATTGTGGGGAGCGGCTCTCGTAGTACCGCAACAAATTCGCTACCAGGCGCCTATTCAGCAGGGAGTTCAGGGGCGATGCCGGTGCGCTCGTATTCGCTGAGGATGTCAATACGGCGCTGGTGGCGCTCTGCCTTGCTCCACTCTTGGTCCAGGAAGGCGTCCACGATCTTCAGCGCTTCCTCTTGGGTGTGCATGCGGCCGCCGATACCGATGAGCTGCGCATTGTTGTGCTCGCGCGCCAGGCGGGCAGTTTCCTCAGACCACGCCAAGGCGCAGCGCGCGCCCTTGACCTTGTTCGCGGCGATCTGCTCGCCGTTGCCGGAACCGCCGAGGACAATACCCAGTGAGCCTGGGTCGTTTACCACACGGCTTGCGGCTTCAATGCAGAAGGCAGGGTAGTCATCTTCGGCGTCATAAGTGTGGGCGCCGCAGTCAATAACCTCGTGGCCCTGAGCTTTGAGGTGTTCAGCAATTGCATTTTTTGTTTCGAACCCAGCATGGTCCGCACCTAGGTAAACACGCATACCCCACACCTTAGCGGAAGCCGGTTACGGGATGTGGGGTGAGCTGAGACCCCCAGACACCCCCGCAGGGCACGCACGAGTACATGCCCAAGCAGGAACTCGAGCCCTCGCCTTTCTAGGCGTCGAACTGCGGTGATTCCGTGCGGGTGCGCTTGAGCTCAAAGAAGTAGGGGTTTTGTGCAAGGCGCACGGAGGCGTCAAAAAGTTCGCCGGCGTCTTCGCCGCGTGGGATGCGAGTGATCACGGGGCCAAAGAAAGCAGTGTCGCCGAATTGCACCACGGGTGTGCCCACCTCGTCACCCACCGCGTCGATTGCTCCCTGGTGGAACTTGCGCAGCGCCTCTTCCCAAGCATCCGGATCCCCACCAGCTTCGATGCCGAGTTCGGCCTTGGTGGCGTCGATAAGCGCTGGGAAATCCTTGTTTCCCTCGTTGTGGATCTTCGTTCCTAAGGCGGTGTAGAAGTCGCCGAGCTTTTCGGGAGCCTCGGTGGCGATTTGCGCCATGACCAACGCTGGGAGGCGGGCAGCTTTCATTTTCTCTTTGTAGTCGGCGGGGAGTTCCTCGCGACCTTCGTTGAGCACCCACAGGCTCATCGGAACCCAGGTGACCTTGATGTTTCGTACCTTTTCCACCTCTTTGATCCAGCGGGAGGTGACCCACGCGAAGGGGCAGGTGACGTCAAAATAGAAGCGCACTTCCTGCGCGGAATTGGAGGAATCAGTTGTGTGAGTAGTCATGGGTCCCACCATAGGTGCTTTTGCACTGCCGTGCCGGTGGGCATGTGAGCGTGTTCACCCTCGGGTGTATCGTTGTGGTGTTCGTACCCCCAATTACCTACCAAAACATGAAACGGATGTGAGATGAGTTCCATTAACTTGACCCAGCTCGAAGCCGAGGCACGCGCAAGCCTGCTCAAGGTGCATCACTACGCCATTGAGCTTGATCTCACGCGCGGGGAAACGGAGTTCGGCTCCACCACTACCATCACGTTTGAGGGTTTGGGCCAGGGGGAAACTTTCATTGATCTGCGGGCACACTCAATTAGCGTAGCGACGCTCGACGGCGTCCCTTTGGAGCTGGGGCAGGCTGCGGAGCTGGAGAAGAGCGGGATCCCCCTGACCATCACTGAGGGTCACCACGAGCTGCGCATCGAAGCGCTCTGCTCCTACTCCCGCACCGGCCAGGGCCTACACCGGTTTGTGGACCCCGCTGACGGCGAGGTGTACCTCTACAGCCAGTTTGAAACCGCTGACGCCAAGCGCGTATTCGCTTGCTTTGACCAGCCAGATCTGAAAGCCACCTACTCCTTTGCTATCACCGCACCACAGCAGTGGAAGGTGATCACTAACGCAACCATGGAGGTCACGGAGACCACCGGTGCAGATGGGAAGCCGGCCAGCTTGCATACGGGTGCCGTCGATACGCCTCTTTCCACCTACCTGGTGGCTTTCTGCGCGGGTAATTACTTTGAGGTCACCGATACGTACCGCGGCTCCCTCACCCACCATGCGGAAACCCCGGCTGACCAGCCACATGAGGTGGAAATCCCCATGGCGATTTACTGCCGGCAGTCCCTGGCCAAGCACCTGGATGCAGACACCCTGTTCACCCAAACCAAACAGGGATTTGATTTCTACCACGCCAACTTTGGCTACGCCTACCCCTTTGGCAAATACGACCAGTTGTTTGTGCCCGAGTTCAACATGGGTGCCATGGAAAACGCCGGTGCGGTGACATTCCGCGACGAGTACGTGTTTTCCTCCAAGGTCACCCGCTACCGCTACGAGCGCAGGTGTGACACCATCTTGCACGAAATGGCGCACATGTGGTTCGGCGACCTGGTGACCATGCAGTGGTGGGGCGACCTCTGGCTCAACGAGTCCTTTGCCACCTGGGCCGCAGCCATTTCCCAGGCCGAGGCAACGGAGTTTGACACGGCTTGGGTGACGTTTGCTTCCGTGGAGAAGTCTTGGGCGTACCAGCAAGATCAGCTTCCCTCGACGCACCCAATCACGGCGGATGCCACAGATATTGAAACGGTAGAGCAGAACTTCGACGGCATCACCTACGCCAAGGGCGCATCCGTGCTCAAGCAACTCCAGGCCTACGTGGGCCGCGAAGCTTTCTTTGCCGGGGTACGCAAGCACTTTGCCACCCACGCGTTTGGCAATGCCACCTTTGATGACCTCCTGGCGGCGCTCGCGGAGGCTTCCGGGCGCGACCTCTCCGGCTGGGCACAGCAGTGGCTCAAGACCACAGGTGTAAACACGCTGGCCACCAAGGTGGAAAAGGATGGCCGACGCATCACGCGCCTTGCCATCGAGCAGCGCGGTGCCCAGCCCGGCGCGGGTGAATTGCGCGACCACCGCGTGGCAGTGGGCCTGTACTCCCTAGCGCCAGACGGCGTGGTGCGCCGCACCAACCGGGTGGAGCTGGACGTCACCGGCGCCCTCACGGAGATCCCGGAGTTTGCGGGCCAAGAGGCTGATCTGATTTTGATTAACGATGAAGACCTCACCTATGCCCTGCTCGAGCTGGACCCCGCTTCTTTGGAGTTTGCGCTGGCCAACATTGACCGCATTGAGGACCCGATGGCACGTTCCCTGTGCTGGTCCGCTGCCTGGGAGATGACTCGCGCCGGCACCATGCGCGCCCGCGACTTCATCGCGCTGGCCGCCCGCGGTGCCAAGCATGAAACGGAGATCGCCGTGTTGGAGCGCGTTTTGCTCCAGGCCACCTCCGCAAACGCTCGTTTTGTGGACCCGAGCTGGGAGGGCCACAACGTTGCGCTGGCGGACCTGCTGCTCGCCGGCGCGAAGGAAACCACTGGCGACATCCAACTGGCCTTCGTCCAGGCCCTTTCGCGCACCCCGCTGGCCGAAAGCCCCGAGGCTTTGGAACTGTTCGCGCAGATCGCAGCCGGTGAATCCCCATTGCCAGGCCTTGAAGTGGACGAGGACCTGCGCTGGGCCGCACTCACCGCACGCATTGCGGCGGGCAAGCAGGAGGATGCAAAGGAGCGTATCGACGCCCTCAGCGCCGAATACCGCACCGCGGCCAGTGAGCTTGCGGCACTGCGTGCCCAGGCGGCGCTGCCAACCCAGGACACCAAGGACTCGGTGTTTGCGGAGATCACCGCACTGGACAACACCTTGTCCAACCTGCAACTGCGCCACAAGTTGGAGGGCCTGCGCGCACCTGGAGCTGGCCCGCTGTTGCAGGCGCACAACTCCGCGGCCTTTGAGTTGGCGCTGCCCCTGTGGGAAAACCTGAGCAGCGAGGTTGCCCTGGTGACCTTGGGCGGCATCTACCCGAGCTGGGACATTTCCCAGGAAGGTGTCCAGCGTGCCGCGGCCTTCCTAGAGCAGGACAACCTGCCGGGCGGTTTGCGCCGCGTGATCCTAGAGGGCAAGGCCGAGCAGGAGCGTGCGCTGCGCAACCGCGCGTTTGACCGCTCCTAAATGGCTAGTTGATGACTAGTTGATGGCTGCGAGGGCTGCGTCGACGTCTGAGATCAAGTCCTCAATGTCCTCAATGCCCACGGAGATGCGCACCAGGTCGCGTGGCACCTCAAGCACGGAGTCGGTCACAGATTGGTGAGTCATGGAGGCCGGGTGCTCCACCAGGGACTCCACCCCACCAAGCGACTCCGCCAACGCAATCACCTTGGTGTTCAGGCAGAAGGCGCGGGCGGCCTCCTCTGAGTGGAAACGAACGGAAATCATGGCGCCGAAGCGGCGCATCTGGCGGGCTGCAACCTCGTGGCCTGGGTGAGTTTCCAGGCCTGGGTAGAGCACGGTGGCAACCTTTTCGCTTGCGTTGAGGTGCTTGGCAATGGCCTCGGCGTTATCGCAGTGGCGGTCCATGCGCACAGCGAGGGTCTTCAGGCCACGCGCGGTGAGGTAAGCATCAAACACGGATGGGATGGCACCCGTGCCGCCCTGGTAGAACAGCAAATCCTCATCTAGCTTCGCGTCATTGGTGACCACGAGGCCACCCACAACGTCAGAATGCCCGCCAATGTACTTCGTGGTGGAGTGCAGCACCGCCGCAGCACCTAGCTTGAGGGGGTTTTGCAGGTAGGGGGAGGCAAAGGTGTTGTCCACAACCAGCGGCGCGCGGCCGGCAACGGCGTCTGCCACGGCCTGGATGTCTGTGATGGAAAGGCCTGGGTTGGAGGGGGTTTCCAGCCACACCAGCGCGGTGTTTTCCTGCACCGCCTGCCCCACAGCCTGAGCATCGGTGGTGTCCACCACGGTGTATTCCACACCCCACTGAGTAAACACCTGGTCAATGAGGCGGAACGTGCCGCCGTAGGCGTCGTGGCCGAACACCAGGTGGCTGCCTGGGCGCAGGAAGATGCGCAGGAGCACGTCGGTTGCTGCCATACCGGAGGAGAACGCGCGGCCAAACGCCGCTCCCTCCAGCGCCGCCACGGTCTTTTCTAGAGCGGTGATGGTGGGATTGCCACAGCGGGTGTACTCATAGCCACCGCGGAGCTCATTCAACCCATTTTGTGCGAACGTAGTAGAGGCATAAATTGGGGTGTTGATGGAACCATAGAGGGAATCTGGCTCGTAGCCTGCGTGAATGCTGGCGGTGGAGAATCCTTGATCGTTTGCAGCGCTCATAGTGGTAGCCGGCTCCTTTGCACGTAGGCGGTTTGAGGGCCCGTGGTCCGCGGGCACAATTAGCACACATAGTAGACCAAGCTGTTCACTTGGACTAGGCACTACTAGGGGTATTGAATAAAACTCCCACTCTCCAGCTCCCCCACCGCTGCACATCACCCCAGCCTTTGGCACGGAATACCCACCCCATCCGCGCGCGTTAGGCTGTGAAACAGCTCAAGGTTGCCCGTGGACAGTGCAGTGGGCTGCAACGGGTTGCAATTAGTAATGCGAACCAGCGCTAAGGAGTGTGTATGGCCTGGGTACTCATCGGAGTGGTTGCGGGGTTTCTCATCCCCTGGCAGACAGTGGCCAACAACCGGCTGCGCATGTCCACGGGCACCCCGTTTTCCGCCTCCATGATTTCCTTCGCGGTGGGCACCCTCGGGCTCCTGCTGGCAACGTTGGCCGCAAGGTCCCTGGGCGCACTGAGCAGCGCAGTGCAACTGCCAGCATGGATGTGGCTCGGCGGCGCCTTCGGTGTGGTGGCGCTAACTGGCAACATCTTGCTGTTTCCCCGGCTCGGGGCGGTGGAAACGGTTGTGCTGCCAACGGCTGGGCAAATCCTCATGGGGCTGCTCATCGACCAGTTTGGGTGGTTTCAAGCGCCGGAAAACCACCTGACTCCCCTACGCGCGTTGGGCGCTGCGGTGGTGATGGCTGGGGTGCTGGTGACCGTCGGCAAGCCCCATTCCCTTTCCGCTGGTGGAGAGGCGCTGTGGAAATGGCGCCTCGCGGGCGTGGTGTTTGGTGCGCTGCTGGCGAGCCAGTCTGCGATCAACGGCCAGCTCGGCAAGGCGGTTGGGACCTGGCTGGTGGCTGCGCTGATTTCCTTCAGTGTGGGCACGGCACTCTTGGTGCTGATCAACGTGGTGCTGCGATGGCGTCCGCGAGTGAATCGCGTGGATCCGCAGCGCGCGAACCCGTGGTGGATGTGGCTTGGCGGGCTCATCGGCGCGGCGTTCGTGGGGACCAATGCGGCGCTTGCGCCGGTAATCGGCACGGGGCTCACGGTGATGGCGGGCCTGGCGGGCCTCATGGGCGGCTCGCTGGCCGTGGACCGGGCATTTGGCAAACGCATCCGGCGCAGGCAAATCATCGGCGTGCTCACCATTCTCAGCGGCGTGGCAGTAATGCGGCTGCTGTAGTTCTACGAGAGATTTACGCGAGATTTACGCTGCCGACACCACTCAATACCCTCATGGCACAGTCCGTAACGATTGTTCATGTTTCATCATTGATACTTCAAAGCATCAATGATACTTCTCATGAGCATTCACAATGACGGACAATAAAGGCCAGTACAAGGCCTGTTTCTACATCATTAATAGTCCCGGAGAAGTATCATTGATACTTTTTCAGTGGGCTGCTTTCACAATGATGATCCCTGATCTGCAGAAATATTCGGCTCCACTAAGCGATCGCATAGCGCTGGAATCTACTTCTCTGCGGTTCCGTAAACCTAATTGTGCCTTCCTTCAACATGGTTTGAATCGCAGGAGTAATTTGCCCTGGGGTGAACCCGGTGACCTGGCGTAGCTGCTCTTTGGATAACGGCTCACCCGCAGCTTTCAACGCTACGAGGATCTGGCCTTGCCTTTCCGCCATCGTCAAACGCTTGAACCTGCCCGGATTCACCGGATTCACCCGATTTACTGGGCTTACTGGGTGTACTAGACCTGCGGTGTCATCCTCTTCGCGCTCTCTGCGGACATGCTCAAGATCTTGCACCTTGGCTTCCTGCGCCTCCTTGGCCCCATCAGGCTCCGAGATTAGCTTGTTGAGTTCATCAGCGGCTTGTACGGCTTCGTTGAGCAGATATTCAGTTGCGCGGCCAGAACCTACCGTCTTTGCAAGCCCGAACTGGACGAGCTCTTGAAGCTCATTACGAGCATGCACGGAATCCATTGGGAAAAACTCACGGTACGAACTGTTCGTCATCGCTTGCCCCGCTTTCATCCTCACCAAGGCATGTTTTTGTGCCACAGAAAGCGTTCCCGCGCCGGCGAGCCCTCCGAGCCAACGCATCTGTTCCGAACTGAGTACTGTTGCCGATGAAAGAACCGCCTGAAACCGGATAACACCATCTTTGAAGTACGGCTCCGGCAAGAAGGCCTGACTCAGGGCGCGTCGTGTTGCTGGGATACCTGTGGCGTGACCCTCGATGACCCGTTTGTCGTCACTAGTCTTGATAGCCGAGCACATTGCATAGAGGACAGGATTTCGCGCCCGTGGACTTGTTGAACCGAGTTGACGTTGGGTGATGCCCCACAAGCCCCCTGGACTGGAAATGATGAGCTTGGTTGCAGTCTTCACCACCTGCACATAGGTACCAAAGCTGGCGCTGGACAAATCTCGATGGACAAGCGCGTTCGCTATCAGTTCCCGGATTGCCACTGCGGGAAGCTCAGGCAAATCCCTACCTTGACCATCTTCAAACACAACAGCAGTCCTGAGCTGCTTATTCACCCACTCAAAAGACTGAGACAACAAATCAGGGACAGGCCCGTAAAACTGGTCTGCGTCAATCAAACGCAGCGCCGTTACGTCCGGGTTCTCCGGTTTTACATGAACCTTCACTGAGAGGTGTGGGAGAAACTGCTGTGGATGGACACCAAGTGCGTATATCGCCGCCAATGTAGGTTCTCCGGAATCATTTGCCACCACATTGGAACGCAGGAGTTGCTCATCGCGGCTCGAATTTCGCAATCGCACACTACCTTTGAGGTACACGTCGAGGTACTGATCCACTAAGTCAGGAGCGAGATCCTTCTCCACCGACGCCCCGGCCACAGGCATGCGGTCATAGAAAGGTTGTCCCCCCAAACCCACCAGATATTGTTCCTCTTGCGGCGAAAGTCGGTAGTCGCCGTCTGCTGCACGTGTGTATGCAGGGCCGAAACTGCCTACTTTAAATGGCTTGAACTGATTTGGCTGCGGGGGGATCACGCAGCTAATCACCGTTTTTCCATCTATCAAATGTGTATCCACTGCCCCCAATTGAAGTGGTGGGACAATCTTCTGGCGCGCCTTGCTTCCGAGTGCATCCAAGGCCGCTTTCGCGTCAGAAACCCCCGTGACTTCAAAAGTGCCGCCTTGCTCTGCTACCCCCAACAGAATCAGTCCACCCTCTGGCATATTGCCAAATGCAGAAAAAGTGGCGTCCAATGACCTAGGGATCCCAGATGAAGCATCTTTTGCTTCAACTCGGTAGTTGTCATTTCCTGACTCTCGTAGGATTTGAATCAGTTCCATCACTTCTGCATCATTCATGCCCGAACACTATCATTGATACTTCAAAGCATCAATGATACTTCTCATGAACATTCACAATGACGGAAAATAAAGGCCAGTACAAGGCCTATTTCTACATCATTGATAGTCCCGGAGAAGCATCATTGATACTTCTTCAGTGGGCTGCTTTCACAATGATGATCCACCCATTTTTCGTCCGCATGTCCACTCTGATTAGGCCCCCCACCGTCTGCCCACACACGGAAGGGTTCGCCTACACTGAGAACAATGAGCTTGTATGAAGAGGTGGGCGGCGAGGAAACGTTTCGCACCTTCGTGGCGCACTTTTACGCCTTGATGCGCGAGGATGACCTGATCGGCCCAATGTATCCGCAGGATGACTGGGAGGGTTCCGAGGACCGCCTGCGCTGGTTCCTAGAGCAATATTGGGGTGGCCCCAAAACCTATGGTGAGCAGCGCGGACACCCTCGCCTGAGGATGCGCCACATGCCCTTTGCCATTGGAGAGAAAGAGGCCCAGCGCTGGCTCGACCTCATGAGCCAGGCCTTGGACCAGGTGGAACTCACTGAGGAACAGCGCGCTGCCATCTGGGATCACATGCAACGCGCCGCCGGCATGATGATTAACCAAGAGTGAGCAGGTTGAGCCGCTTGGCGTGGTAGACGCTGCCAAACGGCGCATCGATGCGCACCCAGCTTCCCGCGGTGGAAACCCTCAAGGTGCGCGGCACATCCTCCTCCGCGGTGAACGCAGGCGGGATGAAGCCCATGGCGGTGCAGGCGAAAATCATGCGCATAGGGATCTCTGCGGTGGCCTCGCCGGCCTCAACGGTGAGTACGGTTTGATTGAGCAGGCTCGCCGGCGGGCCGAGCGGACCCGAAAACTGCCTGGCCAGGCCCCGCCCCTGCTCTGCCAGGTCATAGGCCACGTCCACGGGCACGGTGTCCAGCAGTTGGAAACCCCGCGCGGGCGGCAGCGCCCCAGGCCAGCTCGTTGCTGGCGCCCAGGTGGCGGCGAGGCGCGGGGATGCGTCGTGGGCACTGCCTTGGACGCGTCGGCACGCAAGCACCTCGAAAGGCGTGGTCACATACACATTCACCGCCTCGCCCGCCTGCTGGAGCCGTAGCTTGGCCTGCGCATCTAGGCGGACCGCGCGCTGCAGCATCGTCTCGAGTCCGCGTTCACCTGCGCCAATGTGGAGTGCTCCCTGGGTATCCATGAGGGCTACTTTTCTGCCGGTGGCATGAGGATTTTTGCCTCACGGGCGGTAATAGCGCGCGGGGTAGCAGTCTTGAAGTCCACCGCGACGGCAACGGTGGTCACGGTAGCGGCAACCTCCCCACCTGCAACAATATCCTGCGTGGTGCTAAACGATGTCTTGCCCACATGATTCACCCGCGTACGTACCTCAACCTCGCTCTGCGAAGGCATCACCGGGCGCAAGTACTCCACCTCAAGCTTGCGGATAAACACGGCGGGAATCTCATGGCCCTTCGTGTCAAAGCGGTCCCGCGCCCACAAGGTGCGCGCCTCTTGCGCCAGCTCAAGGTAGGCGGTGTTCGTCACATGGCCAAAGCGATCAAAGTCGCCCCAGCGCAAGGGAATGGTAGTGATGTGGTCACTCATGGAATCCTCAAAACTTCAAATGCCGTGCAGTTCAGTTCAGCAGTAACGACGCCCCCAGCACCCCACACCCCAACGCGAGCACGGGGAGTTCAGGGAAGCATCATGGAAAACGCCCGGCGCTGGCATTTGGTTCCAGCACCCGGGCGGTAGGTCTTTGACCTTTGGTCTCGGATGGTGCGAGAGATTAACGGGTGAGCTTGCGGTGCGTCACGCGTGATGGGCGTGCGGCCTCGGGGCCGAGGCGCTCCACCTTGTTCTTCTCATAATCCTCAAAGTTGCCCTCGAACCAGAACCACTGGCCTTCCGCCACGTTGCCCTCCCAGGCAAGGATGTGGGTACAGGTGCGGTCCAGGAACCAACGGTCGTGGGAAATCACCACTGCACAACCTGGGAAGTTTTGCAGCGCATTTTCCAGCGAGCCGAGGGTTTCCACGTCGAGGTCATTTGTTGGCTCGTCGAGCAGGATCAGGTTGCCGCCCTGCTTCAAGGTGAGCGCCAGGTTCAGGCGGTTGCGCTCACCACCGGAGAGCACCTTGGAAGGCTTCTGCTGGTCTGGGCCCTTGAAGCCGAACGCGGAGAGGTATGCGCGCGAAGGCATTTCGTTCTGGCCAACGTGGATGTAATCCAGGCCGTCGGAAACCACTTCCCACACGGTCTTTTCTGGGTCGATGTTTTCACGGCCCTGGTCCACGTAGGAAAGTTTCACCGTTTGGCCAACGTTCACCTCACCGGAATCCGGCTCCTCCAGGCCCACGATGGTCTTGAACAGGGTGGACTTACCCACACCGTTTGGACCGATCACGCCCACAATGCCGTTGCGCGGCAGGGTGAAGGAGAGATCCTTGATGAGCACGCGGCCATCGAAACCCTTGGTGAGGTTGTTGACCTCCACAACCTGGTTGCCCAGGCGTGGTGGGGTTGGGATCTGGATCTCTTCAAAGTCGAGCTTCTTGTACTGCTCGGCCTCCGCAACCATTTCCTCGTAGCGCTGCAGACGAGCCTTATTCTTTGCCTGGCGGGCCTTTGCACCGGAACGCACCCAGGCGAGCTCTTCCTTCAGGCGCTTTTGCAGCTTCTGGTCCTTCTTGCCTGCCACCTCAAGGCGCTGGGCCTTGGTTTCCAGGTAGGTGGAGTAGTTACCCTCGTATGGGTAGAGCTTGCCGCGGTCCACCTCACAGATCCATTGCGCAACGTGGTCCAAGAAGTAGCGGTCGTGAGTCACGGCCAAAACGGCGCCCTTGTAGTCTGCCAGGTGCTTCTCCAGCCACTGCACGCTTTCTGCGTCCAGGTGGTTGGTGGGCTCGTCGAGCAGCAACAGGTCCGGTTCGGAGAGCAGCAGCTTTGCCAACGCGACGCGGCGGCGCTCACCTCCGGACAGATGGGTGACTGGCTCGTCGGAAGGCGGGCAGCGCAGCGCCTCCATAGCCTGCTCGATCTTGGAGTCCACCTCCCAGGCGTCGGCGTGGTCAAGCTCTTCCTGGAGCTTGCCCATCTCCTCCATCAGCTCGTCGGTGTAGTTGGTGGCCATCTCTTCCGCGATGGCCTCAAAGCGCTTCTTCTTCTCAAAGATCTCGCCAAGACCCTCCTCCACGTTCTCGCGGACGGTCTTTTCCTCATTCAGCGGTGGCTCCTGCAGCAGGATGCCCACGGTGGCACCTGGATCGAGGAATGCCTCGCCGTTGGAAGGCTGATCAAGGCCAGCCATGATCTTCAGGATCGAGGACTTACCGGCACCGTTTGGGCCGACAACACCGATCTTTGCGCCTGGATAAAAGGCCATGGTGACGTTGTCCAAAATGACTTTGTCACCGATGGCCTTGCGCACGTTCTTCATCGTGTAGATGAACTCGCCCACTGTAATGGTCCCCTTTAATGGTGTGAGAGAAATGTCAGGGAACCATCATAGCGTGAAGCAGAGCAAACGGTGGCCTAGCGGGCCTGAAGGGTCTCAGACGGCATAGAAAGCCCAAGACGGCCCTACATTGTCCTCGTAAAGGGTTCTCGTAACGGACAACAACGTCCATCTCAAACTTTTCGTCTAAGCGTTTCGCTGACAGCGACGGTAGTGAGCCCCTTTCCCTAACCCGATCCCGATTGAGCTGAGATTGGGCCCCACCAATCAGTGGTCCGGCCTCACCCCGATTACTCGTACCTCGTTCCCTTCGATGTGAATGGGAAAGTCACGAGAACGCTGTTGCCATCGATGACGTGCTCGGTAGCTTCAACGATCAATGGGGGAAGCGTCGTGTCTTGAACATAGGCAACCAAGTCATTCGTTGATCTGAACTCTTGAAATGGGGTATAGCCGGTTGGCCGACCTCTATCACTGACGCAGATAAACAGCGCGCGCGGCATTGTCGGCCCAGTTGCAGCGGTGTTAGCTAAGGCAACGAGGTTTCTTACCATGTCTTCTTTGGTGAGGGCATCCGGCCTGTCACGTTGTTTAAACTCGGTGAAGATATCCTCACCTGCGAGGATGCGTTGTTTGATCTCGGCTACAGACATAACCATGAGGATCATGGTGTACAGAATGATTTAATCAATGTGGAGGGGTTCCAGAATGATTAAATCATTTCCTCATTGCTGATGAGATGTTTGAGGGAAGTACGAGGTCAAGCTAATTTCTCGGTGGGGATATGAGAGGCGAGAATGATGGAAAGTAGATGAAATGCGGTGAGTTCTCGCACCCCCGCGGAGAAGCCTTGAGTGAGTGATCTCTTTTGGGGCCGGCCCTGCGCTCGGCTCTCGTGGGATGCATTCACTCTGCGGAAACCCGCTTCTGACCAAGGCATTTAGCATTCCGACTTAGTGGTGGGGTGTCAGAGCATAGAAGGGTTAAGGATGCAGGATGCTTTCAATCATTGTTGGGGGATGAGCGATGATGAAAACATAATTGGATGTTTTCACGACCGTTGATGAAATAACGGCCTCTTCACCGGCTGTGCGGTGCCATGACCTGCGGTGGAAGTGAAACCATCACGGGGCTGTACGCAAAGGCAACCGGCAACGCCGATAGAAAGGATTATGTGGAGCGCACCCGCTTCATCGTCGCCACCGATGCCTCCGAGGATGACATCACCGCCACCGCACTCGCCGCTGATACCGTGAAGGCGAACCTCTGAGGACCAACCGTGGTGAACACGATTTTGCCGCCAGGAGGCATTGTGAATCTGACGTTGAAGTAATTCGCACTTACGGACGCCCACGATTTGCAAGTTGATCGTGGGCGCCGAAGCACCGCAAAGTTCGAGAAGAGCTCTCCCTCACAGCGTCAAGCCGACGTACAAGCGCAAGCATTACTCTTCAGAGCGCGGAGTTTCCATCCGGATTGGAGAGCCCTTGATCGAGCGGCAAGACGGCTTAGAAGGGTGGCTCGCCCTCGCCGTCCAGCGCCGCGCCACCCCCACCTCCGGAACTGGAGCTGGCAACGCCCGCGCCCACAAGTTCCTTGGCTGGGCTTGACTCAAGAGCACCGGGATCTGCAGCGTCGTCACCCTCGTTCCGAGTGCTCCCCGCACTCGCGTGCCGCTGCGCAGCAGAACTCGAATCCGTGCTCGTGCCTGAGCCTTCGGGCGCGCTGTAATCGAAGTCCACCACTGCCTGCCCATCGGGCGCTTTGAGGTCCCCCACTTCCACTGAGCTGTCCGTGGATTTCTTGCTGGCGGCGATGTACCGGTTCAGATCCAGCGCCACGGAGGTGGCCTTCAGCACGATTTTCTGCCCCTGGATTTTGCCGTCCTGCTTCCATTCTTTGGTAATCAGGTAGCCAGTGCACACCACCGGCCGGCCTTTTACCAGTGAGGTGCGCACGTTGAGGGCGAGGTTGCCCCAACATTCAACGTCGATGAACAATTTGTCGTAGTTTTCCCACTTGCCGTCCTGCCCCAGGCGGCTGCGCGAGCTCACCAGGCGGAACGTGGTCAAGTGGGCTTCGCTGGGGAACTTTCGCATTTCCGGGGCGGAAGCAAGGTTGCCCATCAAGGTGATTTGGTTAGTCATGTGCGTGCCTTTCATGCATGTTTTCCTGCGGTTTTCTAGAGGCGTTGAAGCCTGGCCGCGGCACGCCTTTGGTAGCGCCCTCCCCCTTGGAGCAGGCGGAGGTGCGGGCCCTTAGGACGTCGGAAATGCTTACCCGCTTGGCTATGGCATCTCTGTGGCATCTCCTTTGCGCGCGGCCAATCCCCAGCATGCCGCCGCCGGCAAACATGCAAAACCCCCTCCGCCGCGCCTGTGGAATTTGGGGCGAAACGAAGGGGTTTTTGGGGCGAGTTATCCACAACCGTGGGATCAGGGCTTGCGTTGCATGCGGGCGAGCATTTCGTTGTAGGCGGCGAGCTCGGCGTCGTCGTTTGCTTCGGCGGCTTGCTCGTATTCGCGCTCGGTCTTGCGGTCCTCACGCAGCCACTGCAGAAACAGCGTGCCAAACACTACTACCAGCGGGAACGAACCCGACGCCCACGCGATTCCTCCGCCAATACCCTGGTCCCGCTTCAGGTCGATGTCCCACGGCAAGTCCAGCGAAAGATAGAAATCCTCGGCCAGCACTTGCTGCAACTGCATGAGGTACACGCCGAAGTACAGGTGGAAAGGCATGGAAAACACCAGCCATGCCAGGCGCTTAATCACTGAATTGTC
This sequence comes from Corynebacterium kozikiae, assembly GCF_024580965.1. NCBI lineage: Bacteria > Bacillati > Actinomycetota > Actinomycetes > Mycobacteriales > Corynebacteriaceae > Corynebacterium > Corynebacterium kozikiae. Next base: position 73,434 of record NZ_JANIKJ010000006.1, read on the forward strand.
CCGCGGCTTCGGGTCCGCGCCGATCATCTCCCAGTAATAGAGGTAACCCGAGGCCAGGAACACCCAGTTCATAATGAGGTGCCCCGCATGCTCAGACACCATGAGCGTGTACCAAGGGGTCACATACAGCAGGTAGAAGATGGTGATGAACTGGATCGTATTGAACGCCGGGTGCATCATCACCCGCAGAATCCGCGAGTCCAACAGCGCCTGAATCCACCTGCGCCACACCGAGTTCGGCTCGGCCGCCTCCAGCACGAGCGTGAGTGGCGCACCCAGCACCAGGAATACTGGCACCACCATGGACAAAATCATGTGCGCCACCATGTGCATGGAGAACATCGCAGGCATATACAGGCCAACGCCACTGCTCATCGTGAGCGCCAACGTGGCGGTTCCCAGGAAGAACCAGAAACTGCGCGCCACTGGCCACGGCTTGGACTGGCTGCGCAGCTTCAACAATCCACGCAGGTAGAAGGCACTGATGATGAGGGCGAAGAGGCTAAACATGATGTCGAAACGCCAGATGGTCCACACGTTCCACAGCGTTGGCGCTTGCTCCAACGTGTAGCCCATCTGCACCTGCATCTGCGTCAACTCAGTCACCCGCGGCGGCGGAGGCGGGGTGCGACCCAAAGACACACTCACGCCCACGATCACCGCCATCACCAGCACCTCCACAGTGCCGACGCGCACAAACGCCGCCCAATCCCCTGCATCCAGGCGCGGCAAGGTCACACGACGATGCGCAAAACCCAATGCTGCAAGCACCAACACCAGCACGGCTTTCAGCACAATCATGCGGCCATAATCAGAGGTGAACAGGTCCCCCAGACGCACCCGAATGGCGGCATTAATCACACCCGAGATACTCATCACCACCACGGCCCACAGGGCCAACGCAGAGTACCGACGCACCGCCGTACCCAACTGCGGCCCCAACCTCCTGGCGTGCGCAATCAACCCCACCAGGCCGCCGACCCAAATCATCATGAACAGCAAATGCCACAACAGCGAATTGGTGCCATAGTCATGGTCGCCGCCAGCCGCCGAGTGGCCCTCCAAACCGAGCGGCAACACCATGGCAAACGCACCCACCGCCAGAAGCGGCTGCGCCCGCCACGACCGCGCCACCAGCGCAGCCACACCAACCAGCACCGCAATCACCGCGCTAGCCAACCACGCCTTCGCCGCAGCAACCCTATCCAAGGCCATGGAGAAAAACTGCACAGCCTGCGTAAACGGCTGGCCCGAGACATCCGATAGCACCATCGGCACCATCACCAACGCGATCACTGCAAACCCCAGCGCGGCGTAAGCACCCGTTCGCGCTGCAATGTGGGCGTCTACAGTGAGGGTTTGTGTGCGCTGTTTGTTGCGGGCCGTTTGCGGGTCTTGAACTGGGTCTTGAGCTGGGTCATGAGCTGGGTCCAGGTAGAACGCCGACACCATGAACGAACCCAACGCCAGCGCAGCGAGCACCCACGCGCTCGCTCGCAAGAACGGCAACCCCGCGGTGGTCACGGGCCCAGGATCAGGAATTCCCAGCGCGGCGAGTGATTCACCAAGGAAACTCCAGGCAAATCCGGCAGCCACCGCACCAGCGGTGAGCAGGACTGCAAGATACAAAGGCCAAGTTGGACGCACCTGATGTTGTCTCGACATGGCTATCAGACTAACCTGACAAAGCGATGCCTCCATAGCTCAGTGGATTAGAGCAGTCGGCTTCTACCCGATTGGTCGGGGGTTCGAGTCCCTCTGGGGGCGCATTTTCTCATGTCTCGAGACATCGTTACTCACACGGTGTCTCGAGATTTGCGTTTGCGGGGTCCGGTGGTTGAGCCATATCGCGTTGGTCGATAGCACGCGGAGGTCGATAGATCAAAGTCGATACCACCCAAAAATCCCCGAAAATTCCCGCCCTATCGACCTACGCCACGGCCTATCGACTTTAAGCTCTCGACCAACGCCAAAAATGGCCCCAAACACCCCACCCCAAACACCCCATCCCACCCACACCCCTCAGCGAGCTATCGCAGCAATAGGAGAAATATCACGTTTGCTTAGGTAAGCCTTTCCCACCACAAAAACTTAGGTTAGCCTATTCATGTATAAACACCGGCCGACGAGGTTCAAATCCTCAAGCCAGAAAACCTCACACTCATATACAAGTAGATAGAGGAGCGCTCACATGGCAACCTCACTTGCTCACCTCCCACTGCACCAAGAATGTGTGCTTTCTGCACTTCCACCACTACCGCAAGAGCAAACCCGCAGGTTGCAGGAGCTTGGCTTTCGTGAAGGCATGGCGTTTCGCGTGACCCAGAAGACGGCAGGCGGTGGACGCGTGGTGGCGTTCGGCTCCACTCGCTATGCCATCGACGGCCTCACCGCCAGCACCCTTGCAGCGCAGGGGGCATAAGGGATGGTCGCTGCAACGTGTCACTGCTCCACCCCGGGCCGCCCCAGCACCGGTGGTCCGGTAATTGCGCTGGTCGGCTGCCCAAATTCGGGAAAATCCACCCTCTTCAATGCCCTGACCGGGGCGAAGGCGCAGATGGGCAACTGGCCGGGCACCACGGTGGAGGTGTCGCGCGGCGGCTGGGACACGCAATCCCAAACCTTGGACGTCATCGACTTCCCCGGCGCGTACTCGCTAGACCCAAACAGCCCAGACGAGCAGCTCACCCGAGACCTGGTGATCACCACGCATGAGCCACCCGACCTGGTGATGGTCGCCGTAGACGCCTCCAATTTGGAGCGCAGCCTCTACATGGTGGCTCAGTTGTTGGAGCACCCTCTGCGCGTCATAGTGGCGCTGACCAAAAATGATGTTGCACAGTCCCGCGGCGAATCTGTGGACCCCACCGCCCTGGAGGCGGCGCTGGGCGTGCCTGTTGTGGCGATTGACCCGCGTCGGAAAGCCAACCTTGGCGCCCTGCACAGCGGCGTGGAGCGTGCACTCGAACAACCCGCCGCCGCTCTGCGCCCCACTTGCTGTATCAAGGGTGACCCCATCGCGGAACGCTTTGCCTGGGTTGCCCAGGCAGCGCAGGCGGTGTTGCAGCCGGGTAAACAGCCGGGAACCAGCTTCAGCGAGAAACTCGATCGCGTTGCGCTGCATCCCGTGGCGGGTCCGCTGGTGTTCCTGGCCGCGATGTGGCTGGTGTTCCAAATCACCACCACCGTTGCCGCGCCACTGCAGGACGGGCTGGATGCCCTGTTCACAGGCCCACTTACCGACGCTGCCCGCGCCGTCATTCCCGCTGGCATCCTGCAGGCGTTGCTGGTAGACGGGCTCATCGGGGGCGTGGGCATGGTGCTTACCTTTGCCCCACTCATGGCGCTGATGTTCCTGTGCCTCGCGGTTTTGGAGGATTCTGGATACATGGCGCGTGCCGCGGTGGTGACTGATCGCGTGATGCAGGCAATTGGCCTGCCCGGCAAAGCTTTCATCCCACTGATCGTGGGCTTTGGCTGCAATGTGCCCGCGATCGCCGCCACGAGGGTGCTGGCAAAGCCGCGCGAACGCCTGCTTACCGCACTACTGATTCCCTTTACTTCCTGCTCAGCACGCCTGACTGTGTATGTGATGCTGGCGGCCACCTTCTTCCCCAACGTGGCGGGCACTGTTGTGTTTGCTATGTATTTGATCTCCATTGGCCTGGTGGTGGCGGTGGGTTTTGCCATGAAGCACACCCTGTGGCGCAAGTTTGGCCGCGAACCTCTGGTGATTGACCTGCCTGAATACCAATGGCCTGGCCCGCGCCTTGCGCTGCAAGTGATGTGGATTCGCCTCAAGGGCTTCCTGCGCACGGCCGGTGGCATCATCGTGGCCACGGTGGCGGTGGTGTTCCTCCTGCAGTCCACGCCAGCAGTGAGCGGCTACGGCTTTGGAAGCGAGGACCTGCCGCCCCAGGACAGCGTGTACGGCCGCATCTCTGAGGGCATCGCCCCGGTGTTCGAGCCAGCCGGCTTTGGCTCTTGGTCCATTACCGGCACGCTGCTCACTGGCTTCGTTGCCAAGGAGGCCGTGATCTCCACCTGGGCGCAAACCTACGCGCTAGAAGAGGAGTCCGAGGATCTCTCTGAAGCCATTCGCACCGACTTCAACCAGGCCTCAAACGGCCATGGCATTGCCGCTGTCTGGGCGTTCATGGTGTTCCTCCTAGCGTACACCCCCTGTGTGGCCACCCTCGCAGCCCAAAAACGCGAGATCGGCCTGAAGTGGACCCTCATCGGCGTGGGCGTGCAGCTCCTCACAGCGTGGGCACTGGCAGTGGCCGTGTTCCAGGTGCTCAAGGTGTTCCTATGAAACTTCGCGCGGCCTTGGGGCTCGGGGCAAAGCGTCCGACGCCACCAACTCCCCCAACACCCCCAACACCTCCGTTGCCTCCAAACGCAACGGCAGCGAACGCAGGTACGGCGGTGGGCCCATTGCAGCAGGTCCGCAGCGCGATTGAGGCCGGCGCAAACAATGCAGTAGACATAGCCGCTGCCACCGGCTTACGCACCACCCTGGTGCAGGCAATCCTCCACCACTTACAACGCGGCGCCGGACTGGAACTCCTCTCAGTGAACAGCGGCCTGGCCGCGTGTGCAGGGTGCGCGGGGTGTGGCTCGCAACTGGGTAGGGGATGCGCGGCGAGCTGAGCAACCCTAGCTGGCACCCAAGTTAGAACCGCCTCCAGCGGGGCGAGATTCGCGAAACGGGGTAAACTTGCTGGTTCAGGTTCCATGGGCAAGGCAAGAAAGGCTTTGTATTTTATGACTCTCCCCTCCCCCGCGATCGATTCCTTTGCGTTAGTCACCGGCGCCAGCCAGGGCATTGGTCGCGCAATGGCAAAGGATCTGGCGGCAATGGGCCACAACCTCATTGTGGTGGCTCGCCGCGAACAGGTGCTTGAAGAACTCAAGGCCGAACTTGAGGCGAAGCATTCCGTGGTGGTGGAGGTTGAGGCAGTGGACCTCGCCGACCCCGCTCAGCGCAAGGGCCTCATCGAGCGCCTGGGGGAAAGGACGATCAACATCGCCGTGAATTCGGCCGGCATCGCGAGCTTCGGGCCATTCCTGAAGGCCGATTGGGATTACGAGACCTCCCAGTTTGAGCTCAACGCCACCGCGGTGTTTGAGCTCACGCATGCGGTGCTTCCCGGCATGGTGAGCCGCGGCGAGGGTGCAATTTGCAACGTGGGTTCCGCCGCCGGCAACGTACCCATCCCCAACAACGCAACGTATGTGTTCACCAAGGCCGGTGTGAATGCCTTCACGGAGGCGCTGCACTACGAACTCAAGGGCACTGGTGTGAGCTGCACGTTGTTGGCTCCGGGGCCGGTGCGTGATGCCGTCGTGAATGATCCGAGCATTGTGGACAAGGTTGTGCCGGGATTTTTGTGGACCACCTACGAGTCCTGCTCCGAGGAAACGTTGCAGGCGATGGCCGCGGGCAAACGCCGCGTGGTGCCAGGGCCGCTGTCCAAGGCGATGAACGCGGTGTCCGCCGTGGCCCCAACCGCCGCGCTCTCCCCGCTCATGGGCTGGTTCTACGCAAAGATGGGAGACGCATAATGCAGAAGAATGATCGCCTAGTCTGGGTTGACCTGGAGATGACCGGCTTGGATACTTCGCGCCACGTGATCGTGGAGGTAGCCGCAATCATTACCGACGCAGACCTCAACGTGATCGGTGAAGGCGTTGACTTGGTTGTGCACGCCACTGAGGCCGAGCTCGCGGAGATGGATGAGTTCGTGCAGAACATGCACGGCTCTTCCGGGCTCACCGAAGCCATCCGCGCATCCCAAGTGACTGTGGAGGAAGCCGAACAGGCCGTACTGGACCTCATTGCGGAGCACTGCGACTCCGAACAGCCGCCACTGCTGGCGGGCAACTCGATTGCCACCGACCGGATGTTTATCCGCGCTCAAATGCCGCGCCTCGATGCGGCGCTGCACTACCGAATGATCGACGTCTCCACCGTCAAGGAACTCGCCCGCCGCTGGGCCCCCAAGGTGTACTTCAACCAGCCCGAAAAAGGGTTGGCGCACCGAGCGCTTGCGGACATCGTGGAATCCATCCAGGAGCTGGCTTACTACCGCAAGGCCATGTTTGTACCAGACCCCTCCACCGAACAAGCCAAAGCTGCGCAGCGCGAGGCCACCGAGGCCTACCAGCAGTTTTTGTAAAAAAGCCGTTTTGCGTTAGGATAGTTCTCGCTGCTTCACGGCAGCAATGGTGGCTGTAGTTCAGCTGGTAGAGCACCAGGTTGTGATCCTGGGTGTCGCGGGTTCGAGCCCCGTCAGCCACCCCTAACAGGAGCAGGCCGGAGAATCATTTTCATTCTCTGGCCTGCTCTTTTTGCTGTGTGTGTTTGGGTGTGACGGGGTGCCACCCTTGTTCAGTGTCGCGCAATGCCGGGTTTCGCGTTGGTCGATAGCTTAAAGTCGATAGGACGCGGATTTCCCCAAAATCGGCCGTGCTATCGACCAACGCGCCGTCCTATCGACTTTTAGCTTTCTACCAACGCCCAATTCAGGACCAAAACCCTAGCTTCAAAACTCGAGTCCGGGCCACCGGGGGTTGATTTCCAGGAATGGCTACCGAGTAACTAATCAAGCCCGCAGCCCTCAAAATTGGCCTAATCTTTGCCGTCAAATCCTCCAAGGGCGATGGCGCCAAAGATTCCGAGGGCCGCGCCTATAGAAAGCCAGAGGCCAAGATTCCCGGTGATCACGCCAATGACCACGCCAATCGCCGCCCCAAAGTTCATTGCCAGTGCAAAGCGCGTAAAGCCATCCACTTTTGATCCCTTCTCTGCTTATGAGTTCAGCATGTTTCCACGTTAACCATGCAGCAGATTTTTTACCAGGGGAAATTATCATCTCCTACCATACAATTCCCGCGCACTTTTCAAACGACGGTCATTATTCAGCTTATGTTCAAAAAGTTTCCGGAAATCTGGTCTCGATCTTCAGCCCCCATAGCCCACCTTTGAAGTTGAAAACCCACTATAAGCCCAGAAGCTCAACGTAAAAACTCCTGTTAAGCCGGCCTTATTAGAAGAATCCTGGAGAAATCCAGCACACACCGGGCACTTCTCCACTTGTTAGCATTCCACGTACTCCAACTTGAGCACATTTTTGCGCATTACCCAAAGGTTGTTGCCTCCGTCTCACTAGCCTCACCAGCATCTGGCCCATTGATCATCGAAGTTGAAGATTGCAGAGCTGACGTTATGCAGCTCAAGATGCAGCCAACCAGCAGGAAGCCACTGATCTGCAGGTGAGTAGCCCCGTTTCCGCCTCCACCATAAAAAACGAGAAAGATGCTGAACGTAATAGCTATAAGGCAAAAAATAACTAGGAGACTATGCGCTCGCAGCCGCAATTGAGTTGACCATATTTTGTTAACAAACAGGATCATTGCAGAAAGGAAAAAATAAATAACAAAGCCAGCTAGGATGCCCGGAACTAAATACAACACATTTTCACCCTACGGCAGAGAGCTTGACGCCACAGCCAACAGGCTCAGGGAGGTTGCAGGGTTCTCCTCATTGCCCCGAGAGTTGCTGGCCAACAATGGTTTGATGGAAGAAGGTATCCCAGCCATAGCCACGGCGATCTCTCTATTTTCCCGCTGAAGATGCTGCACTATAGCCCCAAATTCAAACACTTCGCGGGAAAGGTGATGATGCATTTCATCAAGGGTGATGAGGACACCCGTCGGAGCTCCACCCACAGCCGCATCGGTGGACTTCTGGAAGTCCAGGAGGTCGTTGAGCGCCTATCGCAAGGTATAGAAAGAATGAGCCCGGGGATCATGATCCGTCCATTCGAGGCCGATTCCTAAGGTGAAAATTGTGAGGTTAAGCCCCGTCACCGTTTTCGGTTCTGATTGCACCGCCACATCTTCAAAGGCATTAGGAAGCACCGTCTTGTCTATACCCCTAAGTTCCAACCACCAAAGAAGTACGTTCGTGGGTTCCTGGACCGTCGTCGAGGGCAGAACGAACACTCGAATCACGTCATCGCCTCCAACGAGCAACGGTGGCGTTGTGCCAAAGGTTGCCTTAAAGGGGTTTGCTGCGGTGCGCATACCTCGTAGCTTTAGCGGACAGCTTATGAGTTGCTATGAGTTTTGTGATTTCAATGAAGTGCTGTGTCAATTTCAGCACGCCAGCACCCCGCCAGCCACCTACGGCGCGAACACACTCGGCGGCTATACTCGGCTCATGGTCGCCGGAGACGCACTGAGGAGTGAGATTGCTCAGGTTCGAGCGGAACTCGATCTACTCAAGCTCCGGCAAGTGGAGCTCGAACAGCGCATTCAGGCCCTGGAGAAAGGCCTAGCCACCGAGCCCGGGCCCGCTAGTACCAGTGCCCATTCTGCACACGCGGTTGCGTCGGTACCTTCCCCCGCTGTGAAACCGGCAGAATCCCTGACTACCGATCCCATGGCACTGGTCAATTCGCATTCTTCGAGCGCGGAGAAGATTTCCCTGTTCCGCAGCCGTTTTTCCGGCCGGAGCGACGTGTACGCCTACGCCTGGGAGTGGCCGGAGAAGCAAAAGAAGGGGTGGTCGCCGAAGCTCATCGACAAGCGCCCCGTCCCACTCACTGACTCCGTGATCTCAAGGCATCTGACCGGCGGCGGCAACATTCCACTGCACGCTGGCTTGTATGTCATGCTGCCCGACGATACCTGCAGGCTCCTAGCCTGTGACTTCGATGACAAACACTGGCAGGAAAATGCCCGGAGCTACGCGCGCGCCGCGGTCAACCACGGCCTCGATCCCCTGATCGAAATCTCCCGTTCTGGGGACGGAGCCCACGTTTGGATCTTCTTTACCGACGCTGTGCCTGCCCACCAGGCTCGCGTAGTGGGGATGGGGATTCTCCAGGAAGCGATGAAGGCCTCTCACCTGGATTTTTCAAGCTTTGACCGATTCTTCCCTGCGCAAGACACCGTCCCCAGCCACGCAAATGGCAAGGCCAGCTTTGGCAATCTCATAGCGTTGCCCCTGCAGGGTGACAGGCGCCGTGAAGGTCGAACGGTATTCGTTGATGTGGATACTTTTGAGCCCCACCCCGATCAATTTGCGGCACTCGCGGAGGTAACTCCCAGCACCCCCGAGGTGCTCCGCACGTTGTATGCGGAGTTTCACCAGACCACCGACGAAGTGGGGCTTCCCGCAGCTCCCAGCAAGGCAAAACTGCGACGCCTGGCTACAGAAAATGCCGGCACAACGGTGCGGGTCAACCACGGCGCTAAGGTGAGCATTGACATTGCGGACGTAGACAGCACCACATTAATAGCGCTGAAACGTTTGGCGGCTATCCATAACCCGGAGTTCTACCGCAAACAGGCGCAACGCCTCTCTACGTTTGGGACGCCACGGCTCGTTATCCGCTACGAAAGCGAAGGCACGCAACTGAAGCTGCCACGAGGGTGCCTCGATGATGCGATCACGCTGCTGAAAACCGCAGGCTACAAAGTGCAGCGTCGCTCACTGACCCCCAAGCCCACCGGTATCGATGTGGCGTTCCGTGGGTCGCTTAGGCCACAGCAATCCAAAGCAGTGGAAGCCATGGTGGCTAAGAAAACTGGAGTGCTCAAAGCCGCCCCAGGGCTGGGCAAGACCGTGATGGCTTGCCAGATTATCGCAGAGTTGGGGGTGCGCACTGCCATCCTGGTGCCCAAGAAGGAGCTTCTCACTCAGTGGCGTGAGCGGCTGCTGGAGTTCTTGGACCTCGAAGAAGAGGATATTGGCCAGATAGGTGCTGGCAAGCGCAACCCTGGTGGGAAGATCGACCTGGTTATGAACCAATCCATTGCTCGCAAGGATGCTGACTTGGAATTTCTAGATTCCTACGGGCTGCTCATCGTCGATGAATGCCACAACGCGGGCGCCCCAGGAATGGAAGCCGCCCTATCTCAGGTCAACGTGCGTAATCTTTACGGTCTCACTGCCACCCCATATCGCTCTGATGGGCTTGATCCGCTGATCACCATGCTCTGCGGACCGGTTCGCACCAGTCTTGAGCGTGAGGATGCAGCATTGGAGCGCCGCTATCGGGTGCATCCCACCGAATTCTCCATCAAAGACAATGTGATGAGCGAGGAAGGAATCACCGGGGTATATACCCGCCTTGCCCTCGACGAATCCCGCAACGAGCTTTTGATTAAGGTGACTGCTGAAGCCTACGCCAACGGCGAAAACTGCCTGGTGTTAACCAATCGCGTTGATCACCTCAAAGCCATGGCACAAGCACTTCGCAGCCGGGGCATCACCACTTTCGTGTTGCACGGCGGACAAAAGCCGAAGGAGCGCAAGACCACGCGGGACGAGCTTGCTCGCACGAGCCATTTTTGCCTTGTGGCAATCGACAAGGTCGCCGGCGAGGGATTCGACCTCCCGACGCTCGACACCTTGGTCCTGGCCGCGCCAGCCCGGTTCAAGGGAAATATCATCCAGCAGGTGGGACGCATCACCCGCGATGCCAACATCGGCGACGCCAACCAGCGCCGCGCCACAGTGCACGATTTCAATGACCGCCTGATTCCGGTGTTGAACAACATGTTCCGCAAGCGGCGCGCAATCATCCTCAAGGAAGGTTTCACAAGCTAGGTTGTGGTTTCGCAGCCTCGAAGTCCGCGATGGCCTGTTGGTGAGCCTTCGGACCTGGTGCCCCAGTGGGCGTGACTGGGTGCGGCATTGGGGGCGTCGGAAGTGCTGCTTTTTAAGCTGCGCTAGGCGTCGGCGTTGCCGGCTTTCCAGGTGGCCCAGTCCATGTTCCAGTCGCCCAGGCCGTCGTATGGGGAGAGGGTGCCGCCGACGGTGTTTTTCACGGTCACGATGTCACCGCGTTTGAAGAATTCTTGGAACCAGCGGGCGTTTTCCGTGGAGACGTTGATGCAGCCGTGGGATTGATTCGAGCTGCCCTGCGCCCACTCGGACCAGGGGGCGGCGTGGACGAAGATGCCGGAGTAGCTCATCTGCGTGGCGTACTTGACGTTGGTTTGGTAGCCGCCGGCGTCCAGGGCGAGGCCGTAGGTGGTTGAGTCCATGAGGAGGGTCTCGTATTCGTCGCCGATTGTGTAGACCCCGTTGGGGGTGGCCCAGCGGTCGGTGCCCATGGAGATTGGCATTGTTTTTACGGTTTCGCCGTTTTTGAGGATGACCATCTGTTTGGTGGCGTCGTCGGCGATGGCTTCCACTCGGTCGCCGATGGTGAAGCTAGCGCCGTTATCGTTTTCGCCATACACTCCCCCGCCGAGGTTAAGTCCATAGAGATCCGCCTCCACGGTCACTTGTGTGCCAGGCTGCCAGAACTGCGCGGGGCGCCACCGCACCTCCTGGTTGCTCACCCAATGGAATGCGCCCTCTACCTCGGGGGTAGTGGTCACCTTTATGGCGTTCTGCACTTCTTGGCGGTTCTTGATTGCGGTATCAAAGCGCAAGGCAATCACCTGCGCCACACCAACTGTGGCGCCGTCGAGTGGGGCGAGGGACGCGAACGACGTAGCTGCGGGCGCCACAGTAGAGAAACTCACCGTGCTGGTTTCCCCATTCACATCCGCCGCAACCACTTTGTACGTGCGGTTGAACCCTAGGTCCTCCGCCGTGGACCACGAGCGCTTATCTTCCGCGAGCTTGCCCTCCACTTGCTTGCCCGCCTCATTGGTCATGGTCACTTTTGTGAGGCCCTCGCCCAGCGATTTCACCACCACCCGGTCCGCGGGATTCACGCCGGTGGCACCGTCCTTGACGCTCACCGCCGGGGGCTTGGGCTCGGCGCTTTGGGCTTGGTCTTGCGCTTGGTTTTGGGCTTGGTTGTTGCCGTTCGTTTCGCGCGCGCTGGTGTCAATCGTGCAGGCAGCCATACCGGTGGCCAAAGCGGCGGCCGCGAGGATTGATACGAGCCGGAGCGCTGAGGTGGGTTGGGCGGGGAGGGTGTGGTGGGTTTGTTGGGTTTGTTGGGTGGTCGATCTGGTGAGCCTGTCGCGCATGCGCATCTCTTGAACGTTCCTTAAAGACTTGCGAAAACTGCCGTGGAATTAGAGTTGTAGCCCCATTTGAGCTGGTGGCGGAGTTGAATAGGTTCGGGCTGGCTTGAGATGTGCTGGCCTGATTCGAGCCGCCTTAAGTCTCCCATGCTAGTCCTGGCCCATAACCCAACCAAGCAATTGGAGGAGATCGTTGCGGGCTTGTTATTTCTGGTGCAACAACGGGAACGGGTTGGGTTGTGCTCGCGGCAAAACGGTAGTACGCGAAATCCACGGCTCTGACCAGGCGATTTTACTTTGATGCGCAGGATGAGTTATATTTTCTTCCGTTGCCAAGCGGCAGTATTCCTGCTTGACAAGCTGCGCCATTAGCTCAATTGGTAGAGCAACTGACTCTTAATCAGTGGGTTCGGGGTTCGAGTCCCTGATGGCGCACAACTTTTATTTCTCGAGACATCGTACCTCAACGGTGTCTCGAGATTTTGCTTTTTGGGGGATTGGCCTGGGGGTTTGGCGAACAGTTCAGGTGGGGACCGAGCACTGCCTTTACACCCTTTCACGTTGGTCGATAGGACGCGTTGGTAGATAGCTAAAAGTCGATAGGCCGTGGCGTTGGTCGATAGGACGGCGATTTTCGAGGGAAAACACGTCCTATCGACTTTTAGCTATCGACCTACGCCTACAGGCCACCCACAGGCCACCTACAGACCGCCCACGGAGCACGCCCTCAGGCCTTCTTCAACCCCACAGACCACCACAACCACGCACGCCCACCCCCGAATTTACGCAATCGGTTGCACGAAACACCCCTCTGGAGAGACGCTGGTAACTAAAGTAAATATCAGCGCCGTGTGTCACACCCACGCCGTGTGTCACACCCACAACGAAGCCAACAAACCAACCCCAGAAAGGCCCCAGAATGCAAGCCTCACCCCCACCCCAACCCCAACCAAGCACACAAACAAACACCCAATCAACACTCCCCATCGGCCAGGTACTCCCCTTGATGCTCGCCTTGCTGATGGCGGTGTTCGCGTTTCAGCTCAATGCGTCAATGCTTTCGCCTGCGCTGGCCACGATGGAGCGCGAGTTGAATACAACGGCGGCGCAGATCGGTGTGTCGCAGACCGCGTTCTTTACCGCCGCGGCGCTCTTTTCCCTCTTTTTGCCCCGCTGGGGCGATTTGATTGGCCGCCGCAAAGTGTTGGTGGGCATGTTGGTCCTTACCGCGCTCGGTTGTGTGATTTCCGCACTGGCGCCAAATGTGACGGTGCTGTTCATCGGCCGCGTAATTCAGGGTGTTGCAGGCCCAACGGTGCCGCTCGCCCTGATTATGCTGCGCCAGCAAGTACCCAATGAGAAGCAGTATGCGCTGCTGCTGGGAATCGTCACCTCGGTAAATGGTGGCATTGCGGGCGTGGATGCCCTGGCGGGCGGCTGGCTCGCAGGCAACTTTGGGTTCCGCTCGGTGTTCTGGACCATGGCTGTGGTCTGCGTGCTCGGCGCGCTCACAGTGAAGCTGTTCACCAAGGAATCCACCGCCCCCGTCACGGCCCCAATGGACTGGAAGGGTGTTGCCCCGCTCGCAATTGCGCTTGGCGCCCTGCTGCTCGCCTTCAACTTGCTGGGCCGCCCCGCCCTGATGATCGCACTATTCGCGGTTGCGGCGGTGGGCTTTGTGGTGTTCTGGAACGTAGAGAAGAAGGTGGCGCACCCGCTGGTCACGGTGGAGTACATGCGTCAGCGCCGCACCTGGGCCCTGCTGCTCACCACGTTGCTCACCATGACTGGCGTGTTCGCCGTGATGAACGGCCTGATCCCCAACCTGGGCCAAGAAAATGGCATGAGTGCAGACACCATCAGTTGGTGGACACTTACCCCGTACGCCCTGGCTGGTTTGGTGTTCGGCCCGATCGCCGGCATGCTCGCGGCCAAGTTTGGGTACCGCAGTATTCTGCAAGTTGGTCTCGTCGGAACGTTCTTGGGCCTGCTCGCAGCGATTTTCCTGGTCGATTCCCCCACCCCCGCCGTGCTCCTGGCGCTGTCCGTCTTTATCGGTGTGACCTACGCTGGCACCGCAAACATCATGCTCAACGGCCTGGGCATCGTGCTGAGCCCCGCTGATAACCAGGGCTACCTGCCGGGCATGAACGCAGGCGCTTTCAACCTCGGCGCGGGACTGAGCTTCGCCATCCTGTTCGCCGTGCTCAACGCCAGCGGCTACGCAATGGGCATCACCGCCGGCGCCGTCATCCTGGGCTTGGCCTTCGCGGCGTCGCTGCTGATCCCAAGGCCTGAGTCGCTGCAGGATAACACTACCGACGCCACCATCACAGCTCACTAACTCATTGGCAGAAAGGAACCCCTCATGGGCACAAAAATCATTTTGGACTGCGACCCCGGCCACGACGACGCCGTAGCCATCATCCTCGCGCTCGGCAGCCCGGAGATCGACTTGCTGGGCATTACCACCGTGGGCGGCAACCAGACCTTGGAAAAGGTCACCTACAATGCTCGCCAGGTGTGCACGGTAGTTGGCAAGCAGGCGCCCATTTACGCCGGTTGCACCCGCCCCCTAGTGCGCCCCGTGGAGGTGGCGGAATCAATCCACGGCGAGACTGGCATGGAAATCCACAACTTTGAGCTGCCCACCCCCACCGTGGATGTGGAGGACAAGCACGCGGTGGACTTCATCATCGAAACCGTGATGAGCCATGAGCCCGGCGCCGTCACGCTCGTGCCCACCGGCCCGCTCACCAATATCGCGCTGGCCGCCCGCAAGGAGCCGCGCATCGTGGAACGGGTAAAGGCGGTGGTCCTCATGGGCGGTGGCTACCACACGGGCAACTGGTCGGCCGTGGCGGAATTCAACATCAAAATTGACCCCGAAGCGGCGCACATTGTGTTCAACGAGCCCTGGCCCGTCACCATGGTTGGCCTGGATCTCACCCACCAGGCGCTCGCCACCGCGGAGGTGGAGGAGGAAATCCGGCAGATCGGCTCCACCGTTTCCGAGTTCACCGTTGGCCTCTTTGGCTACTTCCGCCAGGCCTACAAAGATGCCCAGGGCTTTGACGATCCCCCAGTTCACGACCCCTGCACCGTGGCCTACCTCATCGACCCCACAGTGTTCACCACACAAAAGATGCCTATTGACGTAGAACTCCACGGCGCCTTGACCACCGGCATGACTGTCGCGGATCTTCGTGCGCCAGCCCCCGCCGACTGCCACACTCAAGCCGCTGTAGAGCTGGACCACCGCAAGTTCTGGGACCTGGTGATCCGCGCGATTAAGGAACTTTCCTAGGGCCTGGATTTGGGCGTTGGTGGGCTTGGATTTGGGCGTTGGTCGATAGCCTAAAGTCGATAGGACAGCGCGTTGGTCGATAGGCCCGCGGATTTCGGGGAAAATCGGGTCCTATCGACTTTTGTCTATCGACCAACGCGCACAAGCCTCTACGAGCGCACCAGTCTCGCAGCCCGCCGCCAACGGGGGTACAGCGGCCACAATGGCGCCAGCAGCAGTACAATCCGTGGGCATGAAGGCACTTGTAATTGTTGATGTTCAAAATGACTTCTGCCCCGGTGGCAGCTTGGGCACCGAACGCGGCGCTGACGTAGCTGCGGCGATCACCGAATACGCCCGCGGCGACCACGGCTATGACTATGTAGTGGCCACCAAGGACTGGCACATCGACCCAGGTGAGCACTTTGAGGTCTGGCCCGTTCACTGCGTAGCTGGCACGTCTGGCGCGGAGTTTCACCCAAACTTGCAGGTGGAAACCGATGAGGTG
Source organism: Corynebacterium kozikiae (assembly GCF_024580965.1). Taxonomy (NCBI): domain Bacteria; kingdom Bacillati; phylum Actinomycetota; class Actinomycetes; order Mycobacteriales; family Corynebacteriaceae; genus Corynebacterium; species Corynebacterium kozikiae. Next base: position 89,231 of record NZ_JANIKJ010000006.1, read on the forward strand.
TTTTACAAAGGCCAGTACACCGCCGCCTACTCCGGATTTGAGGGGGCCAGCGAAGCTGGGGAGTCCATGGAGGAATGGCTCACGCAGCGCGGTGTGACGGAGCTGGACGTGGTGGGCATTGCCACCGACTTCTGTGTGAAAGCCACCGCGATTGATGGCCTAGAAAAGTTTCAGGTCCGTGTACTCACGGACCTGTGTGCCCCCGTTGCTGACGAGGCTGAAGCGTTTGCGGCGCTAGCCGCCGCTGGCGCTACCGTGCAGCCAGCAGACGCTTAATCTCTTCAAGCTCGGTGCGGCGCTTGCGGGAACGCAGGACGCCCACCACGATTACGCCTACTACTGCAGCGGCCACACCAGCCAGCACCTTCTGTGCTTGTGGGTCCTGCAGCTTAGCGGAGGCCTGCACCTTTGCGTCTTCAACGAGGTTGGCTGGCTTGGAGCGGTCTGCGATCTCATCCAGCGTGCTTGCAAGCTGACGGCGGGTGCGTTCGATTTCGCGCTGAATATCTTCCAAATTGCGTGCCACGGGCCTAGATCTCCTTGAGTCTTTGTTCTAAAACGAGCGGTGCCACTCGCCTGGCAGCGCAGGAACACTGGCGTGCAGCGCACCTTCGCTCAAGCTGTTGCTACCTTAACCCTTTCTACCTTAACCCCTCATGCCGGTATCCTGTGGAACATGAGTGAAAATGTGCGTCTTGAACCAGGCCAAAAAGCCCCAGCGTTTACGTTGAGCAACGATGCAGGCGAACAAGTCTCCCTCAGTGACTTCGCCGACCAGCGGGTTATCGTGTACTTCTACCCCCGCGCCAACACCCCCGGCTGCACCAAAGAGGCCTGCGACTTCCGCGATAACGTGGAGGAGTTTGACGCGGTGATCGGCATTTCCCCGGACACCCCTGCCAAGCTGGCCGCGTTCCGCAGCGACCACAACCTCAACTTCCACCTCCTTTCCGACCCGGAGAAGGAAACCATGAAGGCCTACGGTGCTTTCGGTGAGAAGAAAAACTACGGCAAGATCGTGGAAGGCGTGATCCGTTCCACCTTCATTGTGAACAAGGGCGTTATTGAAAAAGCCATGTATAACGTGCGCGCCACCGGCCACGTTGGCCGCGTACTCAAAGACTTCCGCGCCTAGCACCCTCCCCGAAAGAAACCACAACCCCATGCCCAAAACCGACCTCCAGGCTGAGCTGGCAGAAGAGATTCTCCTGCCACGGCGTAGGCCAGCCCAACAGCGTTCGCGAGAACGCTTTGAGCGCATGCTCGCAGCGGCCCGCAGCGTGTTGGTGGAGCACGGGTTTGAGTCGTTCACATTTGATGAGGTGGCAAAGCGCGCCGAAGTGCCCATTGGCACCCTGTACCAGTTCTTTGCAAATAAATATGTGATGATCTGCGAGCTGGACCGCCAAGATACTGCGGCAACCATCACCGAATTAGAGCGCTTTGCCACCCAGGTCCCGGCCCTGCAGTGGCCGGACATCTTGGATGAGTTCATTGACCACCTCGCCGATCTGTGGCGGGCGGACCCTTCCCGACGCGCCGTGTGGCACGCTATCCAATCCACACCCGCAACCCGTGCGACCGCCGCGCATACCGAGCAGCCGGTTCTCGAATTGCTCGCTGCTGCCCTGGCACCACTCGCACCACAGGCCACGCCTGAGGAACGCGTCGAGCTAGCTCGGCTGTTGGCGCACACCCTCACGAGCCTGCTGAACTACGCGGCGCACGATTCTGCCGAAGAGCTGTTCTCCTCCAGGGTGAAAGAAATCAAGCGGATGCTGGTGGCCTACCTGTTTGCCGTCGCCGCAGGATAACAGCCGGAAAACCGCACCTCCCCCAGGCAGCGCTAGGGGGATGCAGTGCTGGGGGCGTCGGAAAGCATGCAGATGGCGGTGACGAAGGGGCCGTCATGGCTAATGCTCACCTGGGCCACGCTGTGCCCGCTGAGTTTGGCAACCTCGCCGCGCAGCTCGATACGGGGGCGGCCCCAGCGATCCGGCACCACCTCAATTTCGGCGAGGTTGAGTGCTTGCTCGGAAAGTGCCGGAGGCTCGCCGTAATTAGCGGCGCTCCAAGCTTTGATGAAGGCCTCCTTGGCGGCCCAACGCCCCGCAAGGTGCTCATCTTTGCGGGGGTGGTCCGCGGCAAGGCGTAGTTCGCGGGGGCTGAACACGCTGTGGAAGCGGGAGCCCGGTAGTGCAAGTTGCTCGGCAAAGCTGGGGATGTGGACCAGGTCTATGCCAACAGTATTGGCGGCACCATTCATGCACCACAGCTTAACCGCTCGCACCGCCCGCTACGGCTTGGGGATGTTGCGGAGGTTGGAGGTGGCGAGGTCGAGCATGTGGCCCACGCCGCCGTCGAACACCGTTTTTACCGCGGCCTTGCTGAAGCCGGTGAGCATTTCCATGGTGATGTGCGGCGGGATGGAAAGCGCGTTCGGGTCGGTGACAACGTCGATGAGCACCGGGCCTTCGCAAGCGAACGCCTCCCGGATTTGGGTTCGCGCCTGGGCGGGGTCGGTGATGCGCACATGCTTGATCCCCACCGCCGCTGCGATCGCCGCAAAGTCCACTTGCGGGTGATCCGTTTGGAACTCAGGCAGGCCCTCCACCATCATTTCCAGCTTCACCATGCCAAGGGAAGAATTGTTGAACACCACAATCTTGGTTGGTAGCTCGTGCAACTTCACGGTGAGCAGTTCCCCGAGCAGCATGGCCAGGCCGCCGTCGCCGGAAAAGCTCACCACCTGCCGGGAGGTGTCCGCAGCCTGGGCCCCGATCGCCATTGGCAGCGCATTTGCCATGGTGCCGTGGCGGAAGGAACCGAGCATCTCGCGGGCGCCGTTTGGAGTGACGTAGCGTGCTGACCACACGTTGCACATACCGGTGTCCACCGTGAAAATGGCGTTGGATGCGGCTTCCTCATCAATAATGTTGGCAATGAACTCGGGGTGGATTGGCGTGTGTTGTTCCACATTGGAGGTGTAGGCCTCCACCACGTCCTTGAGTTTTTTGTGGTGCAGCTTCAGCATCTTGTCCAAGAAGCTGCGGTCTTGCTTTTCCTCCAGGTGGGGCAGGATGTTTTCAATGGTCGCGGCAACGTCACCCACCACAGGGGTGGACACCTTGGTGCGCCGGCCAATATGCGCGGCGTCAATGTCTACCTGCGCCACGTTTCTGGTGGGCAGGAAGGAGTTGTACGGGAAGTCCGTTCCCAGCAGGATCACCAAGTCCGCCTCGTGGAGCGCTTCGTGGCAGGCACCGTAGCCCAGGAGGCCAGACATCCCCACGTCAAAGGGGTTGTTGTGCTGGATATACATCTTGCCACCGAGCGCGTGCCCCACCGGTGCCTTGATTTTTTCCGCGAGCGCCATCACCTCTGCGTGAGCATCCTTGCAGCCAGCGCCGCAGAACAGAGCCACGGTTTCCGCCTCATTGATGGCCTGGGCCAGGCTGGCGGCCTCACGCGGATCGGGATACACCACAGGCCTGCCGGCGGCGATCGTGGAAGTGCTGAACACGGCCTCAGCGCCGGCCTGCTGCGACACATCACCAGGAATCACAAGCACGGAGACACCCTTGCCACCGACGGTGGACTGAATAGCGTGGTGCAGCACCCGCTCGCCCTGCTCCGCGGAATTCACCATCTCGCAGTAGCCCGAGCACTCAGCGAAAAGCTGCTCAGGATGAGTTTCTTGGAAGAACGACGAGCCAATCTGCACTGAAGGAATATGGCTCGCGATTGCCAGTACTTTGGCGCCGTTACGGTGGGCGTCGTAAAGCCCCTGCACCAGGTGCGTGTTGCCTGGGCCGCACGAACCCGCGCACACCGCGAGCTCCCCCGTGACCAGTGACTCCCCCTCCGCCGCAAACGCCGCAGCCTCCTCATTGCGTACGTGCACCCACTCGATACTGGAGCGCCGCACCGCATCCACGATGGGGTTCAGGCTGTCGCCCACCAAGCCATAAATCCGCTTGACCCCCTGCGCCTCGAGGGTTCTCACGAGCTGATCCGCAAAATTCTTCGCCATGATTACGCTGCCTTTCGAGTTGGGTTTGAGTAGGCGTACCCCCAGTGTCCGCCCAACCTACCCCAAGGCGCCACCGAATGCTTCAAATTCACAGCTCGCGGTGCTGTGTGCACTGCGCAACACCTCTAAATGCGTACCGACGTCACCGCGCAGCCCACAACCTTTTCCGTACACCTTGCCCACTTACTTCCAAGCGGGACCCCTAAGGCCTACCAATGCCGCAGCCCCCTCACCCGCGTGTACGGGCAATGGGGGCTGTTCAGAGATAACAGTAGCGGCTAGGCGGTGCGCCGGTGCGCTATGAGTGCACCACCGAGCAACACCAAACCTGCGGCAACAATCGCAAGCTGCCAAGCTTGAGCGCCGGTGTTGGCAAGCGCCTTGCGGGACTTTGCCACCACGGACTGCGGTTGCTCAGCTTCGGATTGTTGTTCCAGCTTTGGCTGGTCTGACTGGGTAGGTGGTGCAGAGGATTCCGGTACAGCCGGCGCATCTCCACGATTTGGCACCGGAATAGGAACTGGCACCACTGGCACGATGGGGGTTGTTGGCACCGTTGGCGTAGAGCTGACCGGGGCCGAAGGTTCCGTACTCAACGACGGCACCGAAGTGCTGGTGGTGCTCGTTGCACTGGTGGTGCTCGTTGCACTGGAGGTGCTGGGAGCGCTCGTGGAGCTGGTCTCGGTGGAGGTTGGCTCACTCACTGGTGTGGTGATCGCTGGTGTGCTGGTGGCCGGAGTGCTGGTTACCGTGGACGATGACGAGACGATACTTGAAGGGCTGGAAGGCTCTGTAGAGACTGAAGTTGAGGCAGATGTTGAGGGCACAGTGACACTTGAGCTCGTGCTTGTGCTCGAAGTTGACTCACTGGTGGAGGTTGATGGGGTGACCGTGACCGAGCTTGGGGTGACGTTCTCCCCTGCTTGGTTGCCTCCAGTTGCGGCACCAGCGACCTTAAACTCTGGAGCAGCGACGGATTCCTCGTAGTTTTCACCAACCAGGTGGGCGGTGTTGGTAAAGGACGTTCCGTTTTGGATGGAGTGGGCACGGGCAGCGATGTAGGGGAAGTTCAACCGCACCCCATCGGGCAGGGAGCCAATGTCAAAGCGCAGGTAGCGGCCAAAATCTACGGTGTCGTTGCCACCTTCGGTGTCAGAGCAGGTCACCGTAATGCCATTTAACAGTGCCTCGGCGTTGTAACCGGCGGGCGCGGACTGGATTACCGGGAATGTGCTTCCGCCGGGCTTGAAGTTATCGCGAATGTATTTGCAGTTGAAGTCCCAGTTTGAATCACCATTTGGCAGGGTGTTGTCGTCGTAGATATAGACATTTTCAAGGTCCCGGCCAAGGCTCTCTGGGGTCAGAATACGCCAGTTAATTGCACGCTCCGCGTTGAAATACTGCGTTCCAGGTGCCCACACCCAGAAAACCTCTTTAGTGAAGTTTGTAGTCCTGCCGCCATTACCGGCGATGTAGATACGCACCGTTTTGGACTCGGAAATGCGCACCTCCACCCACTTGCCCACTGGTTCACCGGCGGCGAAGTAGCCGGACACGTTGGCGTCACCTACCAGGTCCGCACGGTTTTCCGCATTCTGGTTGAACACCAGGGTGAGCTTGCCGTCCTGGAGCTTGCCACAACCGATGGTGGAACCAGGGTTGTTACGATCCTGAACATCAAAGTACGGAATTTGGAACTGTGAGGAGTTCAGCAACTGGGGCACTTCAAACACAAAGTAGTCACCAGAATTTACGGTTCCGTTGACCGCCCAGTCAAACTTCAAATTGAGCTGGGAACCTTGCGCCACGGCAGCGCCATCAGTGATTTCCGTATCACCGCTGAACAGCTTTTCGTTGCTCAACGTGATGTTTTGTGAAACGTCCGCGCCCGTCTCCATGCAGGTACTTGCTTCCACCTGCGCTTGAGTGACCGGAGCCGCAAACGCTGCACCAGCGGCGATTGCCACCGAACAAACAATCGCTCCCAGAGCTTTGTTCTTCTTAAAAGCCTTCAATCATGTCCCCATCAAGGATGGACCCCCAATTCCTCGGGGGTCAAACGAATGAAAATACACGTGTACGTAGCCGGATTCCGGTTTCAACACCGTTGTGAAATCTTATAGACAACGATCACATTTTCATAAGGGATACTCAGGCTTATCACTCTCACCACCCCTCAGCCAGCACAAACACCACGCATAAAACTCCCCACCAGCCGGAACCTGATTCTTCAGGCCAACCGATGGGGAGCTCTCATGCAATGCCTACCGGGGGTCTACCACCAGCACGCCGTCAACGAGGCGGGCGCTCTCGTGCAGCAGCACCGCTGCCTCAAGCTCCTTGTTGCTCGCCGTGCCGAGGTTGCGCTCCACCGGGCGCTGGTACAGCTCGCGGGTGCCGTACATGCCTTCCAGGATCGCGCGATCACCAGCGGCTTCACGGGCGGCAGCGGTAGCCTGCCACTGCGCGGCTTGGTCGCCGAGCGCTTCCACGAATGCCTGCGGGTGCACCAAGGCAATCAGGGCTGAGACGTGGCCAAAGCCCAACGACGTCACCAAACCGGCCTTTGGCGCCACCGGCAACTTAAGCGGCTGGCGCAGCCACACCAGGTGCTCGTTGCCCGCCAGGACAGGGTCCACGCAGTCCAGTGCGTAGTTCGGTGGGATCACACCACCGCGGAGCACCTGGGTGAGGCCCACCAACTGGAAGGCGGCTGCGCCGCCCTTGGCGTGGCCGGTCAGGGTCTTCTGGGAGATCACATACAGGGGGTTGCCCTGACTGCGCCCAATTGCTGCGGCAATGCGCTCGTGCAGGTCAGACTCGTTGGGGTCATTGGCGGTAGTGGAGGTGTCGTGCTTCGACACCACCGCGATGTCATCTGCACTCACGCCGAGCTTTGCCAGTTGCTTGCTAAAGCGGGATTCCACGCCGCCTCGTGCCGCCCCCAGCGCGCCAAGACCCGGCGCGGGGATGGACTGGTGGGCGCCGTCGGCAAAGCTTTCCGCGAAGCCAACTACCGCCAGAACCGGCAGGCCGAGAGCTGCGGCCAGGGAGCCGCGGGCCAGCAGCAAGGTGCCGCCACCGGCGGATTCCACGAAGCCGCCGCGGCGGCGGTCGTTGGCCCGGGAGAAATAGCGGTGCTCGATGCCCTTGGCCTCCATGTCAAAGGAGTTGGCGGTCGCGGCCATGTCACCAAAGCCGGTGATGCCTTCAATGGAGAGGTCGTCGTAGCCGCCGGCCACCACGAAGTCAGACTTGCCCAACTTGATCTTGTCCACGCCTTCTTCCACGGAGACCGCGGCGGTGGCGCAGGCTGCAACTGGGTGGATCATCTGGCCGTAGCCACCCACGTAGGACTGCATCACATGCGCTGCCATCACGTTTGGCAAAGCTTCCTGGAGGATGTCGTTCTGGCGTGGCTCTGCCAACAGGCCGTCGATGTAGAGCGAGCGCATGGACTCCATGCCACCCAGGCCGGTGCCCTGCGTGGAGGAGACACGGGCGGGGTGCAGCTCACGCAGCAGCTCTGCTGGGGTGAAGCCTGCGGTGAGGAATGCCTCCACCGTGCAGACGATGTTCCACAGCGCCACGCGGTCCAGATTGTCAATCATGTCCGCCGGGATGCCGTACACCGCTGGGTCAAAGCCCTCAGGGATTTGACCGCCCACGAAGCGGGTCATAGTCATGCGGCGTGGCACGCGCACCGCAGAGCCGGCCTTACGGGTGACGATCCACTCCCCTGTTTCCTCATCCAGGTAGGCGGTGGTGGTCTCCGGCTCGGAATCTACAAACGTTTTAGCGGTTTGCTTGTCCGCAACGCTGAAGCTCAGGTCTTGGTCCAGGTAGACGGTGGTGAGCTCTGGTGCGAGGTTATCCACCATGCCAAAGTCATCGTGGTAGCGGCGCACGCCCACGCGGGCTAGCACTTCGTCGTGGAAGCGATCAAAGATGTCTGCCTCTTCCACCTCGTTTTCTTCGGCGTCGAACCAGCCGTTGTCCCAGTGGACAAGGCCCATGCTCCAAGCGAGTTCCAGCACGCCTGCCGCGGTGAGGTCCCCGCTGAGCTCCGCTTCAAAGCGGGTGCGAGCAGAACCGTATGGGCCGAGCTCACCGGCACCAACCACAACCACCATGTCCTCAAGCGATTCACTTACTTGACCGCCAAAGTCTGGCGCCTGTGCCGCTTCTGCACGAGCACCGGCCAGGTTTGGCAGCGCCGCGATAGTACGCGGTGCCTCCTGCGCCTCAGCCGGCTTCGCCTCAAGCTGACGCGCAAGCTCCGGCAGATTGATGTCTGACTCCCCGAGCCCGCCTGTGGCGTCTACTTCCACGGGACGCTGGGCGGCGTCGGCACGCACCTGCTCGCTGACCTGGCTGATCAGGATGTCTGCCATCTCCTGTGTGGAGAAGGTGCGCACGCCTGCGGCTTCCACGGCGTCCACGAGTGGGTCGTTGCCACCCATCAGGCCGGTGCCGCGCACCCAACCGATGAGGACGTGGACCAGGGAGGAGTCACCCTGCCATGCGGTTTCTGCGTTCCAACGGGTGACCAGCGCGTCCAGGGCGGCCTTGGATTCGCCGTAGGCGCCGTCGCCGCCAAAGCGACCACGGTTTGGCGAGCCCGGCAGCACCACGTGGAGGCGTTCGCCAACGTGGGTGTCTTTGCCCAGGGTGGAGAGGCCGGCGATGAGGCGCTCCACGGACCACAACAGCAGGCGCATCTGCATCTCTGCCTGCGGGCCGGCGTCCGCGAGGGAGCCGGAAACCCGAGGAGCAGCGAAGGGGAACAGCAGCGTTGGCACTAGCGCGGGCTTGAGCACCTTCTTGGTGCCATTGACCGTTGCGGTTTGCTCGGTGCCGATCCACTCAATCACCGCGTCCAGATCCGCAAAAGAGCTCAGGTTTGCGGGCACCACCCACAGCGCGGCATCGCCCTGTGCATGGGTGCGGTAGAGCTTCTTGTAGAACTCCAGCCTACCGGTGGAGGAGGTGGTGACCACCACGGTTGCGCCTCCGGCCAGGAGCTTGCCGGCCACTGCCGCGGCAATGGAATTCGGGGAGGCGCCGGTAATCACAGCAACGTCCCCGGCGTACTCAGTGCTGGTTTCACGTGCCTGCGCCGCCAGCGCATTAAGGCCAAAGTATTCGGCTTGCTTAGCTACAACCTCGCCGGCGCCGGTCACGTTTACTTCATCAGCAGAAAGCTCGCCGAAGGCAACGCGGGTGACGTCTTCACGCGCAGACGCCCAGCGGTCATCCAGCAGCACGGCTTTATTCGCGTCGAACACCGGCGCCACCTGGCGAGGCCAATCCGAGCCCAGCTCCCTCGCTACCAGGTCAAACAAGGCTTGGTCTGCGTCATCCTCCAGATCCTGCGCCGCCGGTGCGTCCAGGCCCAGGGTGGACAGGATGGTACGGGCAGTCGCAGCAAGCACGCCTGCTTTGCCCGTGACCTGCTCCGCAAACTCACCGAGCGCCGCGGAATCCACCACGCCACCGGTGCCACCACCGGCGGTAGGCAGCCCCACGGTAACTCCACGAGCGGCAGCAACTGCTTGCACCGCCTGGTCAATCACCTGGTCAAGTTCTGCTGCGGAGCCAGGGATTGGCAGGGTTGCCAGGTCTCCTCCGCGTAACGACGCTCCCTCACGGGTGCCCATCACAACGGCAGCCACGGCGTGATCTGCCCATCCTTGGCCAAGCCCCCAAGTACCGGTGACTCGCTCAGCCACATAGCCTGGGCGCTTGCCGGTGGGCCCTGTGATCCTGCGGAGTGCATCGTTGGCGGCGTCGGAAAGCACCGGACCAAATGCTGCATAGCCCTTGGCCATCTTGGTGACCGTGTTCTTGAGGTCGCCGAGCTCTGCGTCAGCGGCGCCGTCGATGGCGCCCAAACCGAACTCCACACCGAGGTCCAGCAAGAGTTGGTTGCGGCGGGAAGAAACGCCCTCTACCAGCGTCTCGATGGAATCGGTGGCGCCCATCTGGTCTGGGCGGACCTTTGTCCACAGCGCGATGAGCATCTCCGTGGCATCGGCTGGGGTGAAGGTAATGTCCGCTGGGGTTTCACCAGCAGGCGCGGTGGGAGCTGCAGACGTTGGAGCTGGCGTTGGGGATGCTGCTGGTGTTGGGGTTGGCTCTGCGGGTGCCCCGGATCCAGCTTCAACCTCAGCTTCTCCCTCAGCCTGTTCGGCCTCACGCACCACCTCATCCAAGGCGAAGACCACCTGGGAATCACGCTCAACGTTGAGGATCTCCAGCTCACGGCCCGGGTACAGCGCCAACGTCTGGGCCATCATGTTGGCCAGGGTTGGCGACTGCCCCACGCCAACCTCCACGAAACGCTCCACATTCATCTGCAACAGCAGGTCCTGCGTCTCAATCCAACGCACCGGGGAGGCAAACTGCCAGGCCAACAGCTCCACCAGCAAGGTGCGGGCAAGGCGGCTCGGGTTGGCAAGCTCTTGCTCAAAGTTGGCCAGAATATTGTGGATGATCGGGGCGTCCACCACCTCAACGATGGACTCGGCGAACTCTCGGGTGAGCTCGAATGGGCGCGCCACGAGGTTCGGAATGTAGCGGCCAACCAGCACGTCCAGTTCTACCTCTGCTGGCAGGAGGGAGTCCAAGTGCTCGCGGAAGGCGTCCACGCCGTCCAGCAGGTGCGTGGAGTGGAATGGAACGTCGATGCCCGGGATGCGGATGTAGGCGCGCTGGCCAGGGGCCTTGGCCTCAGCATCGGCTTCAAGGGCCTTCAAACCAGCAGCCGTGCCGGCAACCGCGTACTGCATACCGGCGAGGTTGTAGTTCACGATCTCCAGGAACTCGCCAGACTCCTGTGCCACGGACTGCACGTAGTCAAACACGCTGTCTGCGCCAAGGCCCATCTTGTTGGGGCGCAACGCAGCCAAACCGTAGTTGGAATTGCCCTGCTCATCGCGCTCCACCAGGCGGTGCATGGTCAAACCGCGCTGGTAGACAATTTCCACCACGTTTTCTAGGGAGAGCACCTCTGCGTAGGCAGCGAGGGCGTTGTACTCACCCACTGAGTGGCCGGCAAAGTATGCGCGCTGGTTCAGTGCGTGCGCCTCGCGCATCTGCGCGATCTGCGCCACGCCCAAGGTTGCCATTGCCACCTGGGTGAACTGGGTCAGGAAGAGCACACCGTTGGGGTGAGAGAAGGTCTCGCCCGCAACGCGAACCTCAGTGGGGTTGTTCTGCACGATCTCCAGAACGGAGAAGCCCAGTTTGTTGCGGGTGTGGCGATCAGCGCGATCCCACACCTCGCGGGCAGCGGCGGACTGCTGACGCGCCTGCATGCCCATGCCTGGGTGTTGAATGCCCTGGCCGGGGAAGGCATAGAAGGTTTCCGGCGCCGCGAGCACAGCGGTGGCGGTAAGCACTACCTGGCCATTCACGGAGGCAGTGACCTCACGGACCTCGCCGTGGCCAGGGCGGGTGTCAATCCCGGTGCGCTCCACCGAGAACTCAATTTCCTCACCCGGCAGCACTGGGGCGAGCATCGTGGCGGTGTATTCCACAATGCGCCCGGCGTTGCTGCCCGCTCCCGCTCCAGCACCAGCACCAGCGATGAGCTCCGCAATCGCGGAGGTCCACATGCCGTGCACAATCACACCATGCGGCAGGCCCGCGAGCTTTGCCGCGGTATCGGAGACGTGGATTGGGTTGCGGTCACCGGACACCACCGCGAAGCTGTGCATGGATTCCGGCGCGGTGACCTTGGCAAAGTTTCGGTGGGAATGCGGTGCATCCACCACGGAAGGCAGCGCGGAGGTATTGGTGCGCGCCACGGCGTCGCCGCGGCGGCCGCGGATGGCCATGCGCTCGGAAAGCTTGGCCAGCGGGGTGCCATCCATGCTGATTTCCGCGCGGATCACCACGATGCGGCCGATGGTGGTATCCGTGACCTCCTCGGCACGCGCGGTGACCTCCAGGGTGTGCTCGCCCTGCAGTTCCAGCTCGCGCAGCATGGTGATGTGGTGCTCCAGGTGGACCAGGGAAAGCATGCCCTCCACCACCTTGCCGCCCTGGGCATGGCGCACAGCGTTGAAGATCGCAGGCCATGCTTTGCCCACCAGAACGTCTGGCGCGGTGCCTTGGGTAGCCAAATCCGCTGGCAGGTAGCCGGCGGTCACGGAGTTGTAATCAGCAATATCCGCGGCTGTGATCGTGGTGCGCCAGTGTGCCTGGCCATCGCGCATTTCACCCAGGTCACCGCCCGCTGCCACGCGGGTGAGCTCGGCCATTGCGGCCTCAGCATCTTCCTCGGTAACCTCCGGCACTGCAGCGGTTTCACCCACAGTGAAGCGGATCTTCAGCTCGGTGGCGGTGCCTGCCGGCGTGGAGCCGAACAGCGGCACGGTGAGCAGCGCATGGGTGGCGTCGGTACGCTCCACCGTCGCCCCGGAGGGATGGCGCCCGTCGGTCCACTCTTCGGGCGCACCAATCGCACCTGCGAGTGAGGCGATGTTGCGGCCGGCCCAGTAGGTGCCAGCGGCGTTGATCACGCGCGCAACAGGATCGAGCTCCAACTCCTGCGGTGCCTCATCAGAGGCGGCGGCCACGCGCTCAATGGAGGTCTGGTTGAAGCGTTCCAGCAGCTCAGCCACGGGCTCATCAGCGCGGGTGATGCCAGCCACGGCAGCGATACCGGGGATGATGCCCACCTGGTCAGCGCTGTAACGCGCGTCTTGCGACTGCCACAGGGAATCCGAACGCCACCAACGGCGCACATCCTGATCGATCACGGGCACGAAGTTCACCGGCTTGCCAGGGGTGCGGCAGAGCTTGAGGAACCACGCGACGTCGGCAGGGTGCAGCACCTGATCCAGGTTGAAGCGCTCCAGATCCTCCACGCTGGTGGCGGTGGGCTCGAACTCGCCGTGATCTTGGCTGATCAGGCGGGCCTCGGTGCGCTCAATCATCTCGGTGAAGCGGCGCTGCCAGCTCGCGTCCGTCCACTCGCCCTCGTACGGCCCGGAAATCTCCAGATAGCGCTCAAGCCACTCGCGGTAGGTCATCGCGGCGACGTCTCCAAAGTACGGCTTCGCAGTCTTCGCGATCGCGGCAATGATCTCATCCCTACGCTCAGCAACGGCGGCAGCGTCACCCGCCACCTCGTCAAGCAGGCGCCCTGCTCGGGCAAAGGAGTTGTCAATTTCATGGATGTCGGCCCCCAACTGGGAGCGTCCCGACGCCATCCCGTTTTGCTGCCCACCTGCAGGGACCCAATCGGCCGAGCCCTTGGTTTCCACCAGCAGTTGCTTCACCGCCGGGGAGGTCTTGGCTTCCTTGGTTGCCATGGCCGCGGTGCCGATGAGGATGGCGTCCACCGGCATGGCTGGCAGGTCGTAACGAGTGGCCCACTGGCCGGTGATGTACTCCGCGGCATGCTCTGGGGTGCCAATGCCGCCGCCCACCGCGAGCACCACGTTCTCATGGGCGCGGATGTCCGAGTAGGTGGCAATGAGCAGCTCATCGAGATCCTCCCAAGAGTGGTGGCCGCCGGCCTTACCTCCCTCAACCTGCAGGATCACGGGGATCTCCGGGACTTCCTTTGCCACGGCGAGCACCGCGTTGATCTGTTTTACGGCACCGGGCTTAAAGGCAACCCACGGGAAACCGCTCGCACGCAGCTCTTTGACCAACGCCACGGCTTCATCGCGCTCAGGCATGCCGGCGGTGATCACGATGCCGTCAATCGGTGCACCGTTTTCCCTGGCCTTAGGCACAAGGCGCTTGCCGCCGATCTGCATCTTCCACAGGTACGGGTCCAGGAACATGGAGTTGAACTGCGCGTTCACACCTGGGTTGAGCAGGTCCGTGAGCTTTTGGATGTTTGCCTCCAAAATCTCCGGGGTCACCTGGCCGCCACCGGCCATTTCCGCCCAGTGGCCAGCGTTTGCCGCTGCGGCAACGATCTCTGGGTCCACGGTGGTGGGGGTCATACCGGCGAGCACCATGGGGCTGCGGCCGGTGAGCTCGGTGAACTTGGTGACCAATCGTGGCTTGCCGTCCACCGTGACCACCTTGGGCGCGAACTCCGCGTAGGCCTTCGGGAGGGCTGGCGCCTGGCCGGCGTCGAAAAGCTTTGCCTGCCCGGCAGCGCTGCACACATTGAAACTTGCGCCGCCAGTGCCGCGAAGTGCCTGTTCGGTGAGCTTCACCACGCCGGTATCGGGACCCAAGTCCAGAATCCAACGGGCGTTGGTACTCGCTACCTGCGCGGGCCAGTCCACGGGGTTCACCATTACGTCCGCGGCGGCGGAGCGAGCGAGCTCGGTGTCGAGGCCTGCTGCCTGCGCCCATGCAACAACCTGCTGCACGGCCGGCTGCAGCGCCGGGTGGTGGAAGCCCACCTGGATTGGCAAGGCGGTGATCTGCGGATTGAATGCGCTGCCGCCGCGCTGCTTGGACTCCACAGCCTTGGCGTCCTTCTTAGCCTGGGCTTCAAGGATTCGGATGACGCGCTCGTTGTCTTCGGGGCGCCCGACCAGCACGAAGGTATCGCGGGTGTTGCGCAGGCCGATCACTGGGGGGACGTCGCTTGGGTGGGTTTCGTGTGCGGCGCTAATTGCATGTTGGAGCTGTTCGCGGGTGATGCCAGCGATGGAAATCATTGGCTTGTGTTCACCATTTGCCACGAGGCCGGTGACGCGCGCCTGGCGAGTAATCGCCGCGCCGATGAGCTGCGCAATCGCCAGCACCTCGCTGGCACGAGTGAGATCCTTGAGCGCATGCACGCCGAGCACGCCCTGGGAATGGCCGATCGCGGGGGCTTCCACATCAAGACCCTGGGCCTCGAGCACATCCAAGGTGGCGAGCTGGGTCACCAAAATACCGGGCACAGACACCGCTGCCGCGGCAGTATCAGGAGCTTTGCCTGCTTCCAGGTCAGCCCACTTGAGCGGCTCAAAGCCGAAGGGGCGCGAACCTGCGATTTCATCAGCAACGGGGGCGAGCAGCTTGTGCGCTTCCTCCACTATTGGAGCCACCGTGCGGCCGGCACCTTGTGCCACATGTGCGCGCAGGGTATCCAGCCAGGCAAAGCCCTGGCCTGCGAAAGCGAGCGCGAAAGGTTGCTGGTCAAAGCTGCCCACCAGGCGGTTGGTGCTTTTTGCGTGATCAGTCACCGCGAGTTACTCCTCATAGTGTTTTTCCAACGCATGCGAATGCACGCGAAATTGTTTCGACATACAAATATGCCACAAAAGGTGAGGGTTTTGTCATATTTTGCGCCCGTGTGCGCGGCGCTTTGTGAGCACAAACCTCATCCGCCATTTCAGGTGTCCGAGGTCACTCTACTCCTCATGGGCAGCCGGGCGACGTGCGTGGGGATGGGGTGACGTCGGCACGCGCAACCGCACGCGGGACGCGCTAGCATTACCCCATGATTACCGTGCTTCAGCCGGACACCGGCGTGCCGCTTGAACGCTTTGCCACGTGGATCGCGCGAGCAGGCCAGGATTATCACGTGATCCCACTGCAGCACCGGCCAGTGCCCACACTTGATGAGTGCGGCGAGGCAATCATTGTGCTGGGCGGGCGCGGCAACGCCATCGACGCTGAGGCCTCCCCCTTCCTGCCGGCACTCTACGATTTGCTGCGTGAGGCCGTGGCGAGCGACGTGCCCGTACTGGGTATTTGCCTGGGCCACCAGATCCTGGGCCACGCATTTGGCGGCAGCGTGACCACCGGCCACCCCACCCAAGGGGAGGAAGGTGCCTACGAGGTGATACTCAACGAAGCCGGGAGTTCAGACCCCCTATTCCAAGGCCTCGACGCACAGTTCACCGTGGCGGAGTCCCACCACGACGTTGTGGAGATCCTACCCCCGAACGCCACCCTCTTAGCGAGTTCACCGACGTGCCCCAACCAGGCGTTTCGCATTGGTAGCGCTGTGGGCGTGCAGTTCCACCCCGAAGTCTCCCCCACCGTGATGGCCCGCTGGACCGCCGGTGATGGCGGCGACGGCCCCCGCATGCTCAGCGAAATGGAGGCAGTAGACCAGGAAGTGGCGCGCAGCGGCAAGGCGATTGCGTATAACTTTGTGAGGCTCCTAGAGGCCTAGCTATTTGTGGGGAATGGCTACTGGTCAAGCTGGAACGCCGCGGTGACTTCCTTACGACGCCAGTGCTCCACGAAGAAGGAAAGGAATGGGATGGTGCCTGCCAGCGCGGTGACCACCCACTTCACTGGCTCCCAACGCGCCTTCACGCCAAGGTTGAGTGTGGTCACCAAGTAAACCATGTAGAACAGGCCATGGACCTGGCCAATGTAGTGTGCCCAGGTGGGGATATCCATGCCGAGGAGGTACTCGCAAATCATGCGAACAACCAGGACGAGCAGCCATACACCGGTGATCCACGCGGCGATGGAGAACCACGTCAACGCCTGGCGCACGCTCTTCTTACGTTCTGGGTGGATGGTGGTCACGATCCCTGCTCCTTATTCCTAGTTGTTGTACTTAGTTGTTGTGTCTCGTTGGGCGGTTGAGCTCATTGAATTCTTCCACGCTTAGCGTAGTGCGCTTAGGAAGAAAGGACTCATCCAATTCCGTCTGCTTTGGAACCACCACCGGCTTATCCTCCCGAGTGGCATTCTCATACTCCATAAACTTCCGGTACGCGTACACGAAAAACGCCCCAAAGAACGGCCACTGCAGTGCATAGCCTAAGTTCTGGAAGGTCCCCGAACCAGACTGGAAGCGCGTCCACTGCCACCAAGCCAACCCCAATGTAGCCGCCACTAGCACTGCAAGGAACACTACATGCCACGCGCGCACCCGCAGCTTGCGCTTAGGTGGCTGGGTGGTGGTTACGGTTTTCCCAGTGGGGACGGCGGGGTCAGGGTGTCCCGCGTGTCCGGCGTCTCCGGCGGCTTGGTTGAGTGGGGTTTCCTTGCTTTGTTCCACACACCCACCATAGCCTTTTGCCTGCCATAAGCCCGAACCCCGGCTTGCTGCCACATGATTTCGCCTCAAGCATGTGCGGCAGGTATGATGCTCCAACAGGCGCCCGTGGCGGAATTGGCAGACGCGCTGGATTTAGGTTCCAGTGTCTTATGACGTGAGAGTTCAAGTCTCTCCGGGCGCACTCTTACAACCCCGACTACTGGCATTTCGCTGGTGGTCGGGGTTTCTGCGTTTAGGCATGCGGTCGGACTCAACACCTTAGGATTCGGCTGGCACAGTAGTACGAGCGCAGCACTACCAGTGCGCCCCTATCGCGTTGGTCGCTAGCGGGGCATACCGCGGGGCGTGCAGCGGATGACGTGTGACACGGCGATACACCGCCCTGACCGGTTGTGGTGGTAGCTTGGGCCACCAAAGACTTTGCAACAACAATTCAGCACACTGAGTGCTCAGGATAATCAACAACTACAACGAAGCAGCGAGCTTTTGAGTCACCAGTGCATTCAGTGAAATGCCTTCCACCCCGGCCTCGATGACAAGACGGCGGTGCAATGTGGGCGAAATCCGAACATTAAATCTCCCGGAGAATTTTTGGCCCCCAATTGGCTCCGGCACGTTCTCCCCGTTGGCCTCCATATCTTCAACAACCTCGCTGACGAGCGCAAATAGCCCCTGCTCAGCTTGTTGGCGATCTGGATCCAGCCATGAAAGCGATGGGAACTCCACAACCGTTGCCACAAACTCCTGATCCTCTTCGGACCATGAAACTTGATAGGTGTACTTGTTGATCTCCATCGTTACCTCCTCTTTTCCCTCTTCAAAATTTCCAATACCTGCCTGACCTGGTATGGCTTAGCCTTGCCATTCGCATTTTGAAAGTTGATTCGAGGATTCCCCAACCAGGCGGTCTTATATGTCCTATGGGAAGTTTTCTGCGAATTTCGACTCTCGAAAAAGTAGTCATATTCTCACATTGCTGGGCGAAACTTGCATCGCCTTCACCATGGCTTCAATACTCTTGCCCACACCAAAATAGCACTACAGGTAGTACCAAACTGGAAAGGTTGGCAACTGTATCCCCAGTAACGCGTCAGGCTGGGGAGGTTCCCAAAGAGCGCGTCCACCACCGGCGTTTCTTCAAACGGGGGGCCGCTCCCTCTCCCCTACTCCGCGCTGTTCAGGGCTTCGATGATCGGCACCAACTGGGCAAGCGCCTTCGCGCGGTGGGAGATGGCGTTCTTTTCTTCGGGGGAAAGTTGTGCTGATGAGCGCCCGTCTCCATCAAAGGGGCGGAAGATGGGGTCGTAGCCAAAGCCGTTTTCGCCCACCGGTTCCCGCAAGAGCTCGCCTTCCCAACGGCCCTCCACCACGAACTCCTGGCCATCCGGCGTGACCAGCGCACAGACAGAGACGAAGGCCGCGTTGCGGTTAGCCATATCTTCCATTTGGTGGAGCACCAGGGCGTTGTTGGCGTCATCGCCATTTCCGGACCACCTCGCGGAGAGCACGCCGGGCATGCCACCCAGCGCCTCCACGCAGAGCCCGGAGTCGTCGGCAATGCTTGCCAGGCCGCTAGCTGCGACCCCTGCGCGGGCCTTGATCAGTGCATTTTCCGCGAAGGTGGCGCCGTCTTCCTTTGGTGATGGGTGATCACCCAAGGGCACTATTTCCGCCGGCAGGATGGCCTGCAGCTCCTTGAGCTTCTTCGGGTTGTTGGAGGCAATCAGGATTTTCATGCCTGCCCCAGCACTGCCCGCTGGGCTGCGATGAGCTCCTGGCAGCCCTTCTCGGCGTAATCCAGCATGGTGTTCAGGGTGTCGCGGCCAAAGGTGTTGTGCTCGCCGGTGCCCTGGATTTCTACGAACTGCCCGTTGGCGGTCATCACCACGTTCATGTCCACCTCAGCGCGGGAGTCTTCTTCATACGGGAGATCAAGGCAGACGTTGCCGTCGATAAGTCCCACCGAAACAGCCGCAACCGGAGGCAGCAGTGGCTCGCCCGGCACAACCCCCTGCGCCTTGAGGTGCGCAATTGCATCCGCGAGGGCCACGTAGGCGCCGGTGATGCTTGCGGTGCGGGTGCCGCCGTCGGCCTGGAGGACGTCGCAGTCAATATTGATGGTATTTTCCCCAAGCTGACTGAGGTCTACCGCCGCGCGCAGGCTGCGGCCCACTAGGCGGGAAATCTCGTGGGTGCGCCCCTTGACCTTGCCCCTCATGGACTCGCGCGGCATGCGCTCGTGGGTGGCGGCGGGCAGCATGGAATATTCCGCGGTGAGCCATCCTTCCCCGGAGTCTTTTTTGAAGCGCGGCACGCCAACCTCAGCGCTTGCGGTGCACATCACGCGGGTGTTGCCGTATTCAATGAGCACAGAACCCGCGGGGTTGGTGGTAAACCCGCGGGTAATTTTGACGGTTCGCAGTTGGTCCTGTGCGCGCCCATCGGCGCGGGTGAAAGCAGTCATGCGATCAAGAATACCTGCTGCCCCGCTGGAACTAGACGCTGAACCGAGACACTGAACCTAGACATGACCTAGTCAAGGGACAGTTTGATGCTGGTGAGCTCAACCGGGTGTGGATCAGTGACATCACATACCTGCGAACGAGGGAAGGCTGGCTCCCTCTTCATCAAATCCACCCCAAAGCCCCAACGCACTCTAAAACCGGAAGTGACACCTAATTATCAGTGCTAGCTTCCTGGATTCGTTGGCGGTAATAGTCACGGTCAGCTTCTTGTATACGAGCAAATTCCATGAGGACTCCTGGCCAGGCAGGATACGTGTCGATAAGGCTTTCTACGGTGCTGAGCAATGGGGAAAATGCGATTTCATCCCACCTAACTCCAATTCCTATTCTTTCGGAGTATTCGGTGCTACTTAGGGGGCCAAGCGCCCATTGGCTCCCCGAGGCTGCATTTAACCATGTACCGGTAATTGCCGTGATTCGGGTGACCTTGTTTTCATAGCTGTGCTCAGAATTAAGTATGGCTAATAGGATTTCGAAAGGAAATTCGCTCTCGCCATCAATAACGTGTTGCCGCTGGGTAGATGTGAGCTCTGCGAGCGCTTCGGGAATTGCTGTGGAAAGAAAGCTCTTCAATCGGTTCCCGAATTGCTGATGATATCCATCAAACCACATAGAAACTCCTGAACTATATAGGCCGTATAACCCAAGCGCCAGATCCGTTATTTAAAGTTTTATCGAAAAAACAGGTTGCGGATCTAGCCCAGTATCCAGTATCTTGCCTCTTTCTTAGCAAATCCAAGCGATTCCAGCATTCGCTCTCAACAATGAATATGTGCGTGTTGTGGCCTGATGCTTCAAGCTCGGGCTCCTCAGCGTGAAATTGGACTGCTACCAAGGCGAAAAAAGCAAGAAAAGCCATGTTTAAGCGCCACAAATGTCCGGCGCGAGTTCGGTTTAACATAGTTCCACCCCATCGATACGGCCAAGATGAAGGGAGATATTCGTACGGGTGCCGGCAAGCACGAGTTTGCAAGCTGAGTCGGGGGAGAATGCAAAAACTACCTTAACCCGCATGTCCCAGTCGCAGTTGTTGTAAACCTGCACAAATCCTTTTTCTGGCACTGCATTAATACAATCAGGAGCACGTCCAGCCGCGGTTCGCGCCAGTCCGTTATTGCCCAAAGATTCTATTGATGAGATTTCACCATTTTCTTGCACGGTGATGATGACTTGACTGGTACTGACGCCTTCGATACCAGGTTGTGCTGCAGTGGCGGGGGCCTGCTGAGCAGCAAACAAAAGAGCCACGGCACTGATTACCGGAAGGCAAAATTTTTGTAGCGTGAACATCCTAGCTCCTCACATAGATCCAAATGAAAAAGTGATACAAAACACTTTTGCTATGTGTCACAGGCTACATTTATTCATTGACAAGTTCTCCACCAGCACACTGATCGTTATACATTTTTTACAAACTGGATCATTTCTTAACGTTTGGGGTCGAGTTCTGACGGGAAAAAGCCTATGTGGCCTTCAACAACTCGTTTGTGTCACGTAGCTTCTGATTCTTACGACGCAGCTTGGCCGCCTCTGCAACGAGATCTTCAGATAAAAGTTCCGTTGCCCGGCCTTCGCGGCGAGATGCCTGCGTCCATTGGCGGGCTGCGTGCCACGGGACACCCAGTTTGGGTGCCACAATCTTGCACGCTTCCTGCGTGGAAATATTCTGCGCCAGGATGCGGTCCTCAACAAGGCGGACCACCCGCTCCTTCGCATCCTGGTCAAACCTCTTCGGCATGTTCCAAATTTTCCCATCTACTCAAACGGAACAAAACCTCGGACACTTCAAAAATTCCAGCGTCACCAAGGCCTCAACCACAGCAAAATGCACATCATTCCGGCACAAGTCCGTGAGATTCTCGACCACACAACCGGCACCTAAACAGCCTCTTGATCCAGATGTGTTGTGGGCCAGAATCGCCTCGTACTGCCACAGCTTGCACGATTGAGCCTCGGATGCAGTCCCCGAGGAAAGGAACAACACCTTGGGAGAAGTTGCAGCTTCACCCAAGGCGTGTGAACACGATAATGAGTCAATCCACCAAGATTCACACCCTATCGATACCCCCAGCGCAACTGCCGCAGGCTCAGTATCAAGTAGCGCCTGGAACATCCCCGACGAACTCTGGATCAACCGAAGTGGTGTCGTCACCATCCTCAAGCACCGTTTATATGTCGGCACTCGATGGAAAACAAAAATGATCTACAGCCATGTCGGCACCCAACATGCAGAGTTTTTTACCGCGCATGACGGCGAGCTTTTGTTCTCTTTCCCCCTTCCCATTACCTTGTTGCACCGACCAGCCGGAGGCCAGATCAACATTGGACATGTTGAAGGAATGTGGCAGCGCCCCCACTAGAGATCAAACCGATGCTGTCACGACCGCGGCCCTCACACCGCAATAAGCCATCGACCGCCCAGCGCCTAAAACTTGTCCACAAAGCGAGCGGACTCCCTGCCCAAAAGGTATTTGGGCTCCTGGCCCAAAAACCCCATGGGCATAACACGCGGAACTTAGATACTGAACCTAGACCTCCAACACCAGACCGCTCACACCCAGCAGTACCTCGCCGGCAAACTCCGCGCGTGCCGCAGCAAGTGCTTCTTCGGGGTCGCCCCACGGCGGAATATGCACCAGGACCAGCTGCTTCACCCCTGCACGCTGGGCAATTTGTCCTGCCTCAGCGCCGGAGAGGTGCATGTTTTCCACTTTTCCCTCACTGCTCGCACCCCAGGTGGCCTCACAGAGGAACACATCCGCATCCCTGGCGCAGGCCACCAGCTCCTCCGTGGGCGCGCTATCACCCGAATAGGCCAGCACCGCTCCCTCATGCTCCAGGCGCAGGGCGTAGCTTTCCACCGGGTGAACCGTTGGGAACGGGGTGACGGTGGTGAGATCCACCAGTTCCGGCTGGTGTGCCGTCCACGGGGTGAAGGCAAAGGTGTCACTCAGTGACTCTTGCTGCCCAGGGGTATCCATTGCACCCAGGTGGCGCTCCGTGTCCGCCGGACCAATGCACAGGTTGCGGCTTTTCGCAGGTGCCTCGGGGTGGAACCGGCGCCACACTAGCAGCGAGGGAAAATCCAAACAATGATCGGGGTGCAGGTGTGTGAACAACACATGTGCATCCGTGGGGTCCTGCAGCTCCTGCAGCTTTGCCAACGCGCCAGGCCCCAGGTCAAGCACGATGCTCGGCGCGCCTGGGATCTCCACCAAGTATCCGGAGGCAGGGTTATTGGGTGCGCCCACGCTTCCGGAGCTTCCAAGGATTGTGACCTTCATGCCCAAAACTCTGCCATGAATGAAACCCGGATGTGCAACAGATTGTGGAACATTACACCCCGCGAGCATTACCGACGTGCGTCACATGCGGCCCGAGGAATCGTTGAGCGAGTGCGGCGAAGTGTTCCGGGTCCCCAGTGGCCTCAAACGTGTGTTGCACCGGTTCCCCCTCTTGGGCAAGGAGATCTTGCTGGCTGAGCAGTTTGAACACATCCTTTGCGGTTTCCTCCGCGGAGCTCACCAGTTGCACGTGATCCCCCATGGCGAGCTGGATCACTCCAGAAAGCAAGGGGTAGTGCGTGCAGCCCAACACGAGGGTGTCCACCCCCGCTGCCTGCAGCGGCTCCACATACCCTTCCGCTACCTGCAGCACTTGACGCCCCGCAGTAATACCGCGCTCCACAAAGCTCACAAAGCTCGGGCAGGCCTGCGCGAACACCTCCACCTCGGGGTTCACTTTGGCGAACTCCTGCTGGTAGGCGCCGGAGGCAATGGTGCCTTCTGTGCCAATCACACCCACCTTGCCGTTGCGGGTGCTGGCCAGAGCGCGACGGACCGCGGGGGAAATCACACCCACCACGGGGACGTCGTAGCGCTGTTGAGCTTCCTCCAACATGGCGGCGGTGGCGGTATTGCAGGCTATCACCACCATTTTGCTGCCGCGGGACACGAGTTCGTCGGAAAGTCTCAGAGAAAGCCGGCGCACTTCTTCCGTGCTGCGCGGGCCGTAGGGGGCGTTGAGGGTGTCTCCGATGTAGGTGATCGATTCCCCCGGGAGCTGGTCAATGAGCGCGCGGGCCACGGTAAGCCCGCCCACCCCGGAATCAAAAACGCCGATACTCATTGCGGTTGAAACCCTGCTGGGGATACTGCTGTGGGTACTGCGGAAATTGTTGTGGATACTGCTGCGGAGGCAGCTTTTGGCGCTTCGGCGGGTCGTCGGAAGTGATGATCGCGCCGGCGATGATACCGCCGATCGCCCCGAACAGGTGCGCCTGCCAGGACACACCGGCCTCGCCAGGCAACACGCCCCAGATGAGGCCACCGTAGAAGAACGCCAGGACAACGCCCAAAACCACTTGGCTCAGCGAGCGGTTGAAGATGCCTCGGATCACCAGGTAGCTCAGCCAGCCATAAATGAGCCCGGAGGCGCCCACGTGGTTGGTGCCAATGCCGCCGAACACCCAGGTACCCAGACCGGCGACCACCGTGACAATGCCAGTGACCTCCCAAAACGCGCGAGGCCCGGAGCGGGAAATCAGAAAACAAAACAGCGCACCCGGCAGTGTATTCGCCATAATGTGGCTGTAGCTGCCGTGGATCAGCGGTGCGGTAAAGATGTGCCACAGGCTGGTGACGTCCCATGGTTGCACACCCAAAAACAGCAGGGCACCACCCGCATTCAGCAGGTGCACACCCCAAATGAGCACCACATATCCAATCGCGTACTTCACTTCTCTCCCCTACGAGATGGCCTAGTCCATGTCCATTGCGTGCAACAAGGACTCTTGGTTGAATGCCAGCCATTCAACCACGTCGGCGTCACCACCGCTCGCGGCGATGTACAGCCGGATATCATTCAATGCACCCAGCCACGCCCCTGCCTCAGGCTCCGGCACCACGATCTCCGCGCCGTCTTGCAAGGCATTGACCACTAGGGTGAGCTGCTCAATTTTGGTGCGGCAAATGTCCGGCTCATGCAAGGAACGCAGCATTGAGGCCTCGCCCTCAAACTCCTCCTCACCTTCGCGCTCAAAATCCGGCAGCAAACGGGCAAGGCCTTGGTCCTTAGGTGGTTCCTTGTGGCCGGACACCATGCCGGTGAGCTCCGCGAGCTCATCCTTCGGCGCAGACTGCACGCGCTGGATAAGCGCCTCTACCACGGTAACGGCGAGCTCGCCGAGCACTTGGCGTTCGTATTCCTCCAACACGCAGGTGTAGCGGGGCTCCCTCATGAGCCCCTTCTTGCGCTTCCACGCTTGCACAGTAGGTATTCCCCTTTATTTCAATTCGTGTGGAACGTTATCCGGCTTGCTGCATGGTTGCCCACAGTCCAGCCTTGTGGAGCTTTTTCACGTCTGCTTCCACTTTGTCTTTTTCCCCGCTGCTGACCACGGCTTTGCCCTCGGTGTGGACTTGCATCATGAGTTCGGTGGCGCGCTTTTTGGAAAAGCCCAAAATGGTTTGGAACACGTAGGTGACGTAGCTCATGAGGTTGACGGGGTCATCCCACACGATGCACATCCACGGCAAGTTTTCACTCGTTTCAACCCCGAGTTCCACCCGCTCATCCAGCTCTGGGGTGGCCATTGGTGAAGACATGGTCACGTTCATGCAACACAGCCTACCCGCAATACGTTTAAGCTGATGAGTGTGAATTCAACGGCGCTCCTAACAGATATGTACGAACTGACCATGCTTGAGGCCGCCCTCGCTGACGGCACATGGTCACGTCAATGCACCTTTGAGGTGTTTGGCCGCAAGCTCCCCGGCGAACGCAGGTACGGCGTTGTTGCAGGTACAGCCCGCGTCTTAGAGGCAATTGAGAACTACCGCTTCACCGAAGACCAGCTCAAATCCCTAGACTTCCTCTCCGAGGGCACGCTGGATTTCCTGCGCAAGTACGAGTTCTCCGGGCAGATCGACGGCTACCGCGAAGGCGAGCTGTACTTCCCCCACTCCCCAATCCTGACAGTGCGCGGCACCTTTGCTGAGTGCGTGATCCTGGAAACGGTGATCCTTTCCATCATGAACGCGGATTCCGCGGTAGCAACGGCCGCAGCCCGCATGGTCACCGCCGCCGATGGCCGCCCAATCATCGAGATGGGTTCACGCCGCACCCATGAGCGCGCCGCGGTCACTGCCGCCCGGGCCGCGTACCTCGCTGGGTTCGTCGGCACCTCCAACCTTGAAGCCGCACACCGTTACGGCATTCCGAGCTCCGGCACCGCCGCGCATGCGTGGACGCTGCTGCATGTCAATGAGGACGGCTCCCCCAACGAGGCCGCGGCATTCCGCTCTCAGGTGGAGACTTTGGGCACGGACACCACGCTGCTGGTGGATACCTATGACATTTCGAAGGGCGTGCAAACCGCAATCGAGGTGGCCGGCCCCGAACTAGGTGCGGTGCGCATCGACTCCGGAGACTTGGGTGTGATGACCACCCGCGTGCGCCAGGAACTCGACGAGCTCGGCGCCTACAACACCCGCATCGTCGTGAGCTCTGACCTGGACGAATACGCCATCGCAGGCCTGCGGGCCAACCCCGTGGATTCCTTCGGCGTGGGCACCTCAGTGGTCACCGGCTCCGGCCAGCCAACCGCAGGTATGGTCTACAAGCTGGTGGAAGTGGACGGACACCCGGTTGCCAAGCGTTCCCGCAACAAGGGCATGATGGGCGGCACCAAACGCGCCGTGCGCACCCACCGCCAGTCCGGCACCGCCGTGGAAGAGCTGGTGTTCCCCTTCCACCACGAGGTTCCGCAGGTAGGCAGCCTAAACTCCTACGAGCTCACGGTACCGCTGATGCGCGACGGCAAGATTGTAGAAGGCCAGCCGACGCTGGAGGAATCCCGCGCCTACCTGGCCTCCCAGTTGGTCACGCTGCCTTGGGAAGGCCTCGCGCTGAGCAAGGATGAGCCCGTGCTGCACACCCGCTTCGTCGGATTCGATGAGCAATAACACCGCGCTTCTCGACGCCGCAGTGGCCGCACTCAGCGGCGCCACACGCGAAGGTCAGGTTGCAATGAGCGAGGCCGTGGCCCGCAGCATGCAATCAGGACGCCACCTCGCTGTGCAGGCGGGCACAGGCACCGGCAAATCCCTGGCATACCTGGTGCCGGCGTTCGCGCACGCACAGGCCACCGGCACCACCGTGGTAGTGTCCACTGCGACCATTGCCCTGCAGCGGCAGTTGGTGGAGCGCGATCTCCCCCGGCTCGCCGAGGCCCTAGAGCCGCACCTTGAACGCAAGCCCACCTTTGCCATCATGAAAGGCCGCTCCAACTACCTGTGCATGCACAAAGTCTCACAGGGTGTGGCGGAGCCTGAGATGGATTTTGGTGGGGATACTAACCCTGGCGGCGGGGGTGAAGTTTCCTGGCTCGGCCGCCACGTGCAGCGCCTGTACGACTGGGCGAACGAAACGGAAACCGGCGACCGTGACCAGCTCGAACCCGGTGTTCCCAACCTCGCGTGGCGCCAGGTTTCGGTGAGCGCTCGCGAGTGCGTAGGCGCCTCCCGCTGCCCTCATGGAGACGAATGCTTTGCGGAGATCGCCCGGAAGCAGGCGAAAGACGTGGACGTGGTGGTCACTAACCATGCCATGCTGGCCATCGACGCACTGAGTGACATCAACGTCCTCCCGGAACACGACGTGGTGATCATCGACGAGGCACACGAGCTCGACGGCCGCATCACCGCCGTAGCCACCACTGAAATCAGCCCCACCGCCCTCACGCTCTCTGCGCGCCGCGCCGGCAAGCTCGGAGCGAACGACGAAACCCTGGTGGCGGTAGCCAAAGAGTTGTTCTTCCCCCAGGGCAGGATCACCGAACTCGACCAAGAACTCCAGGCCCAGTTGGTCCTGGTTCGCGACGAGCTGTGGAAACTCAAAGAACACATTGCGCGCACGCCCGAAGGCGAGGCGCTGAATGACCCGGAGCGATACGCCGAGCGCATTGCCCTTTCCAACCACTTGAGTGACCAACATGATGCCGTCGTTCGCGTTCTCGAAGTCAACGAGACCGAGGATTCCCAGGATGTTATCTGGGCCACCGAAACCACGCTGTTTGTGGCGCCGCTTTCCGTGGCCGGGCTGCTGAATGCCAAGCTCTTTTCCGAGAACACCGTGATCCTCACCTCCGCCACCTTGAGCATCGGCGGCAACTTTGAGGCGATCGCCGCGAGCTGGGGGATCCCCAAGGGAACCTGGGATTCGCTGGACGCGGGAACGCCGTTTACCCCGCAAAAGTCTGGCATTCTCTATACGCCGCGGCGCCTGCCTGCCCCTGGGCGCGACGGCCTAGCCGACGCCACGCGCGCCGAAATGCACGAACTCATCATGGCAGCCGGCGGGCGCACACTCGGGCTATTCAGCTCCAAACGCGCCGCCGAGGAAGCCGCCGAAGCCCTGCGCCCCCTGGTGCCCTTTGACATCTTCCTTCAAGGCGAGGACTCCACCGGCGTGCTCGTCGAGCGCTTTGCCAAGGCGGAAAACGCCTGCTTGTTTGGCACGCTCACGCTGTGGCAGGGCGTAGACGTGCCCGGCCCATCACTATCCTTGGTGCTCATTGACCGCATCCCCTTCCCCCGCCCGGACGATCCTTTGCTCCAAGCCCGCAAGGAGGCCGCCGATGCCGCGGGGCGCAACGGCTTCATGGAAGTAGCCGCTACCCATGCAGCCCTGCTGCTCGCCCAAGGTGCCGGCAGGTTGCTGCGCAGCGTGGATGATCGCGGCGTGGTAGCCATCCTAGACAGCCGAATTGTGACCGCCCGCTACGGCAGCTTCTTCCTGCGCTCGATTCCACCCTTTTGGCGCACGGAAGACGGTACTGTGGTCAAAAATGCGCTCAAGCGGCTGGTGTCACAGCGCTGAGTATGGCCGCCTGGGCCGCAAGTGTTTGGTGTTTGCTAACGAGTGTGGAGGAGCTGCAATGGAAGAAATGCAATGGCCAATGCCCATGGACAACCTTGAGGGGACCCGCTGCAATCTGCGCCTGCTCGCACCTCGGGACATCCCGGACATGATCCAGGCCTGCTCCGACCCCCTCACCCAACGTTTCACCACCATCCCCCACATCTACACCGAGGAGATGGCGCAGGAGTTCGTAGCCGCCGAGCGTGCCTGGGCAATCGTGGATGAAGACGACGTCTACTGCGGCCACATCGAACTCCGCCTGGAAAGCCTGGACAACCGGACGGTCAACGTGGGCTACCTCGCCGCACCATGGGCGCGGGGCAAGGGGCTCACTACCGACGCGCTCAAGGTGGTCATGGCTCACGCATTCAGGCACGGTGCGCATCGCTTCGAAGTGCGCTGTGCGGTAGACAATAAGGCGTCTCGTGCCGTCGCACGAAACGCCGGTGCAACCGAGGAAGGGATCCTCCGGGGCGCGGAATACCTGGGCGGCGAATTCCACGACATCGTGCTGCACGCCCGCCTGCGGCCCACTGAGTGAGGCAGTGTGAGGGAGTGTGAGGACGGGCGTCAGGGGTTGAGGTAAGGGGCTAGGCCAGCGGGACGCGGCGGACGGTGTTTGCTTCTTCGTCGGCCGCGTCGATCTCCGCGCGCGTGATGCCCAGCATGTGCAGCACCTCGTCCAAGAACGGCGAGCTCACGGAAGTATCCGCCACCTCCACCAGCGCCGGGCGAGCGTTAAACGCGATGCCGAGGCCGGCGGCGGAGATCATGTCGATGTCATTTGCGCCGTCGCCCACCGCAACGGTTTGGTGCATTTCCAGGCCGGAGTCTGCGGCGAACTCGCGGAGGAACTCGGCCTTGGCGGCGCGGTCCACCACTTTGCCGATCACGTTGCCGGTGAGCTTGCCATCTACGATTTCCAGCGTGTTCGCGCGCACATAGTCCAGCTCAAGCTCTTCTGCGAGGTCTTCGAGCACCTGGATAAAGCCGCCGGAGACCACGGCGGTTTTGTAGCCCAAGCGCTTGAGGGTGCGGATCGTGGTGCGGGCGCCGGGGGTGAGCACGATGTCATTGGCCACTTCTTGAATCACGGAGGCATCCAGCCCCGCGAGGGTCTTTACTCGCTCGCGCAGGGACTCCTCAAAGTCCAGCTCGCCCCGCATTGCGCGCTCGGTTACCGCTGCCACCTCTGCCTCGCGGCCAGCATGTGCTGCGAGCATTTCGATGACTTCACCAGTGATGAGGGTAGAATCGCAGTCAAAGCAGATGAGGCGCTTGGAGCGGCGCATAAGGCCTGCGCGCTCGATGGCGATGTCCACACCCACCTGGGCGGAGAGTTCCGCTAGTGCCTTACGCAGCATCTGTGCGCCGCCTGGCTTGGGGTCCGGCACGGTGATCTTAAGTTCCAGGCCGGTCACTGGGTAGTCAGAAATACCGCGGATGGTGTCAATGTTTGCGCCATAATCAGCCAGGGTTTGGCCGATCCTGGACAGCGCGGTTGCCTCCACAGGGCTGCCGAGCACCACCATTTCATGGGTAGAGCGCGGCCGGGAGTATTCTGCGGCATCTTGCAGCTCCACGGATACCTGGAGGCCGGCGAGGGTGGATTGGTTGAGGGTGTCTTTGAGGCCTGTGCGGATGGTTTCCAGCTCTTGCTCGTTCAGCCCCACATAGGCTGCGAGGGCCAGGAAGCCACGGAAGCGGGACTGCTCAACGTCAAGGAGTTGCACACCGTTTGCGGAGAGGACGCGAAACACGGCGGCGGACACTCCGGCGCGGTCTTTCCCTGTGACGGTTACTACGGCTGGGCGAAGGCCTGGTTGCAGCGGCACTGAGTATGAATCCATTGCTGTATTTTCCCACATGTTGGGTGTTTTTACCGCATGGCGGGTGGGACCTTGGGGCTTGGACCTGGGGCTTGAGCCTTGGGACCGCACTAGGTCTGGGAACCACAAGAGCCGCAGGCCCTGCGCGGACCTGCGGCTTGGAGGATTGTTCAGTAGAAGAATCGTTACTTCTTGTTCACTGGCTCGTGGTGGTGGCCAACGTGTGCTTCGCGGCGCATACGCTCCACCATGTGTGGGTAGTGCAGCTCGAACGCTGGGCGCTCGGAGCGGATACGTGGCATGGACACGAAGTTGTGGCGTGGTGGTGGGCAGGAGGTTGCCCACTCCAGGGAGTTGCCGTAGCCCCATGGGTCGTCCACGGTAACGATCTCGCCGTAGCGCCAGGACTTGAACACGTTCCACACGAATGGGATGACGGACATGCCCAGCAGGAAGGAGAAGACAGTAGAAACCTGGTTGAGGAAGGTGAAACCGTCGGACTCGAGGTAGTCAGCGTAGCGGCGTGGCATGCCCTCGTTACCAACGTAGTGCTGGACCAGGAAGGTGCCGTGGAAGCCGATGAAGGTGAGCCAGAAGTGGATCTTGCCCAGGGTCTCATCCAGCATGCGGCCGGTGATCTTGGGGAACCAGAAGTACACACCAGCGAAGGATGCGAACACCACGGTGCCGAAGAGGGTGTAGTGGAAGTGCGCAATCAGGAAGTAGGACTCAGCGAGCTGGAAGTCCAGTGGTGGGGATGCCAGCATGATGCCGGTGAGACCACCGAAGAGGAAGGTCACCAGGAAGCCCATGACCCACACCATTGGGGTCTCCCAGGAGATGTGGCCGCGCCACATGGTGCCCAACCAGTTGAAGAACTTCACGCCGGTTGGCACGGAGATCAGGAAGGTCATGAAGGAGAAGAATGGCAGCAGGATGGCGCCGGTCACGAACATGTGGTGTGCCCACACAGCCATGGAGAGTGCACCGATGGAGAGGGTTGCGAACACCAGGCCGATGTAGCCAAACATTGGCTTGCGGGAGAACACTGGGATGATTTCGGAAACGATGCCGAAGAAAGGCAGTGCGAGGACGTACACCTCTGGGTGGCCGAAGAACCAGAACAGGTGCTGCCAGAGGATGGCGCCGCCGTTGCCTGGATCGAAGATGTGGCCGCCGAGCTTGCGGTCGTAGAGCACACCGAGTGCTGCGGCGAGCAGCAGTGGGAAGATCATGAGCACGATCACGGATGCAACAAAGATGTTCCAGCAGAAGATCGGCATACGGAACATGGTCATGCCCGGTGCGCGCAGGGTGAGGATGGTGGTGATCATGTTCACTGCGGAAGCCACGGTGCCCACACCGGTGGCGCCCACGCCGACGATCCACATGTCGGCGCCGATGCCTGGGGAGTGGATGGAGTCAGCCAGTGGCAGGTACATGGTCCAGCCGAAGTCTGCTGCACCACCTGGGGTGAGGAAGCCTGCGAGCATTGCAACAACGCCGATCTGGGTGATCCAGAAACCAAAGGCGTTCAGACGTGGGAAGGCAACGTCTGGTGCACCGATCTGCAGTGGCAGCACGTAGTTAGCAAAGCCCCACACGATTGGCGTACCAAAGGCCAGCAGCATGACGGTGCCGTGCATGGTGAACAGTTGGTTGAACTGCTCGTTGGAAAGCATTTGCAGGCCTGGGGTGAACAGCTCTGCGCGGATGAGCAGGGCCATCAAGCCACCAACAAAGAACCAGATGAAGGACATCACCAAGTACATGACGCCCAAAAGCTTATGGTCGGTGGTGGTAAGCATCTTCCATGCCAGCTCGCCCTTGCGGCCGTTGCCGGATGGTGCGGGCCGTGTTGGCTCGACGTAACCCTCGAGCCGTGGCGCCACAGCGGTCATACGATCCTCCTGACTTGTGAGTCACCCACATAGTTTCAGGGAGTTTTCCCTGCGCTTGAGTGAAGTGACCTAATTTACATCGCCTTATCTTAAGGCCTTATACCGCCTAAAGCCAGCGGCTTTTGCTGGCATCTCCAGCGGGGTTACGGGTTCCTGCCAGCAATTTCCAAGGTTTTACCCGCGTTAAGCGTGATGGCCGTTGCTTATGCAGCAAAACCGGATTTTTTGCCACCCCGAACGCTGCGAATATCGTGACCCTTGCCACATCCCACATACCCCCGCGGGGTATCAATCCAAAGGTTGATCCCCTCCAGCTCCTGGATCCGTACTCAACTCACCGCCAGTCAAGCCACAGCAGCCCCATACGCAACAGCGCCGCCCCCTCTCCCCCACCTCGCGAACGCAGAGATAGCAAAGATAAAGGAAGAGAAAGCGGCGCCAAGACCATCGGCCAATGCTGCCCCTTGACTTCAGCCAAGGAACCCTAAAAGGAGCCCTAGAAGTCCCAGTCGTCGTCAGTGGTGTTCTCGGCCTTACCGATCACATAGGAGGAACCGGAGCCGGAGAAGAAGTCGTGGTTCTCGTCGGCGTTTGGCGAGAGCGCGGAAAGGATCGCCGGGGACACGCGGGTTTCGTCGGCCGGGAAGAGACCTTCGTAGCCAAGGTTGTTCAGCGCCTTGTTGGCGTTGTAGCGCAGGAAGCGCTTCACATCCTCGGTCCAGCCGAGCGGATCGTAGAGATCCTCGGTGTACTGGATTTCGTTGTCGTAAAGGTCATAGAGCAGGTCAAAGGTGTATTCCTTGAGCTCTTCGCGGCGAGCTTCGGTGGCTTCGCGCTGCGCCTGCTGGTACTTGTAGCCAATGTAGTAGCCATGCACGGCCTCGTCCCTAATGATGAGGCGAATGATGTCCGCGGTGTTGGTGAGCTTCGCGTGGCTGGACCAGTACATCGGCAGGTAGAAGCCGGAGTAGAACAGGAAGGACTCCAGGAGCGTGGAGGCAACCTTGCGCTTTTCCGGGTCGTCACCCTCATAGTAGGACAGCACGATCTTGGCCTTGCGCTGCAGGTTCTCGTTCTCCTCGGACCAGCGGAAGGCCTCGTTGATCTCCTTGGTGGATGCCAGGGTCATGAAGATGTTGGAGTAGCTCTTGGCATGCACGCTCTCCATGAAGGCAATGTTGGTATATACAGCCTCTTCGTGTGGAGTGCGGGCGTCGGGAATCATCGAAGTAGCGCCAACGGTGCCCTGAATCGTGTCCAGCATGGTCAAGCCGGTGAACACGCGCATGGTGGTCTGCTTTTCCAGCTCGTTGAGGGTGGACCAGCTCTTGATGTCGTTGGACACGGGCACCTTTTCCGGCAGCCAGAAGTTGCCGGTGAGGCGGTCCCAGACCTCGAGGTCCTTCTCATCGGGGATGGTGTTCCAGTTGATTGCACTCACTGGCTTGGGGTGCGACTCAAGGTATGAATCGTAAGACACTTCCGTGCGCCTCCACTCTCACTGTTCCCGCCACATTTCGCTACGCGGCACGATCTAGATTTCTTCTGTTTCAACCTGAGCGCAACAATATCATTCCTTGACTAACGTCACAGATCAGTGAAATAGGCCACATCCAATCACCAAGGTTAGGCTTAGCGGCGTACCCAGCGCCCGCAGGAAACAAGGCTTCGCGCGGCAACAAAAAGGCGGCAGTGAGCAGCGCTATTAGCTTTACTCACATAATCAAATAGGCGTTGAAAGGTTTTTGCAATGATTGCCTTCCCTTAACCGAAAACCGTATTTAAGGTGGCCTAAGCTTCAGTGACACATCCGGTGGACGTCGGTACGCTTTGGGGCATGGCTATCAATGAAAAACTCGCAGCAGCAATGAACAACCAAGTGACCGCAGAGCTCGAGGCCGCAATGGTCTACCTGCAGCTCTCCTACCACATGGACGACCTCGGCCTGGTGGGCATGCGTGACTGGTTCCAGAACCAGCACCAAGAAGAACTCACCCACGCAGAGGCATTCGCGGAGCACCTGCGCGACCGCGGCTACGTCCCACAGATCGGCGACATCACCCCACCAAAGCTGGACATCGCCAACGCCACCGACGCCTTCGAGGCTTCCCTGGCGCACGAGCAGAAGGTCTCCGGCCTGATCCGTGACCTCGCTGCCCTCTCCGATTCCGTGAAGGACTACGACTCCCGCCCACTCCTCGACCACTTCCTGGCTGAGCAGATCGAGGAGGAGGCAACCGTGGGTGGCATCCTGGACCGCCTCAAGCTCGCCGATACCGGCGCAGGCATCCTGCAAATCGACAAGGAGCTCGCGGAGCGCGATTCTGCAGAATAGGGTTGCGGAATAGGGTTTGGCACAAGGAACGCTTGTGCTGAGATAGTTAGGGCTTGGCTTCGAAGTTTTCGAGGCCGGGCCCTTTTTCCGTGTGCTTTTTGGCTGGCGTGGGCGTGGGGGGTTGGGGGCATTGGGG